>JACVJD010000067.1 GCA_015711825.1 Candidatus Solincola daggyaiensis
CAAGGTCACCCGGTCTATTTCCCTGCCGGCGCCGTCGGTGAACCTGACCTTGCAGGGAAAGTCGGCGCGGTAGGTGAGGGGGAAGGTATCGGTGCCGCCCCCATGGTTGGTGGCCGCGAGGCACCAGGTGAGGGGGGCGCCGGTATAGGCCTGCAGCAGCGGCTTGCGGTAGCCCTGCCCGGCGAGGACGTCGCCGGGCGAGTTCTCCAGCGCCGGCTGTGAATCGAGGGAGGTTACCTTCAGCCACACGCGGTGCTTCTCCGCCCCGCGCGTCGCCGTGACCTTGAAGTAACCCACGGTGCCGGAAGGCGTGGAGGGCGAGCAGGTCACCAGCACCCACGATTTTACCTTGCCCTGGGGACCTGAGGGCTTCACCAGGGATGGGAACACGAAGGCGTTAAAATAAGGAGATTCCGTCTTCACCGAAAGCCAGGTCCAGTCCCCATTGCCGGAGATGTTGCGCGTCTCCACCGGCATCCAGGTGACGGTCCTCCCGGTGGCGGGTGAAAGCGCCTGCTGGGAGAACATGCTGAAGAGGTCGAAGGTGGCGGGGGTAAAGGGCGGCGGTGCCTGGGCCGGCGCCGCCGGTACCGGCGCCATCGCCGTCGCCATGAGCAAGGCGACCGCTATAACGAGGGCGGAATTGAGAAAAAGCCTTCTCCTCGCAGCAAAACCCTTCATCGCCACCATCGCCGTCCCCTCCTTATTGCTTTCGCTTCCCGCATAAACCCGTAAACTCCGGCTCGCCGCCTCGCGTGTTTGAGAAAACGTTTTTCTCAACACCAGACCCCTCCAGCGCACCGACTTTCCTGATCTTCACCCAGTGGTCGTTCGCTTTCAGCTGTATGCAAGCACGAGGGATCGATGCTTGAGCGGCAGGCCTTGCGCAACTCTTTCCGCCACGGCGATATGGGCCACCACATGCTGCCGGTAGAAAGAACTACGGAGAGGCCTGTTTGCCGTTGGGGACGAATCGCATCATAACGTATGGGCGAGCGGATCGGTCTCTCCCATGCGCCGGCGGCTGCAAGCATCCCCCGTTTACCGATATCCCCCGTATATACCGCATGGTAGCAAATCCGCTAGCGCGGTTCAACCTTTAGGTCCAGCATGCTGCCGGAACCCTGGGACTCGAGGCCCCTTCCATGAACTCGCGATGATCATAGGAAAGGCATGTTGGACCGGCTCTCGACACATGGTCATCCGTGCCGCTTGTCCATGAAGCGATCATGGCAAAACCCGGAGGCTCAAGGCTTGCGAGAGAACGGACTTGTGGCCATCGATCCCACGGCACGTATAAGGTCGAAACGGCATGTCGCTTTAGCCCTTCAGACCCAGGCCCGGCCGTTGCGTCGGTGCCTTTAAAGGTGTTGAGGACTTTCTCGCGCAAATCCGCGATTGTTAACGGAGGTTTGGGAATGGGAATATTTAGAGACAAGGCGCCTTTGATATCGGTAAGCACAAGATACTTTTTAGTTAATAATGCTTTCAGTTATCGGGAAACTGTTGTATATTCAGAGGGGATGGTCGGTCTCGACGGGGCAACGGGTCCGAAAGGCGTAACTCCGAGATCGCGTGCGGTTGAACAGGTACTGCGCGGATCATGTTGCCTTATATTGCAAGGTCGAAGGATCAGATGCCCGCAGGGGGAAGATGGTGAGGCGATAAAGGGGGTTTGCCATGAACGTCGCCATGCTGGGTGAGCAGTATTACCAGAGAGTGGGGGAGGTCGCTTCCATAGTCTTCGAGGACCGCGAGTATTACAACACCGAGCTCAGGGACAGCTCCGGTCGCCTGGAGAGGGCGTTAAGGGGCCTGGGTATCGGCGAGGGAGACGTGGTGGCGGTGACCATGTCCAATTGCCCGCAGGTATTCGAGTCCTTCAACGCTATCTTCGCCATGGGCGGCGTGGCCCTTCCCATACTCTTCGTGCTCACCGCCCCGGAGATGCGCTTCATCCTCGAGGATTCGGAGACGGTGGCGGTGATCACCGACGCCATCATCGCCCCCAAGATCCTGGAGGCGGTGGAGGGACTGGAGAGAGTGCGCCACGTCATCGTGGTGGGGGGAGAGGACGGGGAGCGCACCCTTTCATACGAGCGGCTCCTCTCCGAGAACCCCGCCGCGCTGGACGTGGTGGACCGGGATGGGGACGAGGTGGCCATGCTCATGTACACCTCGGGGACCACCGGCAAGCCCAAAGGGGTGATGCTCACGCACGAGAATCTCATCACCTCCGCCGAGAGCGCCTACCGCGCCAACGAGGTCAAGGAGCCCCAGATAGGGCTGATGTGCCTGCCGCTGGCGCATATCTACGGCGTGGGGGCCATGAACGCCGCCAACTTCAACGAGTTCCCGGAGGGCAAGGCGGTCATGATGCGCTGGTACGACCCCGAGGAGTGCCTGCGTCTCATAGAACGCCACCGCGTGAACTTCTTCCCCGCCGTCCCCACCATGTATTCGCTCATCCTCAACCATCCCAACGTGGACAAGTACGACACCAGCTCGCTTAAGGACTGCATCGCCGGCGCCGCGCCCCTGCCCCTGGAGCTCCGGCGCGCCTTCATGGAGAAGTTCGGCTGCACCATGCGCCAGCTCTACGGGCTCACGGAGTCCACGGGCATGGGGGCGTGCCTGCGCCCCAGCATGGAATGGAGGGACGGCTCCACCGGCAAGGCGTATGACAACATGGAGCTGGCCATATTCGACGAGGAGGGCAACAAGCTCGGGCCGGGGGAGATAGGCGAGGTGGTCATTCGAGGGCCGCAGGTGATGAAGGGCTACCTCAAGCGCCCCGAGGAGACCGCCGAGGCCCTGCGCGACGGCTGGCTGCACACCGGCGACATCGGTTATTTGGACCGGGACGGCTACCTCTACATCACCGACCGCAAGAAGGACATCATCATCAAGGGGGGCGAGAACATCATGCCCACCCAGATCGAAGAGGTCCTCTACCAGCACCCGGCGGTGGCGGAGGCGGCGGTGATCGGGGTACCCGATCCCGACTACGGGGAGGACATAGTGGCCTGTGTGGCCTTGAAGCCGGGGGTCGAGGCCACGCCGGAGGAGATCCTTTCCTTCAGCGCCGAGCGCCTGCCTTCCTTCAAGCGGCCCCGGGAGGTGCGCATAATGCAGGCCCTTCCCAAGAGCTCCATAGGGAAGATCCTCAAGCGCGAGCTGCGCACGCAATTGTAGGGTAAAGGACCCCGCCCCCGATATCGCCTCCTCCTTTGCCCACCTCCTCGACGAGGCGATGGCAGTACCTGTCCATCTCCGTGGGGAGGCCTGGCGCGAGACCAGGGCGGCTCCGGACGGCGCGGGGAGGCGCATGGCCGCGGTTCGCGGAAGCGTTCGCCTGAAGGGCGTTCCCCTCCATGGAGCCCGTATTAAAAGGGGTCTACGGCCCGCAGCACCTCTCTCGCCTTCCTGAAAGCGCACTCCCCGATCCCGCAACTCAATCTCAACCTTTATACTTGGCGTGAGGAGGCCGGCGGGCAGCCGTTACCGTGGGAGGCCGATCCTGACGGGATATCTGACGCTCGGCTCCCGGGCGAAGCGTGGAGGATCGATGAAGCTGATCATCGTATCGGGGTTCCTCGGCTCCGGCAAGACCACCTTGCTGCTGGAGCTGACGCGCCGGCTGGCGTCCGCGGAAGGCCCAAGCTTCGTGATCCTCGAGAACGAGGTGGGCGAGATAAGCGTCGACGGGGCGTTCCTATCCGGGCAGGGGCTGCAGGTGAGGGAGCTCTTCTCCGGCTGTGTGTGCTGCCAGCTCGCGGGCGACCTGGTGGTGGCGCTGCGGGAGATCGCCTCCACCCTCGACCCCGATTGCGTCATCCTGGAGGTGTCGGGGCTGGCCAGGGTGGAGAGCATCCTGGAGACCCTGGAGAGATATTTCCGGGAGCTTGAGGGGACCATGGTCATAACCCTTGCGGACCTGGAGCGGCGCGAGCTCTACCTGGAGGAGCCCATCCCCTTCGTGATCAACCAGCTCCGGCAAGCAGACCTGGTGGTTTTGAACAAGGCGGACAGCGGGGTCGGCGGACCGGACACCGCGGTGGAGCGCAGGATCGCGGATCTGAATCCCGCGGCCGCGGTGGTCACGGCGTCGGCGCTCGAGGGGACCAACCTCGATCTGGTGGCGGAGAAGGTGCGGTCTTGGATGCGGGCGGGCGCGTAACGGAATACCCGGTGTCCGCTTCACCTACATAGGAGGGAAGGGGGTATCGTCGTGGATGCTGACGATTTCGTGACCCTTTCTCTGCGCAGGGAACTCGTTCCTGTGGGCGGCGCGGCGCCCGAGAAGGCGCTGCGGGGATTCCTCTCCGCCTACGCGGAAGCGCTGCGGAGGGACGGCGGCGCCATGGTGGGCCACATCAAAGGCATGCTTGAAGACGGCGGCCCGTCTCCTCTCTTCTTCAGCCTCACCTCCCTGCGCACCCAGCCGCGCTTCCGGGGCGGCCCGCTGCGCGCGGGATCCCCCCTTACCTTGAGCGCGAACGTCATCGTCGCCGGCATCGGGAGGGATGATGCGCGCGAGAGGCTGGAGCGGTCGCTCGAAGGCTTTTTCCTGGCCCAACATGATAGCTAGCGCGGGGCAGCGCTTCACCATGCAGGAAGGATATCCCCGCCGTCAGCGTCGGCATGGACGCGGGAGCGGGTTCCTCCGGCGCCTTAATCAGGAGTCCCCCCGCCCAACACACATCTTTCCTTCGCCTCTCCGCACCCAGACAGCCCCTTGAGCCCGCATGTCCCGCGTAGTAGGCTTGAGAAGTGTATTCCGTATCCTTTTTCCGGTCATTGTTTCTCAGCCGGAAAAGATGGGGAGAGCGCGGCTGATGCAAGGTTTGCCGTGGTTCAGGTGGCCACGAGCTCAAGGGAGGATCCGGAATCCGCCTCGCTGATCGCGCATGGCTCGGAGGCGCGGATGGCGGTGTGCCCATGCGCATCCGGAAGGCCCACGGCTATTAGGGAGGCATATCCTCGGGAAACGAGAGCAGCCGCGCCGTGTTTAGGCCCACGGCTATAAGGGAGGTAGCTATGTCCGAGAAGGTCTGGACGAAGGCGGCGACGGCCATGATCGCGGCGGGACCGGTGCCCATGCCCGTGAATGACACCCTGATCGAGCTGCTGCGCACCATCCTGAGCGAGGACGAGGCCGCTTTCATCCATATCTTCACCAAACCATCCCTGAACATGGCGGAGATCAGGGAGCGCTGCGACATGGGCGAGGAGGAGCTGGCGTCCATGCTGGACGGGCTGCTGCACAAGGGCGCGTTGATGGTCACCACCAGCAAGAGCACGGGGGTGGAGGTATATACCCTCATGCCGCCCTTCCCCGGTCTTTTCGAGCTGACCATGGTGCGCGGGGAGAAAGGGGAGAAGGAGAAAAAGCTCGCGGTGCTCTTCGAGAGGCTTTTCGAGGAGCTGTCGCAGATGGTGCAGGCAAACTACGACAACGTGGTCGAGGCCCTGAAGGTCATACCCCCTATCACCCGGGTGGTGCCGGTGGAGTGCGAGGTGGACGTGAAGGGGGAAGGCGTCATGCCCCTGGAGGATGCCATGGAGATCGTGGACAAGTTCGACACCTTCGCCGTAAGCCACTGCTATTGCCGCCACCACAAGGACCTCCTCGGCAAGCCGTGCGAGGTGACGGAGGAGAAGGTGAACTGCCTCACCTTCGGGCGCTCGGCGAGGTTCATGATCGACTACGGGTTCGGCAAGGAGATCTCCCGCGAGGAGACCAAGAGGATCCTCAAGGAGTGCGAGGAGGCGGGGCTGGTGCACAAGTTCTTCCACGAGAAGAACGACCTGGAAAGAGACGAGTTCGCCATCTGCAACTGCTGCAAGTGCTGCTGCGGCACCTTCGAGCTCTACTACCGCGGGGCGGCCCCCATGCAGACCTACACCTCCTACATGGCGACGGTGGACCGGGAGACGTGCAACGCCTGCGGGGTGTGCGTGGACATGTGCCCCATGGAGGCCCTTTCCCTTGGTGATGACGCGGTGGTGATCGACGTCTCCAAATGCATCGGCTGCGGGGTATGCTCCTACCACTGCGCCGGCGGGGCGCTTGCCCTGCAGAGGACGGGAATACGGCAGGTTTTCGTTCCCCCTCGCCGCCTGGGGTGAAAAGGGGCTCGGTTACCCGACCCTGAAGGCGCGCGGCGTTTTCGGTCCATATGAAGGCGCGCGCGGCGACAAGGCCTTGTCCAGGCCTCCTCCGCTTCCTTCACGCGAGAAGAGGAAGGATTGTAGTCGAAGCCCGCTCGCTTGCGTAAAGGCCGATTTGCTATTACAGGAGCAAAGCCCTTGCGAAGCCCTCGTACATGCCCTCGGCGACCAGCTTTCCGGAGAGGGCGCTGAACACGATGCCCCCCGGCCAGACGGAGTAGTGTCCCGCCATGTAGAGGTTCTTCACCGGCGTGGCGAACCTCCCGAAGCGCCCGAACAGGGGGGTGTTGTACATGTCGTATGACCAGCCCATGATGGAGCCCTGGGGGTTGAGGGTGTACCTGGCCAGGGTGCGGGGGGTCGCCAGCTCGCGGTAGGCGACCTTGTCGCGCAGCCCGGGCAGGACGTACTCGCTGTCCGCGATGACGTCCTCCAGCACCCGCTCTTTCAGGGCGCGGTAGGCTTGGTTCCGCGCCGTGGGGTCGGATGAGCCCGTGCCCCATCCGTTCATCCAGTCGTAGGGGACGGGTATTTGCACGATGAGGGAGTTCTTGCCCTCGGGAGCCAGGCTCTTGTCGTGCATGGAACACCAGCTTAAGAGCGCCCATCCTTTGCGGTGCTGCTCGGGGTCGTAGATGTCCTGGCGGTTGGAGTAGGTCCTCCAGTGCACCACGTGGTGCGTCTTCATGTGCCGCGCCAGCTCTCCGTCGGACATGTCCAGGCCGAGGAAGGCGGTGATCACCGATATGCTCACGGGGGCGTTCTTGATCCTCTCCCGGTAGCGCGCCGGGAACAGGGAGGGGTCGCACATCTCCGTTACCAGCCGCTTGGGGTTTCCGGTGTTCACTACCTTGTCGGCGAGGAAGCGTTCGCCGTCCGCGGTCTCCACCCCCACCGCGGCGCCGCCCGAGGTCAGCACGCGGTCCACGGTGCGGGAGAGCTGAAGCTCCCCGCCCAGCTCCCGGAACCTCGCGGCCAGCATCTCCGCCAGGGCGGCAAGCCCTCCCCTGGGATACACGTAGTCGTAGAGGAAGCTGTACCAGAAGGAGTAATGCATGAAGAGAAGCATGTTGGTGTCGCCGAACTCACCGAAAAGATAGGCGAGGCGCGGGTCGCGGAACACCTCTCTTCCCTTATCGCTGCCCGACCTGCGCAGGGTCTCGGACATCATCCCCAGCATGGGCAACCCCACTCGGGTCATCCTCGCCAGGACGCGGTATTTCTCGCGGCCCCTCAGCACCAGGGGAAAGGGCTCGGACATGAGGCGGCGCATCATCTCGCAGCCCGGCTCGATGAAGTCGAACCAGGCGTCTATGTCCACGGCGGAATCGGGGAAGAAGCCCTTGAAGTCCTCGCGCACCTGCTTGAAATCCCGCAGGGCGACGTCGCAGTCTGGGGTGACCCAGCGCCATTCCGAGCGCTCCCATTGCCCGGGATCGAATATACCAAGATCCTCCAGTATGGGGAAGAGGATGCCCACGTTCTCCGTGGACTGCGATCCGGCGTCGAAGTAGAAGCCTTTACGGCGGATGCCCTGTATGTTCCCGCCCACCATGTTGCCGTGCTCGAGCAGCAGCACCCTGCGGCCGGCCCGCGCCAGGTAACACCCGCAGACCAGCCCCGCCACCCCGGCGCCGATGATCACCACGTCGTAACGCTCTTCGCTCCCGCTCATCTCCGCCCCTCCTTTGCCATGCGCCCCGCCTTCAGGACGAGTTCGAACAGCTCCCGCGAGGTATATGTGGGCCGCCATCCCAGCTCCCGCTTGATCTTATCGTTACCGCCCACCATGGAGTGGCGGAACATGTTTATCCAGTGCGAGGACATGGGCGAAAGGCGGAGCCGGAAGGCGAGGTCCGCCAGCGCGCACATCAAGTCGGCGGATACCCGCGGCGCGATCATGTTCGCCCTCCTGGTCATCTCCGAGAGGGCGATGGTGTCGTCGCTGGTGACGTGGTAAATGCCCCGGGCTCCCGAGAGCAGCACCAGGCGGATGGCCTCCGCCAGGTCGTCCTGGTGTATGAACTGGGTGTGGGGGTCCGAGTCCCTGGGGCGCATGGCCAGTCTGCGGCTGAAGATTCGGGATACGGTGTTGTCCATGTCCTCGCCCACGATCACGCACGGCCTCAGGATGGTGAGCGCGAGCTCCGGGTGCAGCTGGGTGAGGCGGTACAGGTAATGCTCGATCTCGGCCTTGCCGTAGGAGTAATAGCAACGGGGGTCGCCCCGGGGGTATTCCTCCTCGTGTAAGGGAAAGGGGTTGTCGGGGTGGGCTCCGAATGCGGCCATGCTGGATATCTGGATAAGCCATGGGACTCCCGCCTCCAGACAGGCCTGGAAGACGTTTTTGGAGCCGTTGACGTTGATGTCGTGGGTCTCGCCCTTGTCCCTTATCTCGTCCAGGATAAAGGCCATGTGCAGGGCGGCGTCACAGTCCCGCATGGCCTCTCTGACCCCGGCGCGGTCGCGCACGTCCAGCGCTCGGAAGCGCAGCTTGCGGGACACCGTAGCGGGGGGCCGCACGTCGATTCCCACTATCTCCTCCACTGAAGGCTCGTCCTCCAGGGACCGCAATACCACCCCGCCCAGGTAGCCGGATATCCCGGTGACCAAGAGCCGCAAGACAACCACCTCCTGTGTTTGCGTCCGCAAGGATTGTAGCAGAAAAGAGAGGCTTATGGTTATCGTTTTTGACCGAATATTCAGAAACGCTATGGGATAATAGGTGGACCTTTCGTGACCAAGGCGCAATGGAATAATGGCGCGTCCCGGTTCTACTATAGTGTGGTTGAACGTGGTTCCGGCGGGCAAGGGAGGAGGTGGTGGGCGAGCATCCTGAACAGCTTCTTTCCTGCTTGCGTGACAGGGGATAAAAAGCGCCAGGCGGCCGTTCGCCGGCGGATTACTCCAGGGCGCTTTTTCACGCCTGCCCGTCACGCGCTCGCCGATGCGCAGGCGCAAAGCGCGCGGGAGCCGCTTTTCGGGCTCCCCTTTCGGCGCGCCGATGCGTTCGCCACCCGCGGGAGTAGATGCCATGGGCTACGTTTATCCTGGCGGCATCACCCTTTCGGTGGTTTCCTCTTTTCCGCAATTGGTATAAAAAAGAGCTGGAAAGCAGGGGAACCGGGCTGCGCATCCCGTCCTCCGCGCGGACGGGAGGAGCGGCAGAGAATGGACGGCCTTAGGCGCTACCGATGTGCTCTGAGCCGTTAAGCCGGTATGAGCGCACGCGGGAGGTTACGGCGGCCTCCCGCTTCACGTCGCTTACGAAGGGAGGAACATGGACATCCTTTTCATCTGCAAGACCCTTCCCCACCAGAGGGTGATCGGCGGTCCCATCATCATCTATAACCGCGTACGCATCCTCTCCCAGCGGCATAACGTCTCCCTCCTCTCCTTCGTCTCCCCTGGGGAATGGGATCACGTGGAGACGGTGGCGCGGTTCTGCCGCGATTTCCGCGGGGTGCCCATGCCCGTTTACGACCATGCGTTGCGCAAGGCATGGGACTTTTTCTTCTCCCCTATCCCCATCTATTTCCTCAACAACTACTCCCCCGAGATGTACGAAACGCTGCGGGACATGGTGAAGAGCGCCCATTACGACGTGGTGGTTTCGGAGTATTCCATGGTGGCCCAGTACCTCTTCCGCAATCCCGACCTCGAGGGCATCAAGCGCGTGATGTCGGTGCACGAGTGCTATTACCTCGCCCGGCGCAAGGCGTGGCGGGTACAGCGCTTCTCGCGCGAAGGGCTTTCCGCCCTCGTGAACCTCAAGGGCTTGAGGAAGTTCGAGTTCGACATGTACGCCGACGCAGACCGGGTGCTGGTGCTCACGCCGGAGGGAAAGCAGGAGCTCTTGGATATACGCCCCGACCTCAAGATATCCGTGGTGCCCCACGGCGTGGACGTGGAGCACTTCTGCGTATCGGGGGAATGCGCCAAGGAGCAGGCGGTGATGTTCCTGGGCAACTACCCCCACGATCCCAACCGCGACGCGGTGGTCTGGTTCCATGCCGAGATATGGCCGCGCGTGAAGGAGAGGGTGCCGGAGGCGCGGTTCTACGTGGTGGGGAAAGACCCCACCCCGGATCTCCTGGCCATCGCGCGGCGTGATCCCGCGGTGACGGTGACGGGAACCGTGGATGACGTGCGCCCCTATTTCGAGCGCAGCAAGGTGTTCGTGAATCCCGTGCGCATCGGGGGAGGCTTTCGCGGCAAGCTCCTCGAGGCCATGTCCATGGGCCTGCCCATCGTCACCACCTCCCTGGGGGCGGAGGGAGTGGAGGCGGAGAGCGGCAGGGACATGATCATCGCCGACGATCCCGCCGAGTTCGCCGCCGCGGTGGCCCGCCTGCTTGAGGACGAAGAGATGTGCGGGCTGCTGGGGGAGCGGGCGCGGGAGATGGCGGTGAAGTGCTTCTCCTGGGAGAGGGGCGTGGAGGAGTTGGAGAAGGTCCTCCTCGAGGTGGTGGAGGGCGCATGAGTCCGCGCCGGACCTTCGCTTCGCCTATGATCTGAGGCGGCGAGGCATAGGCGGGAAGGGCATCATGCCTGCGCAGGCAAAAAAGGCGACACGGATCGGCGGGACGCTTGAGCTAAGACCTCACCTTGGGTGTCTTACAGCCTCAATCCCGCGGGGCAGGCCGGCGGAAGAGCTCCACTCCCCCCGAAAGGGCGGCAGCGGTGAAGCGGTTGCCTTCCCGCTGCATCTCGCGTAGCTCCTCCCGCGTGTTGGGGAGGACGTCCGCGTCGCGCAAAGCGTTGCGCGCCCCCCAGGTCCCTCCTGACCTGCCTCAGCCGGTCCTCGTGTCTCGAAGGCAATACGATCACCCCTGCGGATCATGGTTCTTCTGTATTTGGCAAGACCTGGAATGAGGACCATCGTCCGGCATCCGAGCATGCTCTTACAGAATCATGGCCGACACGGAAAGGTGGTGGACACAAGTTTCTTGACGCTATCGCGAAAAGGGGCGCGTTTTGGACGCAGTGGGCAATTCCGTCATTTCAGGATACTGACCGACAGCGGGCAGGAAATCCATAAATACCGGCACAAGAAGTGCATCTGATGAGAAGGGAGGTCACACGCGAAGAAGGTACCCGGGAAGCGCAGCGCCTTGCGAGGGCTAAGGGTCAGATAATTGGTATTTCCTGGTTGTCAGCCGCTTTTCTGACCTGCGTTTTTACGGGCCTCGTTAATGATATGTAATGATTGTTGCGGTTATTGAACGATATGATGGGCACAATTTGGGCACAATAATAACGCTGCTCCTAACGCATGCCTTCTATATCGATAGCTGATTTTTTCTAATGCCTTAAATCCTGAACTGTGCTGCGTTAAACCAAAACCTCCTCAAGTATTTGGAGATCGTTGCTAGGTAACACATCAATCCAGCCCATACTAGCAAGGTTACGTATTGCAGATGCAATTTCACTTTCCTCCAGTTTTGGGCTTCTCTTCTGCTTCCATTTAAGTACCAAGTCTAGTATGTCTCTCTCCGTAATTTTCTCTTCCATTTGCCCTTCAACTTCACTTGTTACGAAAAGAACTGTAGCTACTATCTCGGATTTGGTGGTATCTAAGCGCATAAACAAGTCTTTTACAGCTTCGATTTTGGAATGCAACGCATCGATATCATTCTCATAAATTTTACGAGCATCGTAATATGTAGGCCCTGTATGGATGGCAAACATTTTTCCTAAGCGCTTCTCTTCCAGTAAACCATTATTTACCAGCTTTGTAACCATCCCTTTGAACTCGGAGGAGAACGGGCCGAAGCTGCCTCTGCGATATTCGAGTCCCGTAGGAATCCCACTGATGGTAGCAACGTAAGCGATTTTCTGGAACATTGTTCGCCCGATTGCGCGATGGTATGGCTCACGTTCAATTCTGTATATAATTTCAACCAATGCAACCATTCCTGGAATAATATGCTTTGCTAGCTGCTTACTGCGTGCCTCTTTAAAACCACCAAGGCTTGGATCTAAGAAAGCAGGGCTTATTTCATCTTGAGGTGTTCCGTAGGGGGCATAAATCTCTACCGGTATGTCAAGATCCTTGAGATATTTGTACAGAGTTGGACCAACAATACTCCACTCAAGTTGCCCTTCACCGCAACCGAGAGGAGGTACGGCGAGCGAAGTAATCCCCCATTCCCTATAATGCTCAACTAAGTATTGCATCCCTATTATGATATCTTCGATTCTAGATACCGATCTCCAATGATCTTTGGTGGGGAAATTAAGTATCCAAGGGATCAATCTCCCTTTATATAAATAGGGTTGGCCAAGTTTTACTTCACCCCTCTTGCACCTCTCGGCGTAATCTTCAAACATGTCAGGAAATCGCTCTTTGAACTTTAACGCAATACCTTTGCCCATTACTCCCACGCAATTCACCGTGTTTACAAGGGTTTGCGCGTCTGAATCAAGGATGTCCCCAACCCTTACCTTTATCACTGGACCCACCTACCGAAAGAATATGTCTTTATTGATAATAACATTAGCTGACGACCAAGCCAGTTTGGCTCTTCTGGCTGTATCTTCACATGAACCATATATGCCACGAATCCATTTGACATCAACTTGATCTGGTCTGAGCACCTCAGCGCAGATGCAGCTTTTCCTCCGCCATTCATCTACCTGATCATCAGGGTTTGTCCAATCCCTCGCATAGATTAATTCTTCATCGATATGAGCAAGTCCTGTTTCAGCCGGATAAAAGCGAACCCAGTCGCTTGAAGCGTTTCTGTCGGCAACTATTGTACCTGGAAGATCAATTATTGCTTCATTGATTTTCAATACACAAACGTTTTTGTCATTCATAATAAGACGATATAACATTGGGTTTCTTGCATTGAAATATATATTTACATAGTCATGCAATCTCCTTCCTTGAGGGATTGTCTTGTTTGTCCTTCTGTCTTGAATTACCTCGAGCGCTACAGATACATGATTAATCCGCCTAGCCCTGTTGTGCGATAATATGCCTAATCGGCTTATAGACGCCAGGTTGTCAATAGCTGTTATGTAGTGAAGCTCACGCAAGTTACCTCGTAGCATATTCTCAAATAACCCATTCATCAACAACGATCAACATGACTCATATTCATCTCTCGTACACACAAGCTTAACATTCATGATGTCAACGTCCTGATATATTCAGCTATTATCTTGAAATCGCTTGCTTCCCTTTCTCCTATCTCGATGGGGCTGTACTGTGGGTTGTCGGGCTCAAGCCTGATACTTTGATGGGACCAGGAGCCCTCCCCGTTCTCAGCCTTCGTGCTCCTGTACCTTTTCACCGTATAACTCCCACCGGTCTCAGGGTCGTCGATGTCCCGGTGCTGAGCCATGACTACCTTGCCGTCACGACTCCCGCCCTCGTAACGCCGAAAAACGCAGTAACTGCCATCAGGAATTGTCGGCTCCATCGACTTTCCCACTACCTGTGCCACAAACATGCCTTCTCGCAGTTTCGTGCCTTCCCCGACATAGACCCAGCCTTCCTCCTCCACCTCTTGCCCTTCGCCGAACTTCCCCGCTGCCGCTTTAAGCGAATAAAGTGGCAGGGTGTCAATGTAGCGCCTTTCCTCATCGTCTATGAACTGCGGTCTGAAAAAGCTCCTCTCTTCAGGGATCGGCTTTCTCCGCATATACAGCTCATGGATTTCGCGCGCGCAGGAATCCGGGTCCCGGTTGATGGTGCGACCCCAGAAGGTAAGCACAATCCATCCCTTTGACTGGAGGTAGTTTCGCTTACGCGCGTCAAGTTCAAGCGTTGACGGGTCGCCGTGGTACTGAAACCCATCGCAGAAAACCGCGATCTTGGCATCAGGATAGGCAAAATCAGGCACGGTAATCAATTGTCCCGTTTCTTCGTGGTAGACTTCGTATTGCGCAACCGGCTCGACATATCCTTCGAGACCCCGTATCGCTGTGAGCAGTTTCGCCTCTATAGGCGATTGTGGCCCGGCTCCAGTCGTTCTCTCCTGTCTGGCTTGCTCTACCTCGTTTCTTCTTTCCTCAAGAACCCTCTCCAGTAACTCGAGTCCGCTGCCAGGAGAGCTTACCTGGGGCTCGACGGTGTCTGTATGCCTAAGGTTGAAAAGAGTGTCCCGCACGAGATCCTTGTCCAGCAGCGCATGTATCCTCTGGTTCTGATACCGCTTGAGGCAGAGGTAACAAGCCTTCCTGCAATCGTGCTGGTAGAGACGCCTAGCTGCCGCCTCCGCGACTTCGTTTAACCTGCGAGCCAGCTCCTCGAGGTAACCAGCGCCGCCGGGCACTGTTTCGTAGAGGACTATTTGCGCGTGACCACGGTCCGGCGCCGATTTCTGGATGAAGGAGCCGATCTCTTCAGGTTCCACCTCGAGAACAGCTTCCGCGCCCAACACCAATGCCTCGGCGAGGGTGTTAAGATATGAAGATTCCGCAAGTCCGCTGTCCTCAAAATAAACGGTATCGCCAGGCGCGTAAATCACGAGGGTATCTGTGGAGAACTCGTATCCAAGGGAAACCGGCTCGGGATTGCCGGGGCACAGCCTGCGATGCCTTTCGTCCCACTTCGAATCCTCTCTTGTGGCATCCTCCCTCTGCGGAGGCCTATGTCGACCGCAGTCAGGGCAAAGGGCAAAGCGCTCCCCTTCGCCTGTTTGGCGGTCTTCCCTACCTTGATTGGTTACGAGTATCTTAGACTCCCTGCGGTATTCCACGGGTGCCAACGGGTACTCGTATAATGCGCATTCCGCGTTTTCTTCCTCCAGGAGATTGTATCTAACCACGAAGTTGCGCCGTTCACGTGCTTCTTCGTCGGCGGTTATCTTCGTTGATTCCTCCGCCTCAAAGGAATCCACGAAGACTACCGGCTCCCCGGAGCCCATGGGCCGGCCGCATCTCGGACAGTTGTTCACGACGCTGGACGAGGCGAAATCGCAGTTGCTGCAGAAGTAGTACTCCCTTGCCCTCCCCGAGGAAGCGAGGTCGGGTTGCTGCCCCGCCTCTATCCCGTGTCTGCTGCTGGCATACAAAGCGCGGATGGACTTGAGTTTGTGGCCGTTGGCATAGACGAGGTTTCCCGGAGCGAACTCCTGGATGGCGGTCACAGCCGACCGGGTTAAGGTAGGCGTATCATCCACACCCGAGTCCAAGGAAAAGGTATCAATGGGGAATTGATAAGCAGGGAGCAATCCCGCTTCTGAGAGGTAACCCAGGCAATACGCACGGTCGGGGTCTCTTGTTATCTCGTAGTATGCGCGCTTCCTCGCCTTCGCCTTCTGATCATCATGTTTGGGCGAGCCTATAGTCGCGAACTGCTGATACTCGTAGTCGAGCTGCAGCACCCTTGCCCACCACCGGTTCAGACTGTCCTCGAGATCGTCTTTGAAGCACTCCACAAGCACGCGAGCGTCAGCTTCGCCGTACCGCTCCACCAGGCCGCTTCTTCTGTCGTATTCAAATAAGGACGCAAGGCGGGCCACAAGCTCCTTAGCCCTGGCGTCAACCTCACGGTAGAGCGCCTCTACGGGCGTAGTGACCCTCTCCCTGGGATGATCGTAATTGTCCACGAAAGCTTCCATGAGGCGGGGCAGCTTGTTGTCAAGGGCCTCCAGGAGATACGAGCGCATGTGGCGCAGGACTATACGCGGATTGTCCAACCTCAGCCACGGGGGTCTGAACTGCCCCGCCACCAGCCACTGGGGCTCTTCGAAAGCATGGCGATCGTGCGCCGACCTTCCGCAGAAGGTGGACACGAAGCCGGTGCGCATTCTCCGCCCCGAGCGACCCACCCTCTGGATGTAGTTGCTGGGCATAGGCGGGGCGTTACGAAGCAGGATGGTTAGCAGGTCCCCAATGTCCACGCCCAACTCGAGAGTGGGCGTGCAAACGAGTATCTCGAGCTCGCCTTTCTTGAAATCCTCCTCGCGTTTGGCCCTCTCCTCCGCTCCTATCTGCCCGCTGTGTTCCGCGGAAAGCGTACGGCGCGGGACGCTTTGGGTGTAGAGGCGTACGTAGTAATTGTCGCGGTCCACTACATCTGTCTGGAGGATGCCGTTGTCGCAAGCGGGCGTAGGACAGCCCGGAAAATCGTAAGCCCGCCACACGCGACAGGCCTTGCATCGAAAGCCGGTTTGCGGGCTGAATACCCTTATTACTCGTTTGGCCACCTGCAGCGGATGAAATCCTCGGACGACCTCGCGTTTGGGCAGCTTTATATCCACTTCTTCAAGGATCTCATATTCAAGCAGCAGCGGCACCAAGCCTCTGATAAAATCCTCAGCTTTCCCACGGTCGCCGATGACCCTTTTGGCAAGCCGATGTAGGGCAGGCAGGTTGCCTGCTTTCTCGTTTTCCTGGATGAAACCCTGAGCCCTACCCGCTTTCTTTATATGGTCCGGGCGGTCCAGAGCGAAGACGATGGGCTTTCTGCCCAGGTCGGGAACACGCAATTTGTACGGCTCCTTTTCCAACTCCCGATACTCGAGCTTATCGGGGTCAACATATTCCTTGAAGAACGGATAGGTCACGGCTCTCTGCCTGCGCATCCTGTCGAGCATTGCGCGCACCAGCTTCACGGCGGCATCCGGCTCAAGGCCCGTATT
>JACVJD010000068.1 GCA_015711825.1 Candidatus Solincola daggyaiensis
GAGCGACCTCACCCAGGCCATGTACTCCTCGAAGAGGGGGGCCGAAGCCAAAGATACGGCCTCGGCGAGATAAGACAGATGATATCTGATATCCTGCCTGCACATCTCCATCCCCACTCGCCCGTAACGGACCTCCAGCTCCGGCTGCCTTTCCAGCTGCCGCCGCAGTATCTTGTCCGCCAGTTCCTCGCAGCGCCCCGCTATCTCCTCGCGCGCCTCTCTCAGATAGCCCGAATGCTCCGCCAAGATCATCACCCCCCATCCGACCCGCCCCGCCCGTCAACGCCGCCGCCCCGGGCCGGCTCAGTCCCGCTCTCCCCGCCCCGCCGGCACGCCCTCAGGCGTACCTGTACGCCACTCCCGTCCCTCCGGGAGGATAGGTGAAGTCCACCGCCCCCGCCTCGCAGGCGATGAAGCAACTGCCGCACTCCACGCAGACCTCGCGGTAGCCCTCCGCCAGCTCCGCCCTGCCTCCACGCATCCTCCACAGGTCCATGGGGCAGATGGCCACGCAGTTGCCGCACCCCGTGCACCTCTCGGCGTCGAGGAAGACGAAGTCGCGTCCGGAGGGTATCACCTCCACGAGGGCGAAGCGGTCCACGGCGAGCTCGTCCCCGCCGCGCGAATCCTCCCCGCCCCTCTTCCCCTTCTCTCTCACCTCGGTCCTCCCTCCGCCTTATCCCCTTCATCCCAGGCGCTCCCCGCCGAACCGCCCAGCAGGGCGGCCAGGCCCTTGACCGCCGCCAGGTAACCCCTCAGCCTCTCCCCCTCCACCTCCAGCAGCATGGGGAGGTAGATCCTGGCTACCTCCATGAGCAGGGGCAGGTTCTCCGCCAGCAACGGCAGGGCGCGGGCCACGCATTCCGCCTTCGGCTCCTGCGCCGACATGAACAGGTTCACCGTCATGTCCACCGCCAGCTCGGTGAGCTCGCGCGAAAGCCCGGGGTCTCCCATGATCTCGAAGAGCCGCCGCAGCTCGGCGCCGCCCACGAACTCCTTTCCCACCGGGCTTTCCTCGAGGCGCTCGAGGTAGCGGGCCAGGGAAGCCGCGGATACGTCGCCCTCTTCCTCGCATTCCCGGGCCACCTGAGCCGCCAGCCTCCCCGAGTACATGGCCTGCCAGACCCCCTCCGCGTAGAGGGGCTCGGGCAGCCCGGCGGCGTCCCCCACCAGCATGAGCCCGCCGCTGTGGATGTTCGTGGGCATACGGTCCATCCAGGGGAGGAGGTGGGCCTGCCATTCCCGGGGCCGGGCTCCCAGGGCGCGCAACAGGCGGCGCGTGGGCGGGGCCTGCAGGGTGTCCAGGAGCTCGCGCGCCGGCTTGATATGGCTGCGGTTGAGACGCGATACCAGGCTGTTGGTCACCCCGGGGCCGCCCAGATGCAGCCCGTCGGCATAGGCAACGAGGTAGTTCCCCCCGATGCCGGGGCCGAAATAGGCCTGGAAACCCGCCTCGTGGACGACGTCGTCCATGCGCTCCCTGGGCGCGGCGTAGTCCACCGCGCAAGCGCTTATCACCTGGTCCGGGCGCCACTTCGTTCTCAGGCCCGAGAGGCGCGCCGTTACGGAGAGCACCCCGTCGGCGCCGATCACCACGGGGGCGGCGAACTCCTCTCCTCCCTCCAGGACCACCCCCGCCACCCTTCCCGATTCCCTCCGCAATCCCGTGACCAGCGACTCGAGCATGAGGGTCGCCCCGGCCGCCCGGGCCTTTTCCGCCACCCACTGGTCGAACTCCCGCCGCAGCATGCCCGCGGTGAAGAAATCCCTGGCCTCGGGGTAGCTCATGCGCCGGGACGGCCCCGAGGAGATGGTAAACCTTTCCTCCATCTCCGGTGGGGGAGAGAGAAAATGTGCCACGCACAAACGGTTGTAACGCATGGAAGGAAGATCCAGCTCCGCGATGAAGGGGAAATCGCGCCAAGCCTTGGTGGAGAGGGCGAAACCCGAGGCGTTCTTCTCGCCGGGATAGCGCGAGCGCTCCAGCAGCAGCACCTCCATGCCCGCCTCCGCCGCCGTCATGGCGGCGACGCTTCCCCCCGGCCCCGCTCCCACCACGATGAGGTCATACCGTTTCATGCCGCAACCCCCGTGTAAACCCCCTTATAAATATACACAAGCCCATGATAACACCGATGGAATCCGCCGGCACGCGCGGCCCAAGGGCCGGCGCCCATCCGCATGTCACTGCCCCACCCTATTATATGGAGAGAAGAGCGGCGGTTCTTTTGGAACCTCTTTCGCGCCGGTGGCGCCGGCAGGAAGCGACCTGATGGGAGCATAGCATGGGACTCAACCGCCTCATGAAAGAGCTGCAGCGCCTCTGCTCCAGCCATCCGCTGGAGGAGAAGTGGATCCTCGCCCCCTCCCTGCGCGCGGGCATACAGTGGCTGGACGCGGTGACCCGCTCCGGTCAGCCGGTGCTCAACGCCCGCGTGAAGACCCTCGCCGGCATGGCCCTGGAGCTGGCCGCCCCGGAGATGGAACGGCGCGGCCTCGCCTTCGCGCGCGGCCTGCGGCTGGAGTTGCTGGTGGACGAGCTGCTGCGGAGCCTGCGCAAGGAAAGCGGATACCTCGGACGCCTGGAGATGAGCCCCAGCCTGGCCAGGGCCGCCGCCGCCTCCCTAGCGGACCTGCGCCTGGCCGGCATCGCGGCGGATTCCCTCTCTCCCGCCCTTTTCGAGGTCCCGCTCAAGGGGGAGGAGATCGCCTCGCTGCTCTCCGCCTACGAGAAAGAGCTCTCCTCGCGCGGCCTGGCCGACCTCGCGGAGGTGCTCCGCCTCGCCGCGGACCGCCTGCGCGAGTACCCGGAGGTCCTGCCGCAGGGCTGCATGATCGTCCTGCCCGAGGAAATGCGGGAAAAGATGTGCGCCCTGGAGCGCGCGCTGTGGGAAGCCGTCCCGGAGGGCAGGAGGACGGTCCTGGAGACGGACCGGCCCTGCGAGGAGCGGGCCGGGGAGGCGTCCGAAGCCGCCCTCCTGGCCTGGCTCCCGCGGCCGGCGGAAGCCCCGGCGCGCCCGCGCGACGGCAGCGTGGAGATATTCAGGGCCGTGGGCGAGGTCAACGAGGTGCGGGAGGTCCTGAGGCGCTGCGCCTCCCGCGGGATCCCCTGCGACGAGGTGGAGATACTCCATACCGACTACTCCACCTACGTCCCCCTGTTCTACGAGGTCTGCTCCGCCGCGGCCTGGGACGGCAGCGAGGTGCCCGTCACCTTCAGCGAGGGGATCCCGGTGCGCTACTCCCGCCCGGGTCGCGCCCTGGCCGCCTGGACGGCATGGATAGCGGAGGATTTCCCCCAGGCGACCCTGGTGCGCATGCTCCAGGAAGGCCTGCTGGAGACCGGCGCCGGGGCGCAGGGGCGGGGGTTCTCGCGCCTGGGGGCCGCGTTGCGCTCGCTCCCCATCGGAGGCAGGCGCGAACGCTACCTGGAGGTCATCGACGCCGAGATAGCCTCCCTCGACAAGAGAAGGGCCGGCCGCGCCGCAGAGGAGAGAGATGACGGGGTGGACGAGGGCGAGGCTTGCCTCGAGGATCGGGCCGGGATGCTCGGCGCCCTGCGGGAGATCGTCCGGGAGCTGATCGCGGACATCGCGGCCGGCGAAAGGACCGAAGGCGGGCTCCTCGCAGCGGCCGAGTCCTTTCTGCTCCGCCGCGCTCGCTGCGCAAGCGAGTTCGACGCCTACGCACGCCGGCGCCTGCTCGAACAGGTGCGCGAGCTCTCCGCGTGCCTGCGTGAGCATCCTTCGCCCCACCTAGACCCCCTGGTCTGGCTGGCCGATACCGCCCGCTCCCTGCGCGTGGAGGGCAAGGGCCCGCGCCCGGGTTGCCTTTACGTGGCCCCCTTGATGGGGGGAGGCCATAGCGGCCGCCCCCACACCTTCATCCTCGGGCTGGACGACGGGCGCTTCCCGGGAGCGGGGCTGCAGGACCCGCTGCTCCTGGACTTTGAGCGCGAGGCGCTCAGCGGCGACCTTCCCACGGCGGCGGGGCGCATGGCCGCGGTCATGGAGGACCTGGCGTGCGTCGCCGCGCGCACGCGGGGCACGGTCACCCTCGGCTACTGCTGCCGCAGCCTCGCGGACGACCGCGACATGTTCCCGAGCTCCGCCGTCCTCGCCGCCTACCGCATCGTATCCGGGAAAAGCGAAGCGGTGCAGGAGGACCTCCTGCGCGACCTCCCCGACCCCGTATCCTTCGCGCCGCTGGACACCGGGTCATGCATAAGCGGCGCGGAATGGTGGGTCAGCCGCCTCTGCGGCGGGCCCGCGGTCTGCGACGCCGAGGGGGTCGTCGCCGCCGCCTTCCCCCACCTGGGCCGGGGAAGAAAGGCGCGGCTCGCGCGCGAGAGCGACCTCTTCACGCCCTACGACGGCTACGTGCCCGAGGCGGGCAGAGACCTCGACCCCGCGCGCCCGGACGGCCCCGTCCTCTCGGCGCGCCGCCTGGAGACGCTCGGCCGCTGCCCTCTCGAGTTCTTCTTCGCTTACGCGCTGGGCATCCGGCCACCCGAGGAGTTCGCCCTCGATCCCTCGCGCTGGCTGGACCCGGCGGAGAGGGGGGACCTCCTCCACTCCGTCTTCAGGGAATTCCACCTGCGCCTGCGCGAGGCCGGGCTGAAGCCCTCCCTGGAGCGGGACTGGGAGATGCTGCGGGATATCATGGAGGGCAGGATCGCGGCCTGGGAGCGCCGCAAGCCGCCGCCGAACCGCGAGGTGGCGCGCGTCGAGCGCGAGGACCTGCTGCGCTGCGCCCGCATCTTCCTGCGTGAGGAAGAAGAGTACTGCCGCGAGAACCGGCCCCTCTACTTCGAGGTGGCCGTGGGCATGGAGAGGGACGGTGAGGGGAACCCCATCGACTCCGCCGACCCGGTGCGTATAGCGCTCCCGGGGGGAGAGGCCGTGCGCGCGCGCGGCACCATCGACCGCGTGGACGAGCTGGGCGGTCCCGGCAGCGGCGCCTTTTGCGTCATCGACTACAAGACCGGGTCCTCCTACGGCTACGATCCGGGAGACCCGTTCAAAGGTGGCAAATATATCCAGAACTATCTCTACCTGGCCCAGGCGGAGGAGCTCCTGGCGCGGAGGCACCCAGGCGCGAGGGTCGAGTGTTTCCAGTATTACTTCGCCTCCACCCGCGGTCGGGGAGAGCGCATCGCCTGGGACCGGGAGGAGCTCTCCGGCGGCCCGCGCGTACTGGCGGCGCTGCGAGCCATGATCGCCGCCGGCTGCTTTCCCTTCACCGACGATGAGGGGAGCGTCAAGTTCAGCGATTACCTCCCCGCCTTCGGGGACGTGTCCGCCGCCGCGGCGGCCGTGAAGAGGAAGCTGGCGAGGGCGGACAATGAGGCCCTGGCTCCCTTACGGGAGTTGAGGGGAGGAGCGTGGGAAGCCGATGGCTGAGAACCGGACGCCGCGGGGCGTGAGCTTTCCCGGCCTCCCCGACCGGGAGGAGCGCGAGCGCGTGCTGCGCGAGCTGGATACGAACATCCTGGTAGAGGCGGCCGCGGGTACGGGCAAGACCACCAGCATGGTGGGGAGGATGCTCGCCCTGCTGGAAAGCGGCAGGTGCGAGGACATCCGCCGCATGGCCGCCGTCACCTTCACGCGCAAGGCGGCGGCGGAGCTGCGCGGCCGCTTCCAGATGGAGCTGGAGAAGCGGGCCAGAGAGGCCGGCGGCGCGGAGGGCAAGCGTCTCCGGCAGGCCCTCGACCGCGTGGAGCAGTGCTTCACCGGCACCATCCACTCCTTCTGCGCCCGCCTGCTGCGGGAAAGGCCGGTGGAGGCGGGGGTGGACCTGGCCTTCGAGGAGATCGACGAGGAGGCCGATAAGCTCCTGCGCGAGGAGGCGTGGGAGGCTTTCTCCGCCGGGCTGCTGGTCCACGACCCGGGAGGGATGATGGAGAGGCTGGACCGCGCGGGCCTGCGCCTCGGCGACCTGCGTTCCGCCTTCGAGGCTTTCTCCCTCTATCCCGACGTCGAGGACTGGCCCCTGCCCGCGGATCGTTCGGAGCCGGACCTCGCTTGGGCGAGGGAGGAACTGCTGCGCTACGCCGAGCGCCTCGCCGGGCTGGCGCCGCGGCTGCCCCGGGACGTCGGGAACGACACCCTCATCCCCAAGATAAAGAGCAGCCTCCGCGCGCTCTCCCACCTCGAGCACCTCGAGCGTCCGGTCGAACTCGTCGAGGCGCTGGAACTCTTCGACGCCGGCGCGAAAGCCGTGCAGAAGGAATGGATGAAGACGGGGTACTTCAGCCGCGAGGACGTCAAGGACGAGGAAGCGGCATGGAACGATTTCCGGGAGAGGGTGGCGCGGCCCGCGCTGCGCGCCTGGCGGGAGTACCGCTATCCCCTGGCCATGGAGGTGCTGCACGCGGCGCGCGAGACCTACGACCGTATGCGCCATGAGCGGGGCCTGCTCAACTTCCAGGACCTGCTGATGAAGGCGGCGGCGCTGCTGCGCGGAAACCCCGGCGTGCGCCGCTACTTCCAGGCGCGTTTCACCCACCTGCTGGTGGACGAGTTCCAGGACACCGACCCCATCCAGGCCGAGGTCATCCTCCTCCTCGCCTCCTCCGACCCGGAGGAGAGGGACTGGCGGTCCTGCGTGCCCAGGCCGGGTTCGCTCTTCCTGGTAGGCGATCCCAAGCAGTCCATCTACCGCTTCCGCCGCGCCGACATCGCCACCTACGCCGAGGTAAAGCGCATCCTCACCTCGCGGGGGGGCAAGGTGGTGGAGCTCCGCTCCAACTTCCGCTCCGCCCCGCCCGTCATCTCCTGGGTCAACCGCGTCTTCGAGCCGGGGGAGCCGCTATGGGACGAGAAGGGGCGGGCCATGCTGCGCTTTCCCGCCGAGGACGCGGAGGAGTCACCACGCCACGTCCCGCTGCACGTGGGCGGGGAGGAAGGGTCGCCGGGAGAGCTGTGCGGCGTCTACCGCCTCCGGCTGCCGCAGGAATGCGCCAACAACGAGGCGGTGAGGGAGCAAGAGCCCGACCTCGTCGCCCGCTTCATCCGCCATGCCCTGGACGGCGGGATGACCGTCCCCCGCACGCGCGGGCAGCTCGCGCAGGGCATAGAGCCGGCGGCGCGCCCCCAGGACTTCATGATCGTGACCCGCACGAGGAAAAACCTCGGGGCCTTCGCCCAGGCCCTGCAGCGCTACGGCATCCCCCACCGGGTGACGGGAGGCCAGGCCCTGAACGAGCTGGAGGAGCTTCGCCTCCTTTACCTCTGCCTCAGGTCGGTCACGCGCCCCGACGACCCCGTGGCCCTGGTGGCCGCCCTGCGCAGCGAGCTCTTCGGCCTGAGCGACGCGGAGCTGTACGCCTTCCGCAAGGCGGGAGGCCGCTTCTCCTACCGCGCCGAGCCGCCCGCGGGCCTGGAGCCCGAAACCGCCGCCGCCTTCGCCGACGCCTTCGAGCGGCTGCGGCGCTACGGGCGCTGGCTCAGCCTCCTCCCCCACGCCGCCGCCTGCGAGAAGACCGCAGAGGACCTCGGACTCTTCGCCCTGGCAGCCGCGCGGGCGGGCGGAGACGTAGAGGCGGGAAGCTTGGCCAAGGCCCTGGAGCTGCTGCGCGCCGCCCAGGACGAGGCCTGGAGCGCGGCGCAGCTGGTCGAATACCTCGGGAAGCTGGTGGAGCGCGAGGAGGAGCACGACGGCATATCCGCCCTCTCCGGGACGCGCCCCGCGGTCGAGATCATGAACCTGCACAAGGTGAAGGGCCTGGAGGCGCCGGTGGTCTTCCTGGCCGATCCCTGCGGCGAATACGAGCACGGCGCTGACGTGCACATAGACCGCTCAGGCGGAAAGATACTCGGCTACCTAGCCCTCTGCCGCGAGACGCCCGGATCCCGGTCAAGGAAGCTGTTGGCCCATCCCGCCGGGTGGGAAGCCCTGGCCGAAAGGGAGCTGGCTTTCCGGCGGGCGGAGGAGCTGCGCCTGCGTTACGTGGCCGCCACCCGCTCGCGGGCCGCCACCGTCATCAGCCAGCGCGCCAAAAGGAACAGCGACAACCCCTGGTGTTACTTCGAGCCCCACATCGACCCCGGGTACGACCTGCCCGATCCCGGAGCGCAGAGCGCTCCCGCGGTGGAGAGGGCTGCGCTTTCCATGGAAGAGATTGCCAGGGGAGCGGCGGATGTCCCGTCCCGCCTGGAGGCGGCCATGTCGCCGACCTACGACGCCCGCGCCGCCAGGGAATTCGCGCGCTCGCTGCGGGAAGCGGCCGCGCCCGTTTCGGAGGCGGGCGGCCCGATCGACGCATCCCCACCGCTCGGCGAGCACGGCGTGGAGTGGGGCCAGGTGGTCCACCTCCTCCTGCAGGCGGGCATGGACGAGCCCGAAGCAGACCTGGAGAGGCTGGCGGCGGGGGCCCTCGCCGAAAGGGAGATGGACGTCTCCCTCGCGGCGGAAGCGGCCGGCCTCGCGCGCTCGGTCATGGGCTCGGAGATCTGGCGGCGGGCGCAGGCGAGCGAAAGGCGCCTGGTCGAGGTCCCCTTCCAGGTCATGCAGCGGGTCATGCGCCAGGACGGGACTCCGCTCCCCACCGTCCTGCGCGGCGTCATCGACCTCATCTTCCGTGAGGATGACGGCTGGGTGCTGGTGGATTACAAGACCGACCGCCTGGAGGGAAAGACCCCGGCGGAGGCGGCGCGCGAGCACGCCGCTCAGGTGAGGCTGTACGCGCGGGCGTGGGAGAGCTGCACCGGGGAGGCGGTAAAACAGACCTACCTGTATTTTACCTCCGCCGGCGCGCTGGTCGAGGTCGCGGGTGGTAATATAACCGCATGAACGAAGAACCAGAGATGCGGAAGCCGGGCGCGCTCATCCGCCCCGCGACCCCCGCGGACGCCCCTGAAGCCGCGCGGCTCATGTACCTGGCGGGCAAGAGCCACGTCGAGCGCTCCATATACGAGCTCATGTTCCCCGGGGACATGGAGGAGCTGCTGCGCAAACTGGCGGCGCTCTTCACCGCCGAGACCCCCTCCTTCTACCACTACTCGCACTACCTGGTATGCGAGGTGGATGGCGAGGTGGCGGGCTGCCTGTGCGGCTACAACGAGTCGCGCAACGGGGACGCGCTGGTGCGCAAGGCGCTGGCCGAGGTCGGCATCGACCGCGCGGAGGGTAAGGCGATGAACGCGCGCTTGCAGCCTTTCTACCGCGTCTTTCCCGGCCATTATCCGGACTCCTGGGTGGTGGAGCACGTGGCGGTGTTCCCGGCCTTCCGCCGCCGCGGCCTGGTCACGGCGCTGCTGGAGGAGATCCTGCGCAAGGGAAGCGAGCAGGGCTATACCTGCGCGGAGCTCAACATGCTCATCGGCAACGAACCGGCGCGGAGCGCATACGAAAAGGCGGGCTTCGTGGTGGTGGAGGAAAAGACCGACCGCGAGTTCATGCGTATCTTCAACAGCCCGGGCATGATGAGGATGTACCGCGAGCTTTAAGAGAGGCTGTGACATCGATCATCAGATCCACTGCGATCGAGCTTGGCTAGGATATGAGGCGACCGTCTCCGACATATCCATGAGCTGCCGAGAGACCTGATGAGGAGGTCGAGGTGAAGAGAGGCACATGCGGCTTGGTATTGATGGCCGTTTCCGTTCTTCTCCTGTTGCTGCCCGCGGCGTTTTTCCCCGGCTGTGGCGGCTCCAAGGAGGGGAGGAACGGGGCGACGGGGGATGACGGCGATACGGCACGGGCGGCCTACGAGGACGGCTACTCGCGCGGGCGGGCGGAAGGGCGCGAGCAGGGCCTGGGGGACGCAAAGGCGGGGAGGCGCGATCCTCAGGCCCCGGAGATGGTGGGAGCGGACGAGGACTTCCTTCGCGGTTACCTCCAGGGGTGGACGGAGGGATACGAGGAAGGCCATGCGGAAGGCGAGAAACAGGCCGGCTCCGAGAACAAAGAGCTCGCCGAGGTGGAAGCGGCCATGATCGCCTTCGTGAAGCAGAACGCGGCACCGGGTCTGGAATTCAGAGTCGAGAACATCGTCATCCATGGCGACATGGCGGCGGGAAGGGCGGTCTGCACCAGCGAACGCCTCGAGAGCCCCTACGTGGTGATGAAAAAGGGCGCCTCGGGTTGGTACGGGGCGGATTTCGGCACCGGCATAGAGCCCCCCGACTGGTACCCTTACTGAGATCGCCGGAGGCGGTTGACGCAGCGACGACGGAGTCGGAGCCGTTTCGGGGGTTCTTTCCATGTCGCGGTCAATGCGGTCATACGGGCATCGGGCGCGACTTACGGGGTAGTCGGGATCGTTTTCCTCTCGTGGTGAAGCGATAAACGCGGTAAAACGGGGGGCGCAGAACCCGGGCCGGGAACCGGGATCATGTTTCCGTCGCGGCTAACCGATAAACAGGTAGGCGGCGCCGTTGCCGCAAAGAGGCGGATCTCCTTGCCTCCGCCTCAAAGGACATCGGCAGGGTTTTTAAACCTGCGCATGGCGACAAGTTCAGGCGCGCGTAAACGCCCCCGGAGGATCGGGGCTGAGGCGGGTCCTCGCGCATAGAGGTGGGAATGATCTTGCGGGGCGGGAAAAAACGAGGGACACGCGGTCAAAAAATCACCCCTCAGGAGCGAAGAGCCCCCGGGGCGGGAAGCGAATCGTCCGCCGAGGAGGGGCGCATGGAGAGGACGCCCTCCGTGGAGAAATACGCGCGGTCGCTGATCGAACACACCTTCGACCTCATACTCCTCCTCGACCGCACGGGGACCATAATCTATGCCAGCCCTTCCACCAAGCGCCTGCTCGGATACGACCCCGATACGGTTATCGGGGTGAGCGTCTTCGAATTCGTGCACCCCGAAGACGCGCCCCGGGCGGCGGAGTTCTACCGCGCGGGCGTCGACCGCCAGGGCTTTTCTGCCTACCTTATCATCAGGGCTCGCCACCGCGACGGCTCCTGGCGCTGGTTCGAGGCGGTGGGCAACAACCTTCTCGAAGACCCCCTGGTCGGCGGCATCGTGGTAAGCGCTCGCGACATCACCGAGAAGCGCCGCCTGGAGGAGGACCTGCGGCGGAGCGAGGCATATTTCCGCTATATCACCGAGAACACCCACGATATCATCTCGGTCATGGACCGCGAGGGCAAGCTGCGCTACCTCAGCCCTTCCATAAGGAGGATATCCGGATACGAGCCCGAGGAGCTGCTGGGAAGGTCTCCCTTCGAGCTTCTGCACCCCGAGGACATGGAGGGCGTGATCGCAATGTTCCGTGAGGCGGTAAGCGCCGACCTCCCCTCGGCCACGGTGGAATACCGCTGGCGGCATAAGAACGGCTCCTGGCAGGTATTCGAGGCCTTCGGCATCAACGCCCTTAACAATCCCGCCGTAGAGGGGATCATCGTGCATGCCCGGGATATCACGCAAAGCAAGCGCCTGGAGGCGGAGCTGCACCGCAGCGAGGAGTATTACCGCTCCCTGGTGGAGAGCACCACCGACGTCATCACCGTGCTGGGAGCCGACGGGCGCATACGCTACGTCAGCCCCTCGGTGAAGCGCGCGGCGGGGTATGATCCCGAGGAGCTCGTGGGCAAATCCCTCTTCGAGTTCGCCCACCCCGACGACATCGGGGACAGCGCAAGGGCCCTGGCCTACGCCGTCTCCCGCAAGGGAACGGCGGAATACGCGGAGATAAGGATAAGGCACGCCGACGGGACCTGGCGTTACCACGAGGCCACCGCCAACAACCTCCTGGAAGACCCTGCCATCCAGGGGCTGGTCATCCACACCCGCGACATCACCGAGCGCAAGCGCTGGGAGGAAGCGCTGCGCGAATCGGAGGAGAAATACCGCCTCATCTACGACTTCACCGGCGAGGCCATCTTCACCTACGACCGGGACCTCGTCCTCATCGGCGTCAACCGCAAGGCGTGCGAGCTCATAGGCTACGGCGAGCGGGAGCTGCTGGGAAAGAACGTCCTGGAGCTGAACATCCTGCACCCGGAAGATTACGAGCGCGCCGCCGCCGACATCGGGCGCCTCCTCGCCGGAGAGGTGGTCAAGGACGAGCTGCGCTTCATCCGCAAGGACGGCAGCGTGGCCATAGGCGAAGTGACCGGAGCCCCCCTCTACGACAGGGATGGAAGGGTGGTCGCGTTCACCAACGTGGCCCACGACGTGACGGATCGCAAGCGGGAGGAGTGGCGCCTGGACAAGCTCAGGCTGTGCCTGCTTGGGCTGGGCCCCGATCCCATGGAGAACATCGCCATGATCGTGGCGGTGGCGGGCGAGGTAATGGGCGAGGGCTCCTTGCGTTACTGCCGCCTCGACAAGGGCGCTCTGGCGGTCCTCTATCCGAGTGGGGAGAGGGTGGAGCGGTTATCTCCCCCGGATGCCGCGGCGTTTATATGCTATGAAGCCATGCTCTCCGGCGCCGTCGAACCGCGCGTCATCGAGGACCTGGAAAGCCTCGCCCAAATCCGCGACCCGGACGTGGCGCGGAAGGGGTTCAAGTCCTTTCTGGGATATCCCGCGCTGCTGCGCGGAAAGACCGTGGGCATGCTCTGCCTCTTCGCAAGGGAGAGCGGGGGGTTTGCCCCCACGGATATGCACTTCATGGGAATGCTGGCGCGCGCGCTGGCCATCGAGGAGGAGCGCCTGGTGCACGTGGAGAGCATCAGGCATTTCGTGGACATAGCCTCCCACGAGCTGCGCACGCCCCTCTCCATCATCAAGGGTTACGCCGACGCCTTTCAGCAAGGCGATCTCTCGGGTATCGACGGCGTAGGCCTGGAGAAGATGCGCATCATCAATGCCAAGGCGGACAAGATGGCCAAGACCATAAACGACCTTCTCGACCTCTCGCGCATCGAAAGGGGTCTCTTCACGGTGCATAAACAAGAGGCGGAGGTGCTTCCGCTGCTGGAGGGAGCCGTGCTCCAGATGCGCGAAAAGGGCGCCGCCCATGCGTTCGAGATCGGCGCCGAAGAGGGCCTCGGGACGCACGCGCTGGACGCGGAAAAGATCTCGGACGCGCTGATCATCCTCCTGGACAACGCCGTAAAGTATTCCCCTCCCTCCGAGCCCATTCTACTGGAGGCCAGGCGGGAGAGCGACGGGCTGCTGCTCTCGGTCTTCGACCGCGGTATGGGGGTGCCCGAGAGAGACCGCGAGATAATCTTCGAGCGCTTCCGGCAACTCGAGGACGCCGCCCACCATTCCTCCGGCGGCCTGGGACTGGGCCTGTACATCGCCAGCGAGATAGCGCGCGGACACCACGGGCGCATCTGGTGCGAGGCTCGGGAGGGCGGCGGATCCGTCTTCAGGATCCTGATCCCGTAAGGGCCCAAGCCTCTTCTCCCAAGGTTTTCCATTGGGTTGTCGCGCTCGTGTTTATGCGCCGGGATGCGGCGCAAGGCTTGAAGCAGGCGCGGAAGGTCAAGAGGTTACCCGGACCGGGATGCCGAGGGAAGGCGATCAACCTCCCCGTCCGAACGGGGTCGGAGGCCGCGGGCGAAGCTCTATCCCCCGTTTCCGCTTTACCTCCCGGTATAAGCCTCGGCGAAAAGCCAGGAGGGGACGGGGGCGTTCACCCCCGGGGATACGTGTCCCCCGCGGATGGGCTCCCTGCCTTCCCCTCCCCTCCCCAGGTCGAAATACATCGCCCTCTCCGCCACCACGGGCAGGCCGGCCGAGAGGTCCAGCGCCACCTGGGAGGGGTCTTTCTCCCCCGCCAGCGCCGCGTTAACGTCGATGGTCATCCTGGCGCGCGGGCCCACGCGATAGGTGAGGGAGCGCGTTCCCTGGCCGGGGCCGAGCATGTACCTGGCCTCGACGACGGCGGCCTCCTGGTTGGGGTTCAGGACCAGCACGTACTGGTGGATGCCGTCGAAGGCGGACCCCTCGGCGAACATCCATCTCCGCGCCGGCGCCGCCGTCCCGGGGGAGACGTGACCGTCCTCCCAGGCGCCCCGATAAAGGAAATACATAGACCTCTCACAGGCGATGGGCAGGTCCGACCGCACGCTCACCGAGACGTCCTCGGCCGAGGTGAAGAGGTCGTTGATCCTGAGGGTGCGGCGCGCGCCGGGGGGGAGATCCAACTCCCTGCTCACCTCATCTCCCCGCGGCGTGAGGCAGGACACCCTCGCCGTCGCCTTCCCGCCACCCGGGTTGGCCAGCAGTATCCAGGTATCGAAGTCCTCGCCGACCCTGCCCTCGGCGAAATACCATTCCCTGGAAAGCGAGGTCGTGCCCGGCTTGCTGTGGCCGCCGTCCGCGGTGAAGGCGCCGCCCGGAGAACGGTAGAGAAAATACATGGACCTCTCCGCCACCACCGGCCGGTCCATCTCCACCCGGGCCGAGACCTCTCCCTGCATATAGGCGTTGACGTGATAGGTGCGGCGCGCGCCCGGGGGCACCTCCAACTCCACCTCCACCGCTTCGCCCCGCTCCGGGAGCAGCTCCATGCGCCCGCGCGCCGTCCCCTCCCCGAGATTGGCCACGCAGATATACTCGTGAAAGGGATGCGAGTCCGACGCGTAACCCTCCGCGAAATACCACCAGGCGCTTTCCTCCCTGGATCCGAAGGCATCCGATCCTCCGTCCATCCACCCCTGATAGCGGAAGTACATCGGCCTCTCGGCCAGCAGGGGCGAGCCGTCCACGGAGCTCACCTTGACCGCGAGGTTCTTGTCCCGCAGGTAAGGGTCGGCGTTGAGGTCCACGGTGATGCGCGAGGTGGCCGCTACCTCGCGGTAGATCTTGAGGTATTCGCCGCCCTCGTCGTAGAAGACGATCTCCGCCCAGGTGGGCGTGGAGCCCGGGTTGGCGATGCACAGGAAGGGGAAGAAGTTGTAGGAAAGGTCCTCGTCCCGGAAAACGTCCCGCTTGTCGTGGGGAAAACACGGCTCCCCCAGGTCGGTGTTGTCCCCGTCGCCGTTGCTGTCTCCCGGCACCTTCCCGCACACCCTCTCCGCGGTCAGGCTCGGGTCCCCCGCCCACGCCGGCTGTCCCCAGACCGCGCCGTTGGAGCTCCCAGGAAGGCGGTTCTTGCGGTAGAGCATTCCCCTGTCCCCCAAGCGGTAATGGGGTCCCCGCAGAAGTTCGTAACCGCTCCCCGGCGCGTAGGAGGCGGAGAGATCGGGGACGGTGAGCTCCCCGATGGGCCTGCCGTGTTCCCTGAACAGCGACTCGAGGTATGAGGGCGTCGTGCCTACGTTGGCGCTGGCGGTATAGGAAAGAGCGCCGGGCCCGTCCTGCAGGAAGGTGAAGGAGTACTCGTTTACGCGCGCCAGCACCTCCTCTCTGGAAAGCAGGCGGGCTCCGCCCGCCATATCCGCCGCCTCCAATCCGGCGGCGAAACAGGTGTGGCGCATGATCACCATGGCGTTGGGCGCCAGCCTTATCTCCTCACGCCAGTGACTCGCGAAGTCGCCGAACTCCCGCGCCTCGTCCCTTCCCTCCACGGTGTCCGTGCGGGAGGCCCACGCCTTGTCCTGGGGGAGGCAGAAACCCCAGCGCTCGTCGTTCCCGTGCCCGTAATAGACCACGAGGTTGTACCTGCGGTCCGAGACGTGGCGGTGGAGCTGGTAGTGGGGGCAGGGACTGAGGGAGCCGTCCTCCTCGTAGGCGTCCAGGATATAGACCTCGAATCCATATTTCCACAGCGTCTGCACCGTTGCCTGGAGGTCGGAGACCGCGGTAGCGCGCAGGCTCTCGCCGGGGGCGAAGGCCATGACCAGCAGGGCCTTGAGGGTGGCCGCGGACGCGTCCTGGGCCCCTGAAGACACGGGGCTCGAAAGCGCGACGGCAAGAAGAAGAGCCAGCGCGACAACGCCTCCTCGCGCTATCCTCCTCGCCTTCATGGCCGCTTTTCCTGCCCCCCTTCTTTTAAGGGGCCTCTTCCGCCCCTTTCCGTGCACGGTTTGCGCCAGGCCTGCGACGCAAGATAGGCGTTCCGCCTTTTTTATCATTGCCGGTGCCCGCCGCCACCTTTTCCGTCTCCACGACCGGGTCGAGCTTTATCCCGCCAATACCGCAACGCTTCTTAGCGGTCACGCTAGCGGCCATACTATATCAATAAGCAAGCTTTGTATATGCTCTTAAGCGCAACTTGTTGGTCAAGCCTTGGAACCTCCGTAATAAAGCTTTGGCACTCCTTCATATCGATAGTAAAGCCCATAATCTTCTGTAAATTTCCGCCCTCCAAGACAATGTCTTGTTCCTTCTAGCCGGAGGAGAGGACAAGTCACCG
>JACVJD010000069.1 GCA_015711825.1 Candidatus Solincola daggyaiensis
TCTACTATGATTACCAGGGCCGCATCCGCGGGGGCGACATCGGCAACGGGGTAAGCGACCCCTCCGGCGTCTGGTTCTTCTCCGAGGGCTACACGGGCAGCGGCTTCGAGGAGTGGCTGTGCCTGCTCAACCCGGGGGAGGAGCCGGCGGAGGTCGCCATAGAGTACATCTCCCAGGGGGGCGTTCTGGGCCGGGAGAGCAGGACCCTGCATCCTTATCAGCGCGATACCGTGTTCGTGAACCAGGCGGTGGGGGAGGGGCATGAGGTCTCCCTGCGCGTCACCTCGGACAAAGCGGTGGTGGCCGAGCGCCCCATATACTTCCTCTACCATGGACGCTGGGCGGGCGGCCACGTCTCCACCGGCGCCAACAGTCCCTCCACCACATGGTATTTCGCCGAGGGCTACACCGGCGAGGGCTTCGAGGAGTGGCTGTGCCTTTACAACCCGGGTTCCGAGCCCAACCTGGCCGACATCACCTACCAGACCCTGGAAGGCGCCGTTATACGGGACCAGGAACTCATCCCGCCCTTCTCGCGCCGCACCGTGGACGTCAACCTGCGCGCTGGGCGGGACCTCCAGCTCTCCATGGCGGTGAGGGGGGAGAAGCCGCTGGTGGCGGAGCGCCCGCTCTACCACCGCTACCAGCGCTGGTGTGAGGGGGGCGACGTCGGAAAGGGCGTTACTACTCCCGCCCGCCACTGGTATTTCGCCGAGGGCTACACCGGCGAGGGCTTCGAGGAGTGGCTGTGCCTGCAGAACCCCGGCGAGCAGAGCGTGGAGGCGGAGATCCGGCTGCATCACGAGAGCGGCGAGGTACTCAGCGAGAAGAGGGAGCTGAAACCACACAGCCGCACCACCATATTCATCAATTCCATGACCCCCTACCAGGAGGGCCTCGCCGTCTCCGTGCACGCCGACGGCGACATCGTGGCGGAGCGCCCGCTCTATTTCCGTTACCGGGGCGATCGGGTGGGCGAACACGTCTCCAGCGGGTTCTATCCCGGCATGGGACGTTAGGCGCCCGTCGCACCCGGGCGGAGCACGCGCCGTTGCTTGTGCGCTCTGCGCGCGATGTTAGAATGGATGCAGGAGGTAAGGTAAAGGGTAAGTGTGGGGAAGAGTAGAATTAAACAACAAAAGGAGTTCTTGAGGCAAGGTTAGAAGGAGGTTGCGATGAAGGGGTTAGCCAGCAAGATACTCATCGCGCTGGGCATTGTCCTTATCCTGGCGGCCATACTGTGGTGGGCGATCGCCGTCAACTCGCTGGTGAAGATCCCGGACGACGTCGATTCGACCACCGAGTACGAGGGAGAGATGGCATATTACGTGAACCCGGCCACCCAGGAGCCCCTGCCGGAGGGCGAGGAGATGAAGCTTCCCATGAAGGTGGAGCGCAGGGTGGTGTCCATGGCGGAAGAATACGATTCCTCCACCGCGGTGATCAAGGAAGAGGTGACGGTGGAGGTGGGGGGGATGAAGAACCCGCCCGGCGGCCTGCAATCCGTTTACGTGCTTGACCGCAAGAACTCCGAGAACCTCGACGACGACCGCGCCTATGATTTCAAAGCCGGAAACCGCGTGAACCGAGAGGGCAGCTATTATCCCCTCCTTCCCTTCGACACCTCCAAGGACGAGACCTACAAGGTATGGAAGGGCGAGATCGGGGAAGCGGGGGAAACGGAGTTTCTGGAGGAGGTGGATAAGTTCGGCGTCACCGTCTATAACCTCAAGGGCAGCGCCACGTTGGAGGAGAAAAAAGAGGTGGTGCCGGCCTATATCGAGCTCAACGGCTTGCCCACCGAGGTGACCTTCGACGCCCTGAAGCCGCGCCTGCAGGCTTTGGGGGTGGAGGTGGACGGCCTGCTGGCCCTGGCCCAGCAGCGCATGTCCGCCGAGGACCTGCAGAGCCTCAATGCCGCCCTGCAGGAGAAGATGCCCCTGAAATATTACTGGGTCTTCGATGTGGAGACCTCCGTGGAGCCCAAGACGGGAGCCCCGGTGGACCTCTACAAGGACGTGGAGTCCTTGTACATGGAAGTGGATGCCTCCAAGTTGGTGGGGGTATTCGCCATCCTGGCCAAATACTCCAACGATCCGGTGTTGGGCCCGGTGCTCAGCCAGCTCATGGGCCTGCGGAGCCAGCTCGGAGAGGCGAAGCCCCAGAAGATACTGGAGTACAGCATAGCCCAGACCGAGGAGACGGTAAGGGAGGCCATAGATGACGCCAAGGACGCCGCCTCCAAGATAAACCTCGTGAAGGTGTACATCCCCTGGGCACTGCTCATCGTGGGCGCCTTGCTCCTGATCGTGGGGCTGCTCATGGGTGGAGGAGAGGTCCCGGAACCCGAGGAAGGATAGGCGGGGGCCTTAGGGCACATCTCCAAGACCAGGGCGTTGACGCGGGGCCCCGGTATCGGGGCCCGCTTTTATCATGGCGGGAGAGGTGAGATTGCGGGACAATGCGGGTGATGGCGTTGGCGGGGATTCCTCCGCGGAGGAGGAGGTGCGTTGCCCGCTGTGCAACGGCCTCCTGAGGCCTGCCGCGGAAATCGCTTGCCTGGAGTGCTTGCGCTGCGGGTCCTTGGCGCTTTTCCACGGCGAGGAGCTGTTCGCCATGCGCATACCGGGTTTCGAGCTGCGCCTGGAGGAGCTGAGCAGGCGCAACCGGGAGCTGCTGGCGCTCATCGACGAGGAGGGTTCACGGGGCGCGGCGCGGGACATGAGGCGCTTGCGTTCCATGCACGAGGAAAGGCAGAGGGTGCTCTCGGAATACTCGTTCTTCTGCTACTTCCGGCAATTCGTGGAGAGGTGGGAGGAACGATGAGGCCCAAGGGAGCGTCATAGGAGACGAGAACACGGGCAACCTTTCGCCGTGCGGCGGTAGCAGTCAGAGCGCCGCGAAGTGGGGACGGACCGGCTCCGGTTTGTCCTCGGCAAGAGAGCCTTGGCGACGTTGCTTGGAGTAAAAGCGCCATGGCGGTTATCGAGGATAAGGAGCGGTGGAGGTAAGAGGAGAGGATGGCAAGGCAAAGGCTTAGCAACTGGGAGAAGATCAAGACTTTCCTCATCCCGAGCAGCGTGTTCACGCGTTGGGCGCTGATCGTCCTGGGGTGCGTGCTCGGCTTCATGTTGCTTGCATCCACCCTGCTGGTGTATGCCGATTCCCGGCACCGGGGGGAGATGTTCCCCAACACCTTCGTCCTGGGGGTCGATGTCACCGGCATGACCAGGGAGGAAGCCATAGAGGCGGTGAACGAGCAGGCGGTCAGGCCGCTCATGATGCCGCTCACCTTGCAGTTCCGCGGCGAGCAATGGGTGCTGGATCCGGCGCAACTGGGGGTGAAGGTGGAGGTTGAAAACCTGGTGCAGCAGGCGTACGAACGGGGGTGGAACAGGCCGGTATTCGAGCGTGCCTTCCGGCGCGCCTTCAACCGTCCCGGCGAGATAAGCATCGGGCTGGAGTGGTACATGGACAACGAAGCCCTCAAGCAGAAGCTGAGCGCGGTGGCGGCCGAGATCGACCAGGAGGTGAGGAACGCCTCGCTGGATTTCGACTTCCAGACCGGCAAGCTCACCTTTCATCCCTCCCGGGACGGGCTGTGGATGGACGTGGAGGCGACCATGCAGCTGGTGCAGTCGGCCCTGTGCAGCGAGAACCGTGTCCTGGAACCGGTGGTGGCGGTTACGCCCCCCTCCCTTTCCAGCGATGACGTGAAGACGGTGCTGGTGGTGGACATAATGGGCAACACCCTCAGCTGGTACGACAAGGATACCCTGGTTAAGACCTATTACGTGGCCACGGGCGAGCCGAAATACCCCACCCCACAGGGAAAGTTCTACATCGTCCGCAAGGAGGAGAACCCGGTGTGGATCAATCCCAACGTCGAGTGGTCCAAGAACATGCCCCCGCGCATCGAGCCGGGTCCCGACAACCCCCTGGGGGTGCGTGCCCTGGTCACCAGCGCGGCGGGGGGCACGGTGCTGATACACGGCACCAAAAACCTGGTGCCGGGATTGTATTCCCACGGTTGCATACGCATGGCCAACCAGTCCATCCTGGAGCTTTTCGATCACGTCAGCGTGGGCACGCCCCTGTTCATCTGGACATCCAAGCCCGTGCCCCCGCCTCCCCCGGAGGAGGGCGCTCCCGTGGGCCCGGAGGATCCCGGCCTGGGACAAGGGGGGCAGCCGCAGGGCGAGCAGGGCCAGGACGGCAATAACCGGTGACTACCGCTCCGCGGCTCTTGGCCAAGGCAAGGGGTACCTCAACGCCGGCGGCTTTCGCTTCCCGTGATGCGGCACGGCGGCGCTATTCCGCCCAGGCTTGGCGGCCGCCGTTTTCCTGAACCGCAGAGACCCTCGCCCTATAGCCGGGGTTGCGCGGACACCTCTGGCAGCAGGCATATGCGCTTGAAAGGAAGCCGGGGATTGCCCCGCTATTTGCGACGGATGCGCGATCCCTTGGACGGGACGACGCCGATGCCCGCGACCTGACGCTCTCTCCCGGTCACGCATGTCAAGCGCGCCCCTACCGATCTCCGGGAACCCCCCCTGGGCCGCGTGTGGCCGCTAACGCTGGAGGTAGTGGCGCGGGCCCGTTCAGTCTTCGCCGTGGTACTTGAAGGATATCTTCACCCGCGCGCGGTAGGCGGTTACTTTGCCCTCCTCGACCCGCATATCCAGCTCCGCGATCTCGGCTATGCGCAGGTCGGTGAGGGATTTGGCCGCGGTCTCCACCGCGTTGCGGGCCGCGTCCTCCCAGGAGTCCGGGCTGGAGCCCACAACCTCGATGATCTTGTACACGCTGTCGCTCATCTCTACCCCTTTCCTCGTCTTTAATGCCCCTGAAGATAGTCTTTCCACCTTCAACGCCGGGCAAACATCGACCAGGCGGCGGGTCGACGGTGTCGGGGTCGGCCCCCGCGAGGCCGACTTTTCCGCCCGCCCGGCATTTACGACGGCGGCCGTGAGCCTGCGGTGTGCAAGCGGGGCCATACGGCCGCTCCTTCGCCGCCGGCATCGCCCAAGCTCGCCTTTGGGAAAGAATGTTACTATGGTCGGTGGGCATCTCCCCGCTGCTTGCGGAGGACGGCATCATGCGACTACACTGCGCGCGTGGCCATGCCCCGCTTGCGGCGAGGCGAGGATCCGTGCCGTGGACGAAGAGGAGGGGAGGATGAGAACGGCGGTCATAGGGGCGGGCGCGATGGGAAGCTTGGCGGCCTATCTTCTGCATCGCGCCGGCATGGAGGTGGTGGTGTACGAGCGGCGCGAGGAGCGCTTGCGCCGCCTGCGGGAGGAAGGAGTCACCCTGCGGGGATACGTGGAGGGCCGCTTCGCCCCGCTGCTGGGCGAGGCGGGGAGGGCGGCGGCGCCCTATGACGTCATGGTGCTGGCGGTGGAAGCGGGGCATACGGGAGAGGCCCTGCGCCCGCTCAGCCCGTATGTGCACCGGGACACCGTCTATCTCTCGCTGCAGGAAGGGTTCGCGGCCGCGGAACTCGCTGCGCTGGTGGGGGCGGCGAGGACCGTGGTCGCCCTGGCCTGGGCGTCCGCCGAGGAGGTCGCCTCGGGAGCGGTGGAGGTGGAGAGGCTGAAGGCGTTGAGGGTGGGGCGGTTCGGGGTGCAAAGCGCGGGGGCGTACGCAGGCCTCCCGCCGATGCTCGCCGGGGCGTTTCCGTGCGAGGTGGAAACGGTCGCGGATATCGACGCCGCGACCTGGGGACGTCTGCAGGGCGCCGCGGCGGTCAGCGGCATCTGCGCCGTGGCGGGCATGGAGCCCATTGAGGCGCGTGGAGACGGGCGCCTGGATAGGCTATGCCGCGAGGCGGCGGAGGAATGCCGCGTGGTAGCGGCGGCGGTGGGAGTGGAACTGCCGCAGCTGCAATCGCCGTGGATGGAGGCGATCTGGGAGAGGCTTAAGCCCCCCATGCTCAAGCGGGCCTTGGCGGGAGAGGCGACGGAGGTGGCCTGGATGAGCGGGCGCGTGGTGGAGACGGCGCGCGCTCACGGGGTGCCCGTGCCCGTACACGGAGCAATATTCACCCTGGTAAGGGAGATCGAGGGCGGTAGGCACCGGCCGGGCAAGACGGCGGTATCGGAGCTTCTGAGGCGGGTGGGGGAGAACAAGGGCATGTCTCTGCAGTGAGACGCAGTCGTCCCTGAAAATCACCTCGCGCCCCGGCGACAACCCCCGAGCCCGCTCTCGGCCTTGGGCGTCCGCCTGCTTTTCCTCATACTATCGGCCGCGCCGGCCTCCTCGGGTTTGCGCAAGGGGATCCCGCAGGGCAAACGGCTACCTCGTCGCCGTGCAGTTGGCCGGGGACGCAGGCCTCATCAACGTCCCGCGAGGAGGTCCCGCAGCGCGCGCCGCGAGGGCTTTCCCAGCAAACCGCGCGGCATCTCCTTCAGGAAGGTCACGCGGTGCGGGCACTTGTAATAAACGAGGTAGCCGCGGGCGAAATCGATGAGCTCGCGCTCGGTGACCTCCCTTCCCGGCACCGTCACCACGAAGGCGTGAACCACCTCTCCCCGGACGGGGTCCGGCTCTCCCACCGCCGCCGCCTCGGCCACCGCGGGGTGGCGTTCCAGCACTCCCTCCACTTCCGAGGGATAGAGGTTGAATCCTCCGCTGATGATGAGGTCTTTCTTGCGCTCCACGATATAGAGATATCCGTCCTCGTCGAGATATCCGATGTCGCCGGTATGCAGCCAGCCGCCCCGCAGGGCGCGCTCGCTTTCCTCGGGGTCGTTGAGGTATCCTTTCATGACGTTGGGGCCGCGCACGGTGATCTCGCCGGGGCTGCCTGCCGGAAGCTCTCGCTCCAAGTCGTCCCTCACCGAGACCTCCACGCCTGCGATGGGGGGGCCCACCGATCCGGCCTTGAAAGGGATGAAGGGGGTCTGGCAGCTGACCACCGGTGAGGCCTCGGTTAGCCCGTATCCCTCGTAAAGGTATATGGCGAATTTTTCGTGGAACGCCCTCAGCACCTCCAGGGGCAAAGGGGCCGCTCCGCTCTGCAGTCTCCTCCAGCTCCTGGTGTTGTAGCGCGGAGCATGGGGGTGGTTGAGGAGCTGGATGAACATGGCCGGGACGCCGGGGATGGCGCGCACCTGGAACCTCTCGGTGTATGCAAACACCTTCTCGGCGTCGAACCAGGGCATGAGCACGCTCTTCATGCCGCAGAGTGCGGGGAGGAGCGAGGTGGTGAGCCCGAAGGAATGGGAGAGGGGCAAGGCTGAAAGCGCCGTCTCCTCCCTGGTTATGCGGTTGGATACGGCGACGGCGTGCACGTTGCTGCCTATGTTCCCGTGGGTGAGCAGCACTCCCTTGGGTTTGCCCGTGGTCCCCGCGGTGTAGAGAAGGGCGGCGATATCGCCGTCATGGAGGTCGGGGAGATCGGTGAGGGTCTCCGGTTGTTCGGCCATGAGTTCATGGAGGGAAAGCGTTCCGGCCTCCGTCCCGCCCGCGGCCAGGATGACGCGCCCGCGCGAGAACAGATCGGGGGCCGCGAGTTTCACCTTGGCGAGGAGCCCCGGCGTGGTCACCAGGCAGGAGGCGCCCGAATGCTCCGCTATCCAGGAAAGCTCTTCCGCGCTGAGCAGGAACATGGTGGGGCAGAAGACGATCCCCGTCCTGGCGCACGCGGCGAAGAGGGATAAAAAATCGGGACAGTTCTCCATGTGCGCCAGAAGCACCTCTCCCGGCTCCAAGCCGAGCTCGCGGAGGGAGTTGGCGATGCGCAAAGAGCGGCGGTCCATCTCAAGATTGGTATAGGAGCGTTCCTCGAAGATAAGGATCTCGAATTCCGGAAAAGCGCGCACCGCGTGGTCTAAGATGTCCGTGAGCGTGGTCATGTTCTTTCCCCCGTTTTTGTATATGACGCAAGCAAGCGATGCGTGCGCGACCCTCCTCCGGCTGCGCGCTGTCCGTCCCGGCACGACATGCGGCGCGACAGCATAACCGGCGTCCGGCATGCCGGCAGCCGCCGCTCATGGAGGCGGATCTTCCTCACGCGTTTCCCCCCACATGGCGTGCTCTACCCTTCGCCGGGGCGACGAGGGACCACGTGTGCGCGGCAGCGAATCGGCGGCATCCCCGCAGAGCGTTCCCGGCATTAAGGGATGGGAATTATTCTAACACCATCGGCGCCTTTCGCGACATAGTCGGTCATGCGGGCGGCGGGTCGAACCCGGGAGAGCGAGGCGGGATTATCCCGACAAGGGGCTGCCGGGTTCCCGGCGGGGTTTCAGCGTGCGCCTCCCGGTGTTCTTAGAGCTGGAAACCCTGGGTCATCCCCGCAATACCGGCAGGTCCGGCAACGGGATAGAGACCATCACCTCGGTATTCGAGCCGGGTATCGCGGCGCTTGGCGCGCATTCCGGGGCCAAGGGGGTAAAGGGTGTATGGTGGACAGGCAAAGCCCTCCGTGCATGCATGAATAGAGTCACGGGAGCGATACCCTCCGAAGCCGCCGAGTAGGGGAGGGTATGGTCGAAGGGGGGTCGGGAGGCAGACGGAATCGCTCCGGCTCGGAGTTGCCACCTCCATGGAAGGAAGGTAACCTACTTCATGGAGCGAAGGTTTTATATATAGGATGATAAGCCGTTTCATCCTTTCAGTGACGAAAGGAAAAGAGGATGGGTTTCTTCGCGCGGCTTTGCAGGGACCACGCCGTCTTGGTGGTAGCCGTCTGCCTGCTGATCACCATACCGGTGGCGGTGGGCATCTCCTTCCTGGAGGTGCGGGCGGGTCAGAAGGACTTGATCCCCCGCAAGTACGAGACCTCGCGCACCCTCATCCAGGTGAACGAGTTCTTCGGGGGGACCACCATGGAGACGCCCATGGTGGAGAGCGATGCGCTGCTCACCTATCCCATGATCAAGAAATTCCTCCTGCTGGAGGGCGAGCTGGCGGAGGCCGTGGGCGAAGACAACTACGTGTACATGGAACACTACCTCACCGCCTTCGCGCGCAACGCGCTGAACGAGGCGAAAAAGCAGTACGGCCCCCTGGTAAGCGACATCGCCACCATCCTTAAGTTCGGTGAGGGCACCCAGGTGCCCGATCCCGCGGACCCCTCCCGCGTCATCCCCTTCGAGCAGGTGATCGAGGAGGGCGTCTCCCTGTACCTCGCCAACCCCGTGGCTCGCAAGTGGACGGTGGAGAAAAAAGGCCAGGCCCTGCTCTCCGAGGACGGCAGATACGCGCAGATAATCATCAAGATCAACCCCGACCTCGATTCTCCCCAGCGCAAGGCCTTGGCCACCAGAATGGAGGGTTTCTTCCACGCCTATTTCGAGGGCGGCGAAGTGCCGGCCACCGTTTACGTGAGCGGGGACCCCTCCATCGACAAGGACCTGGAGGAGTACGTCTATTCCAGCACCTGGTTGCTGGCGGTGCTGGCCCTCATCGTGTTGGTCACCCTGCTCTTCATCACCTTTCAGAGATTCACCGACGTGGCCTTGCCGCTGGCGGTGATCGTGCTCTCCACCATCTGGATATACGGCCTCATGGGGTGGGTGGGATACCCCTTCACGGTGATCTCGGCCATCATCGGGCCCCTGGTGCTGGGGATAAGCCTGGGCAACGTGGTTTACATGATGGGGCGTTTCTACGAGGAATTGGGGATCGAGGGCCGGTCTCGCCAGGCGGCGTACAGGTCGGTGACCACCGTGGGGGTGGCGGTCTTTCTCGCCTGCATCACCACCGTCTTCGGGTTCACCTCCTTCCTCCTCTCCGACTTCGACATCCTGCGCGAGTTCGGCATCATGTCCGCGGCGGGGATAGCGGTGTGCTTCCTTTTCAGCGTCACCTTCCTGCCCTCCCTGATGATCCTGCGCGAGGAAAGGCGCCAGCGCAAGGGCATCCAAGACCCGCGGGGAGTGGAGATCTTCTCGCCCCGCAACAACCGGCGCATCGACCGCGCCCTGGGCAGCGTGGCCGCCGTCTCCCAACACCGTCCCGGCGCGGTGGTGGTGGTGTACGGCTTCGTGGTGCTTATCTGCGTGATGGGGACCTTCCGCCTGACCACCACTCCCGACCTGCGGGCGCTGGCGCCCCAGGACATCCCCTCGCTGCAGGCGCAATACCTGCAGGAGTCCGTCTTCGGTGGGGTGCAGCAGGACGTGGTCCTCTTGACGGGCGAGGTGATGGAGCCCCGTGCCCTGGCGGCGATGGTGGAGTTCCAGGAGAAGATAGCCGCCACGCCCTATTTCAGCGAGAACGGCAGCTCCAGCCTGGGAGAGCTCCTGCGCGATTACCGTGTCGAGACGGGCAAAGCCGGCCCGCTGGACGGCCTGGAGGAAGCGCTGCCGGCCTCCAGGGCGGAAGCTGAGGACACCCTCGCCGAACTGGGGGCGCTCATGGGCCCACAGGAGGGAAAGCTGGTATCGGAGGGCCACCAGGCGGCCCTGATCAGCATCTTCAGCGAGGGGGCGAAGAGCAACCAGGAGATGCTGGAAAAAGACCGCCTGCTTTCCGAGGCCGCCGCAGATGCCTTCATGGGGACCGGGCTCAGCTGGCACATCGGGGGCATAACTCCCCTCACCGCCGATATGCTCGGCAATCTCGTCCCCACCCAGATATGGACGGCCATCCTCGCCCTTGCCCTCTCCGCCCTGGTCCTGGTGCTCATCTTCCGCTCCCTGACCTTCGGGCTGGCGACCTTATCGGTGCTGGTGGCGGGAATAGCGGTCGAGCTGGGCTTCCTATCCCTTATGGGATGGACCCTGGACATGATGACCGTGCTCATCTCGTCCCTCATCATCGGCATGGGCATCGACTACGGCATCCACGTCACCCACCGCTTTCTGGAGGAGTACGAGCCGGGGGAGATCAGCGTCGCGGATGCCCTGGAGCACTGCGTGACCAGGGTAGGGAAGCCCCTTTTCGCCAGCGCCGTTGCCACCGGCGGGGCCTTCCTGGTGGTCTCGTTCTCGCGCATGGCGCCCATACGCCGCTTCAGCCTGGTGACCGCGCTGTCGTTGATGGCCTCTCTGGCCGCCAGCTTGCTGGTGCTCCCCTCCATCATCACCCTCATCGCCAGGCGCCACCTGCTGGTGAGGGAGAAAGCCTCTCCAGAGACGCCCGACCTCAAGCCCGCGGGGGCGGACGCCGCGGGCGGCGCCAAGCGCTGAGCGGTGAGGGGAAGATCAGCCCAGCTTGAGCAACCTGGCGAAGGACTTGCCCATGATTATCTCGATCTCCTCGGGGGTGAAGGAGACCTCCGGGCAGCAGCTGAGGTCCGGTTCGGTGACCGCTTTCACCCAGGTCCCCCAGGGGCAGAGCACGTTGAGGTAGGGGCCGTCGGTGCCGAAGAAAACCCTCCACGGTCCCACCTGGTCCAGAACCCTCCGCAGCATACGGTAGAAGTCCTGGGGATGGCTGTTGTAGCGCATCTGCCAGCCGGAGAAATCGAAGTAGATGTTCGGCTTTATCTCCGCCACCAGCAAGGCCTCCTCCCACAGGGAGTGAGCGCAGTGGGCCATGATTATGGGCAGATCCGGGAAATCGGCGGCAACGTCGTCCACGTAGATGGGCTGGGTAAAGCGGAATTTCATGGGCGCGGGCTGGCTCCCGGTGTGAAAGAGCACCGGAATGCCGTATTCCAAACATTTCTCGTAATAAGGGTAAGCGACGGGGTCGTAGGGGTAATAGCCCGTGGTGGGATGGAGTTTCAGACCCCTCATCCCCCAGTCCTCCACCGCGCGCGTAAAGAGTTCGAGTCCCTCGGGGCGGCGAGGGTCGATGGCGAAAAAGGAAACCAGGCGGTCGGGGAACCGCTTCGCAGCCTCGGCCACCATGCGGTTCTGTTCCTGCATGGAGACGGGCGGCTCGCCGGCGGCGAGCCCGTAGTCCACCGCGAAGATGCAGGCCATGTCCACTCCCGCCTCATCCATGTTGGCGACCGTTTTCTCGCCGCTGGTGTCGCTGAGCGCCGGCATGAGGTTGTCGATCAGCGCCGCGGGGTCGGGGTATTCCCCCGTCATCTTGCCCATGGGCGCGGTGGCCACCCTGGCCATGCCGATGAAAAAGCTGCGGTCGATCCAATCCTCCGCCACCAGGTGGACGTGGCTGTCGATGATCATCGCACATCACCCCTTTCGCATAGCAGACCTTAGGCCGATATCAAGAGTATATGCCCGTACGGGTGTGGGATAAAGGATTCACCGCCGACACGGCGACGGCGTAGCCGCGTGAAAGCTCGTGCCGGCGCGGGATAAGGTTCACTGCTTGCCCGGGCGTGCAAAGGATCGCGGGCGGTAATAATATGGTCATGGGGACGCAGGGCAGAAGGGGCAGGCAGCCCCGACACCGCCCCCAGCCGGAGGCGAAGGTGGCGCGGCGAGCGCGGGCAGCGCGAAAGCCGTTCGCCGCAAGGCCGGTTTCGTTTTCAGCAAAGAGATGCTTTCGCGGTGCAGGATGGCCAAGGCGTGGAGAACGGAGGGAGTGTAGGGGATGCTCGGCATTTACTTCCAAGGCGGCGTGCGGTTGAGGGACGATCTTCCCGAACCCGAGCCCGGTCCCGGTGAGGCGTTGATAAAGGTGATGGCCGCGGGTATATGCCACACCGATCTCGAGATAGCGCGGGGTTATATGCATTTCCAGGGGATCATGGGGCACGAGTTCGTGGGGGTGGTGGAAACCGCCGACGATCCCGACCTGGTGGGAAAGAGGGTGGTGGGCGAGATCAACTGCTGGTGCGGCCTGTGCCCGCTGTGCATAGACGGAAAGACCAATCACTGCGCCCAGCGGACCACCTTGGGGATCAGCGGGCGCGACGGCGTGTTCGCCGAATACGTGGCCCTTCCCGTGGCCAATCTGCACGTGATACCCGATACCATGCCCCTCTATTCCGCCGTCTTCGTGGAGCCGCTGGCGGCTTGTTTCCGCATCCTGGAGCAGGTGCATATAACCCCGCGGCTCGGCGTGGCGGTGCTGGGGGACGGAAAGCTGGGTCTGCTCGCCGCGCAGGTATTGCGCCTCACCGGCTGCCGACTGCTGGCCATAGGCCGCCATCCCCATAAGCTGAAGATACTGGACCGGCTGGGGATAAGGACGGCCCTGGAGAAAGACCCCGATATCAAGGATAGTTTCGACGTGGTGGTGGAGTGCACGGGTAAGCCGGAGGGCTTCGAGCTGGCGCGCTCGCTGGTGGAGCCCGGCGGGACCATCGTGCAGAAAAGCACCTACGTGGAATCGCTCAACGTGGACATATCGCGTTTGGTGGTGGACGAGATCAAGGTGGTGGGTTCGCGATGCGGCCCCTTCGAGCCCGCCATCCGCGCCCTCATGAGGGGTCTTGTGGACGTGCAGGAGCTCATCGACCGCAGGTTCCCCCTCGAGATGGGCCTGCAGGCCTTCGAATACGCCATGAGGGATGAGTCCCTGAAGGTCATCCTGGAGATGAGGACCTATCCCGCGGAGGGCTTGCGGCGCCCGGGCGAGCTCGAGGAGGAGCCGGTGATCTGACCCGACCCCGGCGGCGCGGAAGCATGCGCTCAGATCAAGGAGGATACAGCATGGGTATGGAGGACTTTCTGGCCGCGGCGCGGGGGGATGTGGAAGCGGATCTGCTTCTCACCGGGGCCAGGGTGGTTGACGTTTTTCGCGCACGGGTGGTGGAGGAGAGCGTCGCCGTTTACGGGGGGAGGGTAGCGGGCTTCGGGGAGCGTAGGGCGAGGCGGCGCATGAACCTCGGGGGCGCTTACCTCTGCCCCGGTTTTATCGACGGCCACGTGCACATCGAGTCCTCCATGGTGAGCCTGCCCGAGTACGCACGCGCGGTGGTGCCCTCCGGTACGGTGGCGGTGGTCACCGATTACCATGAGATCGCCAACGTCCTCGGCGTGGAGGGCCTCCGGTTCATGATGCGGGCGGGCGAGGGGCTGCCTTTGAGCGTGTTCGTGATGCTGCCCTCCTGCGTTCCCGCCACCCCCATGGAGACCTCCGGAGCGGTCCTGGAGGCGGATGACCTCGTCCCCCTGCTTGAGGAAAAGGCGGTGGTGGGCTTGGGAGAGATGATGAACTTCCCGGGAGTGGTGAACGGGGATCCCGTGGTCATGGCCAAGCTGTCCGCCTGTGCCGGGCTTCCCATCGACGGGCACGCCCCGGGGCTTTCGGGAGCGGCCTTGGACGCCTATATCGCCGCCGGGGTGCAGTCGGACCACGAGTGCGTGAGCGCGGAGGAGGCGGCGGAGAAACTGGGCAAGGGCATGTTCATATACATACGAGAGGGCTCGACGGCGCGCAACCTCGAGGTTTTGCTCCCGGTCGTCGACGGCGCCTCGCAAGCACGCTGCATCTTCGTCACCGACGACCGGCAGCCGCGGGACCTTCTGGAGGAGGGGCACATGGACGCGGTGCTGCGCAAAGCGGTGTCCCTGGGTCTCGACCCCGTCACCGCGGTGCGTATGGTCACCCTGAACACGGCGGAGCGTTTCGGGATGCGCGGGTACGGGGGGATCGCGCCGGGCTGGAGGGCCGACCTGGCGGTGCTGGAGGACCTGGAGGGATTCCGGGTGAGAAAGGTCTTCAAGGGGGGCGTCCTGGTGGCCGAGGACGGCGAGTTCTTGCCCCAAGTGGAGCCGGGTCCTCCCGCGCCTGGCGCCATGCGTATCGCCTGGGAGAAGACAGGGGGTATAGGGGTGCGCGCGGAGGGCTCGGAGATGCTGGTCATCGGGGTTGTCCCCGATCAGATAATCACCAAGAAGCTGCGGGAGAGGCCGAGGGTCGAGGAGGGCATGGCGGTCAGCGACCCCGCGCGTGACCTGCTGAAGATCTGCGTGTTCGAGCGGCACAGAGGCACCGGCAACGTGGGGATCGGATTCATACGCGGTTTCGGTCTCAGGGAGGGAGCGCTGGCCTCCACGGTGGCGCACGATTCCCACAACCTGCTGGCGGTGGGAGCGTCGGACGGCGAGATCCTGGCGGCGGCGCGCGCGGTGGAGCGCATGGGCGGCGGCCAGGTGGTGGTGCGCGGGGAGGAGGTGCTGGCGGAGCTGCCCTTGGACGTGGCCGGCCTTATGACCACCCTTCCCCTGCAGGAGGTGAAGGAACGCGTGGCCTCCCTCCAGGAGGCGGCCCGCTTTCTGGGGTGTGCGCTGGCGGAGCCCTTCATGGCCCTTTCCTTCATGGCCCTGCCGGTGATACCGGAGCTCAAGATGACCGACAAGGGGCTTTTCGACGTGGGATCCTTCTCCCACCTGCCCCTGTTCGTTTGAAACGGAAGACCGCGGGAAGGCATGGCGGCGGGAGGCACGGGTTGCCTCTATCGGGGCAGGCGCGAGTTCATGCGCGCCCAACCGCGTGCCAGGTTGAGCAATGCGGCGCAGGCGATTATCCCTCCCGCCACCAGAAGGGCGTTCTTCCTCCTGGAGAGGAAGGAGGCCGCGTTTTCCGTGGCCCGGCGCAGCGGGGCGAGCGAGTGCACCAGGTCATCGCTGAGATGCGAGAAGGTGCCGAGCTGCAACCGGGCCGACTTGGCGCCGTAGAGCGCTTCCTGGAGGGCTTCCGCCGCTTCACCGCCCATCAGTCGATCCACGTGCAAAGCGTTCCTCCCCACCTCCACCGCCGGGCGTTTCCCGGGCCTCAAGTGAAGATATTACACCACATGCGCGCATAAGGTAGCTCCGCGGCGGACGCGCCGTCGCCAACGCCGCCGTGACCGGTTGCCTAGGTTCATAAACATAGTGGACACCCCCTATACTTGCTTTGTAGTAAAAGAAGCAGAGCA
>JACVJD010000070.1 GCA_015711825.1 Candidatus Solincola daggyaiensis
ACCGTGGGCGCCGGCAGGGTGACGGCGATCGTGAAGTAGGGGCGGCAAGAGAGCGGCGTTGATCGACGTCCCATCGCAAGCGCTCCAGGCCGAGGCCGGCATCCAGGCTCTATACGCCTTGGAAGATAACGGATAAACGCGCGTATCCGCGATTGACAGGGTGTGCGGCTCATGGTAGCTTAATTCTTCGGTTCCCAGGAAACGGCAGGTGAAAGAGAGATGAGAATACTGGTCACGCTGGCATGCACGGAGTGCAAGAGGCGTAATTACAGCACCAAGAAGAACAAGAGCAACGATCCCGACCGCATCGAGCTCAAGAAGTACTGCCCGTGGTGCAGGACGCATACTTTGCACCGCGAGACACGCTAGGCTAATATAATGTAATGCGAGGAGGGTGCTTCCAACTGCCCGATGAGTGAGCACCCGGCTAAAGGGATAAGCGTAGGCCTGTAGCTCCAACTGGTAGAGCGCCGGTCTCCAAAACCGGAAGTTGGGGGTTCGAGTCCCTCCAGGCCTGCCATATTTTTTGTGGCCGTAAGGAGGACGCATTGCCGAGTCGAGAGATGCGCCGCATGCAGCAGAAGCTGGGTATGGAGAAAAAACGCGCCCAGCTGAAGAAGAGCGCCGGCGCGCGCAAGAAGGGCGGCCCGAAAAAACAGCGGGTGACGGTCTCTCAGTTTCTGACCGAGGTGCGCGCGGAGATGAAGAAGGTCACCTGGCCCACCCGCGACGAGGTGGTTTCCTACACCATAGTGGTGCTGGTGACGGTGGTGATCATGGGCGGCCTGGTTTATTTCGCCGATATACTGTTCACTAAACTGGTGGACCTGATAATCCTGTGACGCGGGGGTCGGTATATGGATCCTAAGTGGTACGTGATACACACATACGCGGGATACGAGAACAAGGTCAAGAGCAACCTCGAGCACCGTATCGCGTCCATGGACATGGGCGATATGATATTCAAGGTCGTCGTGCCCACCGAGGATGTAATGGAGATAAAGGGCGGCAAGAAAGAGGTAGTGCAGAAAAAGATGTTGCCGGGATACATCCTGGTGCAGATGGAGCTGGACGATGACAGTTGGTACGTGGTGAGGAACACGCCGGGGGTAACCGGCTTCGTGGGCTCGAGCGCCAAGCCCACGCCCCTCACCGATCAGGAGGCGAAAAAGCTCCTCAAGCCGGTGACCACCGAGAAACCGCGCCCCAAAACGGAGTTCGAGGAGGGCATGAGCGTGAGGGTTTCCTCCGGGCCCTTCGCGGACATGACCGGAACCATCGCGGAGATAAACATCGACCAGAGCAAGCTGAAGGTGATGGTCTCCATCTTCGGAAGGGAGACTCCCGTGGAGCTTACCTTCGACCAGGTGACCAAGCTTTGATTGAGGGAGGAAGTGGCAAGAGATGGCCAAGAAGGTCATAACCAAGATCAAGTTGCAGATAGCGGCGGGGCAGGCCAACCCGGCTCCCCCGGTGGGGCCGGCGCTGGGCCAGCATGGCGTGAACATCATGGAGTTCTGCAAAGCCTACAATGCCCAGACCCAGTCTCAGATGGGGACCATCATCCCGGTGGAGATAACGGTTTACGAGGACCGCAGCTTTTCTTTCGTGACCAAGACCCCGCCCGCCGCGGTGCTGATCAAGCAGAAGGCGGGTATAGAGAAGGGGTCGAGCGAGCCCAACGTGCAGAAGGTGGCGCGCCTTACCCGCAAGGACGTGCTGGAGATAGCACAGCAGAAGATGGCCGACCTCAACACCAAGGATCTCGAGGCGGCGGGCCGCATCATCGAGGGAACGGCGCGCAGCATGGGCATCGTGGTGGTGGATTGAACCCCGTCTTTTCCCGTGCCGGCATAAAGGCTTCATATGGTTGGAGGAACCGCAGGCCTCGAGGCGGCGTGAGAAGACCCATATGCGTCGGAAGTGGGAGGGCGAGAGCCCGCGTGACCACGGAGGTATAAGAAGGATGAAGAAGAGGAGCAAACGTTACCGCGAGGCGGCGAGCCTCATCGAGCGCGAGAAGCTTTATCACCCTCGGGAAGCGGTGGAGCTGATAAAGGAGATGCCCGGGAGCCGTTTCGACGAAACGGTGGAGGTCGCTTTCCGCCTGGGGGTCGATCCCCGCAAGGCTGATCAGATGATCAGGGGCACGGTCAGCCTCCCCCACGGCACCGGCAAAGAGGTGCGCGTACTGGTCATCGCCCAGGGGGATAAAGCGCGCGAGGCGGAGGCCGCCGGCGCCGATTACGTAGGCGGCCAGGAACTTCTGGAGAAGATCCAGGGCGGATGGTTCGAGTTCGACGCCATGGTGGCCACGCCGGACATGATGTCTCAGGTGGGCAAGATGGGCAAGTTGCTGGGTCCGAGGGGACTCATGCCGAACCCCAAGACCGGCACCGTGACCTTTGAGGTGGAGAAGGCGGTCAAGGACATCAAGGCCGGCAAGATCGAGTACCGGGTGGACCGCCAGGGAAACATGCATTTCGTCATAGGCAAGAAGAGCTTTGACCAGCGCAAGCTGCTGGAGAACTACGCCGCGGTGCTCGAGGAGGTCATCCGCGCCAAGCCGGCGGCGGCGAAGGGAAAGTACATAAAGAACATCACCATGACCACCTCCATGGGGCCCGGCATAAAGGTGGATCCCATGGTGGTGCGTGACGTGCTGGGCGAGAAAGAGGCCGTATCCGCGTAATCCCTTTGAGGTCCCCAGGAGAAGGGTGCACAAAGGGGTGACCGCTCGATTGACACCCGGCCTCGCGCGTGGTAGATTCTCCCCGTCAAGCCGAAGAAGCGGGTGTCTTTTCAGGACTTAATGTTGGCCCGCGGAGGCAGGTGGCCAGAAACCGACCCCTTGCTTCCGCAAGGGGTTTGGCTTTTTCATTCGATAGAACGCATCGCGAAAGCGATTGCGCCGAAGGAGCAATGGTGCCGGTCGCCGTGGCCGAGGCGGAGCGAGCCCGAGGCGAAGGCAGCGAGATATTGGCCTGGCACACGCAAAGTGCCTAGAAGGGAGGTTGTTATGGCGAGACCGGAAAAGGAGGCGAAGGTCGAGGCCATACGGGAAAGGTTTCTCGCGCACGAGGTGGTTTTCCTCGCCGATTTCACCGGCCTCACGGCGCAGGATATAAACGAGTTGCGCTTCAAGCTGCGCGATATGGGCGCGGAGCTGCGGGTGCTCAAGAACACCCTTACCTTGTTGGCTATCAAGGACACCGAGTACGAGCCCATGGGCGAGCTCCTGGTCGGTCCCGTCGCCGCCGCCTTTGTGGCCGGCGATCCCATGGCGGTGGCAAAGGAGATGGTCGCGTTCTCCCGGGCCAACCCCGGTTTCGCCCTCAAGGGCGGATTCATGGAGGGTAAGCTTCTGAGAGGGCCGGATATGCGGAGCATCGCGACTTTGCCCCCACGAGAGGTACTTCTGGCCAAGGTGGCGGGATCCTTCAAGGCGCCGCTTTACAACCTATGCGGGGTCTTGTCGGGACCTTACCGCAAGCTGGTGTACGCGTTGCGGGCGGTGGCGGATGCCAGGTCGGAGGCGGCTTGATAGGCGTTTTTTCAGCGTACGGTGCGGGAGAGCGATAGCGATCCGACGGCGAGATTACGGAGGTGTAAGAATTGGCGGAGAAGAAAAAACTGAGCATGGAGGATATCCTGGAGACCATTGACTCCATGACGGTACTCGAGCTCAACGAGCTGGTAAAAGCCCTGGAGGAGAAGTATGGCGTGAGCGCTGCGGCCCCTATGGCGGTGGCGGTGGCCGGCGTGCCGGCGCCCGAGGGCGCGGAGGCCGGAGCGGAGGAAGGGGAGAAGACGGAGTTCGACGTTATCCTGCTCGCGGCCGGTGACCGCAAGGTGCAGGTTATCAAAGAGGTCAAAGCCATCACCGGCCTGGGCCTGAAGGAGGCCAAGGCATTGGTGGACGAGTCCCCGAAGCCGGTAAAGGAGAAGGTCTCCAAAGACGAGGCCGACCGCATCGCAGAGCAGTTGCGCGACGCCGGCGCCCAAGTCGAAATCAAATAACCCACGGATTTATAGAGTACATTCGTTGTTTGCATCGCGAAAGCGACCACGCCGACCGCAGGGGGGCGTGGCGGTGTCCAGCGCCGTGGCCGAGACGAAAGCGAGCGGCAGCGAGCGAGAGCGAGGACAGGGCCTGGCACGCATACATCCGTGCGAGGGAGCCGGAGGGGAAAGAGGCATATCGCGAAAGCGACCACGCCGACCGCAGGGGGGCGTGGCGGTGTCCAGCGCCGTGGCCGAGACGAAAGCGAGCGGCAGCGAGCGAGAGCGAGGACAGGGCCTGGCACGCATACATCCGTGCGAGGGAGCCTTGGCACGCATACATCCGGGACCTCGGATGGGTATGAACCTATCTCATAAATCAATTTGACAGCGATTCTGCAATTATAATAATATAGTGTTTTGCGTATCAGGAGGGATTTTTGCGCCTTATCGCGGAAAAGGAGTGAGGTAAACGGTGAACGAAAGCCAGGGCGTTCGCGCGAGAAGAAACTTCGCCAAGATACCCGAGATCCTCGAAGTCCCGAACCTCATCGACATCCAGAAAAGATCGTACGAGTGGTTCAGGACGGACGGACTGCGTGAGGTATTCGAGGACATCTCCCCCATAGAGAACTACACCACGAACCTGGCGGTGGAATTCGGCGAGCACCATTTTCAGGACCCCAAATACGACGTGGACGAGTGCAAGGAAAAGGACATGACCTATTCCTCGCCGCTCTTCGTCACCGTGCGTTTTATCAACAAAGACACGGGGGAGATAAAGGAGCAGGTGGTATTCATGGGGGATTTTCCCCTCATGACCGACCGCGGCACCTTTATCATCAACGGCACCGAGCGCGTGGTGGTATCACAGCTTGTGAGGTCTCCGGGGGTCTATTTCGACAAGGAGCTGGACAAGGTCTCGGACAAGGAACTCTATTACGCGAAGATCATCCCCTCGCGGGGAGCCTGGCTCGAGTTCGAGACCGACAAGAGGGACGTCATCGGGGTGAGGATAGACCGCAAGCGCAAGCAGCCGGTGACGGTGCTCATGCGCGCCCTGGGATACGAGGACGACGACCAGATCCTATCCTTCTTCGACGGGTCCCCGCTCGTGGAGGCCACCCTGGAGAAGGACCATACCAAAACCCGTGACGACGCCCTCATCGACATCTACCGCAAACTGCGGCCCGGCGAGCCCCCCACCGCCGATTCCGCCAACACCCTGCTGGAGAACCTCTTTTTCAACCGTAAACGCTATGACCTGGCGAGGGTGGGGCGCTATAAACTGAACAAGAAACTGGGGCTGGACATAGACCTCTCCATCACCACTCTGACCATAGAGGACATCGTAGCCACCATCCGCTATCTCCTGAGCGTGGTGCAGAACGACATCGACGAGGTGGACGACATCGACCACTTCGGCAATCGCAGGGTGCGCTCGGTGGGCGAGTTGATCCAGAACCAGGTGCGTATCGGGCTTTCCCGCATGGAGCGGGTGGTGAAGGAGCGCATGACCACCCAGGAGGCCGAGGCCATCACTCCCCAGAACCTCATCAACATCCGTCCCGTGGTGGCGGCGATAAAGGAGTTCTTCGGCTCGAGCCAACTCTCCCAGTTCATGGACCAGACCAATCCCCTGGCGGGACTCACCCACAAGCGCCGCCTCTCTGCCCTTGGGCCGGGGGGCCTGTCGCGCGAGCGGGCGGGGTTCGAGGTGCGCGACGTTCACCCCTCGCACTACGGGCGCATGTGCCCCATCGAGACGCCGGAAGGTCCCAACATCGGGCTCATAGGGTCGCTGGCCACCTACGCGCGAGTGAACGAGTTCGGATTTATCGAGACCCCCTACCGCAAGGTGGTCAAGGGTAGGGTGACGGACGAGATAGTATATCTCACCGCGGACGAGGAGGAAAAGTACGTCATCGCCCAGGCCAATGCTCCCGTGGACAAGAGAGGACGCTTTGAGGGTCCCAGCATCCTCTGCCGCACCAAGGGCGGCAACGTGGTGGCGGCCCATCCCGAGGATGTGGATTACATGGACGTCTCGCCCCGCCAGATAGTCTCGGTGGCCACTGCCCTCATACCCTTCCTCGAGCACGATGACGCCAACCGCGCCCTCATGGGATCCAACATGCAGCGCCAGGCGGTGCCCCTGCTGCGCTCCGAGGCCCCCCTCATAGGGACGGGCATGGAATACCGTGCCGCCAAGGACACCGGCGACGTCATCACCGCCAGGGCGGACGGCATCGTGACCTACGTCGATGCGCGGCGCATAGAGGTGAAGAGGAAGAACGGGACGGTGGACGTGTACAAGGTGGCCAAATTCCGCCGCTCCAACCAGGGCACCTGCGTGAACCAGAAGCCCATCGTGGACGAGGGCGATCAAGTGCTGGAAGGACAGGTCATCGCGGACGGGCCCTGCACCGACCGCGGGGAGATCGCCCTGGGCAAGAACCTCTTGGTGGCCTTCATGCCCTGGGAGGGCTACAACTACGAGGACGCCATCATCGTCTCCGAGCGCATGGTCTACGACGACGTGCTCTCCTCCATCCACATCGAGGAGCACGAGGTGGACGCCCGCGATACCAAGCTCGGCCCCGAAGAGATCACCCGCGATATCCCCAACGTGAGCGAGGAGATGCTCAAGGACCTGGACGAGATGGGCATCATTCGCATCGGGGCGGAGGTCAACCCGGGAGATATCCTGGTGGGCAAGGTCACCCCCAAGGGAGAGACCGAGCTCACTGCCGAGGAGAGGCTGCTCCGGGCCATCTTCGGCGAGAAGGCCCGCGAGGTGCGCAACACCTCCCTTAAGGTCCCCCACGGCGAGTCGGGGAAGGTGATCGACGTAAAGGTGTTCTCCCGTGACGCCGGTGACGAGCTGCCGCCGGGAGTCAACCAGATGGTTCGCGTGTACGTCGCCCAGGTGCGCAAGATCTCCGACGGCGACAAGCTGGCCGGGCGTCACGGCAACAAGGGCGTCATATCCAAGATACTCCCCATAGAGGACATGCCCTTCATGGAGGATGGCACGCCCGTCGATCTGGTGCTCAATCCCTTGGGGGTGCCGTCGCGCATGAACATCGGGCAGATCCTCGAGACCCACCTGGGCTGGGCGGCCCACGAGGGTTGGCCTAAGAAGGGCAAGAACAGGGCGGAGGGCCCGGTTTACGTGGCCACTCCCGTCTTCGACGGTGCCAGGGAGCACGAGATCGAGGAGGCGCTCAGGGAGGCGGGACTCCCGGAGTCCGGGAAGACCACTCTGTACAGCGGCATAACCGGCGAGCCCTTCGATCATCCCGTAACCGTGGGGTATATCTATGTGATGAAGCTGCTCCACCTCGTGGACGACAAGATACATGCCCGCTCCACCGGTCCCTACTCCCTGGTCACCCAGCAGCCGCTGGGGGGCAAGGCCCAGTTCGGTGGACAGAGGTTCGGAGAGATGGAGGTATGGGCACTGGAGGCCTACGGTTCCGCCTACACCCTGCAAGAGCTCCTTACCGTGAAGTCCGACGACGTCATGGGACGGGTGAAGGTCTACGAGGCCATTGTCAAAGGCGAGAACATCCCCGAGCCGGGAATCCCGGAATCCTTCAAGGTGCTGGTCAAAGAGATGCAGGCCCTTTGCCTGGACGTGGAGGTGCTGTCCGAGACGGGCGAGGAGATAGAGATCCGGGAAAGCGACGAAGACCTCATGCGCACCGCCGAAGACCTGGGTATCGATCTCAGGACCGCCTCCGCGGCGCTTCTCTCCACCCGCAGCGAGGTGGATAGGGATGAGGAGATGCGCGAGGAGTTCTGATCCCGCCGGGAGAGGTCACGGAAGTTTCGTATAAGGAGGTAACCCCTTGTTGGACGTCAACGACTTCGACAAGTTGAAGATCGGACTCGCCACGGCCGACCAGATCAGGTCGTGGTCCCACGGCGAGGTGAAGAAACCGGAGACCATCAACTACCGCACCCTGAAGCCGGAAAAGGACGGCCTTTTCTGCGAGAAGATATTCGGGCCCACCCGTGACTGGGAATGCTACTGCGGCAAGTACAAGCGCGTGCGCTTCAAGGGCATCATCTGCGAGCGCTGCGGCGTGGAGGTCACCCGGGCCCGCGTGCGCCGGGAGAGGATGGGCCATATAGAGCTGGCGGCTCCCGTGGCCCATATCTGGTACTTCAAAGGCGTGCCTTCGCGCATGGGTTACCTGCTGGACATCGCCCCCAAAGACCTGGAGAAGATCCTCTACTTCGCCTCCTATATCGTGACCTTCCTGGACGATGAAAAGAGGCATCGCGACCTGCAGATGCTGGAGGACGAGTTGAACGAGGACATCGCGGAGATCGAGGAGAGCACGCGACTCAGGATAGAGGAGCTGCGCGCCGCCGCCGAGGGAGGCGAAGAAGAGGAGGAAGAGGAAAAGGAAAAAGGCGAGGCCGGCGAGGTGGAAGAGGAGGAAGAGGAAAAGACCCCGAGGCTTAATCCCCAGCAACTGGAAAAGGAGATCAAATCCCTGGAGGAGAAGGCCAAGCGCCGCATAGAGGAGCTGCGGCGGGTGTTCGAGGAGTTCAAGAACCTGGAATACCGCCAGCTGGTTTCGGACGAGATGCTCTTTCGCGAGATGCGCGAGCGCTACGGGGACTATTTCCGCGGCGGCATGGGGGCCGAGGCGATCCGAGACATGCTGGCCGAGGTGGATCTCGAGGCCGAGGCGGCGGAGCTGCGCGAGATAATCCGCAATTCCAAGGGCCAGAAAAGGCAGAGGGCCACCAAGCGGCTCAAGGTGGTGACCGCATTCCTGAACACCGATAACGATCCCACCTCCATGATCCTCAACTGCATCCCGGTGATCCCGCCCGACCTACGCCCCATGGTGCAGCTCGACGGCGGTCGTTTTGCCACTTCGGACTTGAACGACCTCTACCGCAGGGTCATCAACCGCAACAACCGCTTGAAGAGGCTGCTGGACCTGGGTGCGCCCGAGATCATCGTCAACAACGAGAAGAGGATGTTGCAGGAGGCGGTGGACGCCCTCTTCGACAACGGACGGCGCGGGCGCGCGGTGACCGGGCCGGGCAACCGTCCCCTGAAGTCGCTCTCGGATATGCTCAAGGGGAAACAAGGTCGCTTCCGCCAGAACCTGCTGGGAAAGAGGGTGGACTATTCGGGGCGCTCGGTGATCGTGGTGGGCCCCAACCTCAAGCTCCACCAGTGCGGGCTGCCCAAACAGATGGCCCTGGAGCTCTTCAAGCCCTTCGTGATGAAGTTGCTGGTGGACAAGGAATATGCCCAGAACATCAAGAGCGCCAAAAGGATGGTGGAACGCCAGCGCCCCGAGGTCTGGGACGTGCTGGACGAGGTCATCCAGGAGCACCCGGTGCTCTTGAACCGCGCACCCACCCTGCACCGCCTGGGCATCCAGGCCTTCGAGCCGGTGCTGGTGGAGGGCAAGGCCATCCAGATCCACCCCCTGGTCTGCACCGCCTTCAACGCCGATTTCGACGGCGACCAGATGGCGGTGCACCTTCCGCTCTCGGCGGAGGCGCAGGCGGAATCGCGCATTCTCATGCTCTCCGCCCACAACATCCTCTCTCCCGCTCACGGACGCCCCATCACCACCCCCACCCAGGACATGGTGCTGGGCGCCTCCTATCTCACCGTGGTCAAGGAGGGGGAGAAGGGCGAGGGCAAGCTTTTCGCCTCCCCCGAGGAGGCGATGATGGCCTATGAGTTCAAGGAAGTGGATCTGCACGCGCCCATTAAGGTGCGCATACGCAAGAAGGGCCGCCCGCCCAAGGTGTACGACACCTCGGCGGGAAGGGTGATCTTCAACTCCGCCCTCCCCGAAGACTATCCCTTCGTGAACGAGTCGGTGAACAAATCGGTGCTGCAGCGCATCGTCACCGAGGTGGCGGGACGCTATGATACCGTTAAGACGGCGGAGATCCTCGACAACATCAAGCGGGTCGGTTTCCACTACGCCACCAGGGCGGGGATAACCATCTCCGTGCAGGACATCACCGTGCCCCCGGACAAGGAGAAGATCCTCGAGGAGCCGGAGGTGGAGGTGGAGAGGATCGAGGAGAGCTACAAGCGCGGCCTTATCACCGACGACGAGCGCCACCAGCGGGTGGTGGAACTGTGGACCAAGGCCACGGACGAGGTCACCGAGGCCATGGAGCGCAGCTTCGACACCTTCAACCCCATCTTTCTCATGGCCAACTCCGGGGCGCGGGGAAACATCAAGCAGATCCGCCAGCTCGCGGGCATGCGCGGCTTGGTGGCCAATCCCAAGGGGGAGATCATCGACCGCCCCATCAAGTCCAATTTCCGGGAAGGTCTGACGGTGTTGGAGTACTTCATCTCCACCCACGGAGCCAGGAAGGGGCTCGCGGACACCGCTCTTCGCACCGCCGACTCAGGCTACCTCACGCGTCGCCTGGTGGACGTCTCCCAGGAGGTCATCGTGCGGGAGTTCGACTGCGGCACCGACAAGGGCATACCGGTGAAGGTGTTGAACCCCCAGGGAGAGCTGAATAACTCGCTGGCGGCGCGGGTGACCCTGGAGAGGGTCGAACATCCCCGCACCAAGGAGGTGCTCCTGGAGAAAAACCAGGAGATCGACCTGGCCATGGTGGAAAAGTTTGCCAAGGCAGGCATCGAGGAGGTGATGGTGCGTTCCGTGATGACCTGCCAGTCGCGCTATGGCGTGTGCAGCCTCTGTTACGGCACCATGCTGGCCACCGGCAGGCTGGTGGAGATCGGGGAGGCGGTGGGCATCATCGCCGCCCAGTCCATCGGCGAGCCCGGCACCCAGCTCACCATGCGCACCTTTCATACCGGGGGCGTGGCGGGGGAGGATATCACCCACGGCCTTCCCCGTGTGGTGGAGCTCTTCGAGGCCCGCAAACCCAAGGGACAGGCGGTCATCGCCGACATATCCGGGAAGGTGACCATCGAGGAGTCCGACAAGGCGCGCAAGATAACCATCGTGGGATCAGGCGACAAGGAGCGCTCCTACCAGGTGCCGCGCCGGGCCCGCCTGAGGGTACGCGACGGACAGGAGGTCAACGCCGGCGACCAGCTCACCGAGGGTTCGGCCAATCCCCACGATATCCTGCGCGTGCTCGGCCCCCAGGCCGCCCAGCTGTTCATGGTCAAGGAGGTGCAGGAGGTCTATAAGAGCCAGGGCGTGGATATCCACGACAAGCACATCGAGCTCATCGTGCGCCAGATGCTCAAGAAAGTGGAGGTGCTTGAGGCCGGCGATACCGACCTGCTGCCGGGGGAGAAGGTGGACCGCAAGTTCTTCGAGGAGGTCAACGAGGCGGTGGTGGCGCAAGGAGGAGAGCCCGCCACGGCGCGCCAGATGCTGCTGGGGATCACCAAAGCCTCGCTGGCCACCGATTCCTTTCTCTCCGCGGCATCTTTCCAGGAGACCACGCGGGTGCTCACGGACGCCGCCATATCAGGGAGGGTGGATCCCTTGTTGGGATTGAAGGAGAACGTGATCATAGGCAAGCTCATACCGGCGGGCACGGGCATGAGCCGGTACCGCAATATAAAGGTGAGGCCGAAGCACGCCGGCGTGGGCCTGCTGGAGGAGGTGGAAGCCCTGACCTCCGGGATATCGCGTACCAGGGCTCCCTCCAAGGAGGAGCTCGAGGAACTCTTCGGCTCCGAGGCGGTTTCCGCGGTGCTGGAGGCCGACGAGGTGGACATCCAGGAACTCTCCATCTCCACTCGCACCAAGAACCTGCTCAAGCAGGCCAACGTGAACACCACCAGCGACCTGTTGCGCATGGGGATAGAGGATCTCTACGACGCGGGTCTCGGCAGGGGTAACATCGAGGAGCTCAAGAAGGCCGGCTTTTTGCGCGAGCCCGAGGAGGAGTCGCTTGAGGGCCTGGGGCCCGAGATGGCGGAAGAGGATATGGCGGTAGAGGATGTGGCGGAAGCGGATCAAGCGGAGGAGTTTTAAGCGGTCAAGGTTCCCTGCGCATGATTGACACCCCGCGGTCCCGATGGTAAACTTGCGTTTTGTGCGCCGAAGGAAAAACAGCAGCTAGAGCAGGGAATATTGCACGGAGGAGGTAGGTTTGCCCACCATAAACCAACTGGTTCGCAAGGGCCGCATCGAAAAGCGGAAGAAGACCAAGACCCCGGCGTTGCAGGGATGCCCGCAGCGGCGAGGTGTCTGCACGCAGGTAAAGACGACCACGCCCAAAAAGCCCAACTCGGCATTGCGCAAGATCGCCAGGGTGAGGTTGACCAACGGCATCGAGGTGACCTCCTACATCCCCGGTATCGGCCATAACCTGCAGGAGCACTCCATCGTTTTGGTGAGAGGTGGAAGGGTAAAAGACCTTCCCGGCGTGCGCTATAAGATAATCCGCGGCACCCTCGACGCCGCGGGGGTTTCCGATCGCAAGCAGGCGCGTTCCCGTTACGGGACGAAGAAGACGGCCGGCCTGTAGGGGCCGGAGCGGAAGGAGAGAGAGGATGCCCAGGAAAGGACCGGCGCCGAAGAGGGAGATACCCCCGGATACCAGGTACCACAGCGTCCTGGTGGAGCAGTATATCCGCAAGGTCATGCTTGACGGGAAGAAAAGCAAGGCGGAAAAGATCGTTTACGGGGCGCTGGACATCCTGCACCAGAAGACGGGCAACGACCCCCTTGCGGTGCTGAGGAAGGCCACCGACAACGTCAGGCCGGTGCTCGAGGTGAGATCACGGCGCGTGGGCGGGGCAAGCTACCAGGTGCCGGTGGAGGTGCGGCCGCGTCGCAGCACTACCCTGGCGATCAGATGGATAGTGAACTTCGCGCGGCAGCGCAAGGAGAAGACCATGATGGAGCGCCTGGCCATGGAGCTCCTTGATGCCTCGAACGGCATCGGCTCATCCATCAAGAAAAAGGAGGACCTGCACAAGATGGCCGAGGCCAATAAGGCCTTTGCCCATTACCGCTGGTGAAATGAAGGTAACCACGACTGGAAGGGTGGAGAAAACGTCCGCGGCGGAGGGGAGATTCCCCCTCCATCGCGTGCGCAACATCGGCATTATCTCCCATATCGATGCCGGAAAGACCACCACCACCGAGCGCATTCTCTATTACACCGGTAAGACCTATAAGATGGGAGAGGTGCACGATGGCTCCACGGTCATGGACTGGATGGTGCAGGAGCAGGAACGCGGCATCACCATAACCAGCGCCGCCACCACCTGCTTCTGGAAGGATCACCGCATAAACATAATAGATACTCCCGGCCACGTGGACTTCACTGTAGAGGTAGAACGCTCTCTCAGGGTGCTGGACGGGGCCATCGCCATATTGGATGCGGTGGCCGGGGTGGAACCCCAGACGGAGACGGTTTGGAGACAGGCGGATCACTACGGCGTCCCGCGCATCTGCTACGTCAACAAGATGGACAGGCCGGGGGCCGATTTCTTCGCCTGCATGGAGATGCTGGAGCAGCGTTTTGATGCCCGGCCGGTGGCGGTGCAGATCCCCCTGGGCGGGGAGGGCGACTTCCGGGGTTGCGTGGACCTGGTGGAGATGAAGGGCATCGTCTATACCGATGAGATGGGCACGCAATGGGAGGGGGTGGAGATCCCCGAGGACCTGGCGGTAGCGGCTGAGCTCTACCATCACGCCCTGCTCGAGGTCTGCGCCGGGTACGACGACGCGTTGATGGAGAAATACCTCGCGGGAGAAGATGCCATAACCCCGGAGGAGATCCGCGCCGCCCTGCGCAAGGGCGTGCTGGCCTGCGAGGTGGTGCCGGTGTTCTGCGGAGCCTCCTTCCGCAACAAGGGGGTGCAGCCCCTCTTGGATGGGGTGGTCCACTACCTTCCCTCGCCCCTTGACGTCCCCCCCATCGAGGGGGTGCAAGTGGGCAAGGAGGGCAGGAAAGAGGTCCGGCACGCCTCCGACGAAGAGCCCTTTTCCGCCTTGGCCTTTAAGGTGGTGTCCGACCCTTATGTGGGCAAGCTTATCTATATACGCGTTTATTCCGGCGCCTTGAGGGCTGGGGCCACGGTTTTCAACAGCGCGCGCAGAAAGAAGGAACGCATCGGGCGCTTTCTGCAGATGCACGCCAACCACCGCGAGGAGCTGGAGATGGTCTTCAGCGGGGACATCGTGGCCGCGGTGGGGTTGAAGGAGACCTATACCGGAGACACTCTATGCTCCGCCCATCGCCCCATCCTCCTGGAGTCCATGGTCTTTCCGGAGCCGGTGATCTCCATTGCCATCGAGCCCAAGACCAAGGCGGATCAGGACAGATTGAGCGAGGCCATGGAGCGCATCGCCGATGAAGACCCCACTTTCCGGGTTAAGCTCGATCCCGAGACCGGGCAGACCATAATATCCGGCATGGGAGAGCTGCACCTGGAGATCATCGTGGACCGCCTTATGCGCGAGTTCGGTGTGGGCGCCAACGTGGGAAGGCCGCAGGTTTCCTACCGCGAGACGGTTGCGGGCAGCGCCAGGGGCGTGGAGGGCAGGTTCATTCGCCAGACGGGAGGACGGGGTCAATACGGACATGTGATCATCGACCTCGAGCCGCTTCCCAGGGGAGGTGGGTTCGAGTTCGTGAACAAGGTGACGGGAAACGCCATCCCCAAGGAATTCATCCCCGCGGTGGAGCAGGGAGTGGCGGGCGCAATGGAGTTCGGGGTGCTTGCCGGATACCCGGTGGTGGACGTTAGGGTCACGCTGAGGGGAGGGTCCTATCACGAGGTGGACTCCTCGGAGCTCGCCTTCAAGGCGGCGGGCTCCGCCGCGTTCCAGGAGGCGCTGCGCCGCTCCGAGCCTATCCTGCTGGAGCCGGTGATGAAGGTGGTGATAACGGTGGGGGAGGAGAACCTGGGTGATATCATCGCCGACGTCAATTCGCGCCGTGGGAAGGTGGAGGGACTTGAGACCCGCGGCAGGCAGCAGGTGGTGACGGCCTTCATACCCCTGGCGGAGACCTTCGGGTATGCCACCGACATCCGTTCTCTCAGCCAGGGCCGGGCGACCTACCACATGCAGTTCTCTCACTACGGAGAGACGCCGCATAACATAGCGATGGAGATCGTGCGACGCATAAGAGGGGAATGAAAAGGGTCCCGAAATGGGTCTTGAGTGCTTAAGGCGAGGCTATTAGAATAGGGAAGTTGTGTCCAAAGCGCGACACCGGAAGTTGATTCAGGAGGAATGTCAAAATGGCCAAGAAGAAATTCGAGAGGACCAAGCCGCACGTGAACGTGGGCACCA
>JACVJD010000071.1 GCA_015711825.1 Candidatus Solincola daggyaiensis
TCGAGTGCGGCTGCTGCTCCTTCTCCTGCCCCGCCTACATCCCCCACGTGCAATACGTGCGCAAGGCCAAGGCCGAGATCGCGGCCCTGAAGAAGAAGTAGAGGAGGCGATTGAGTATGGCTCTGGACAACCTGGTCGTAACCCCGCCCCCTCACCTGAGGAGCAAGGAACAGACGGCGCTGGCCATGCGCGACGTGCTCATCGCGCTGGCGCCGGTGACCATCGCGGCCCTGGTGGCCTTCACCTACAACGCCCTGTTCAACATGGCCCTCGGCGTGGGGTCGTGCATGTTCTTCGAGTGGGTGGTGCGCAAGGCGAGAAAGCGCAAGGTGAGCCTGCAAGACGGCAGCGCGGCGGTGACGGGGCTGCTTTTGGCCCTGCTTTTTCCGGCGCGCATCCAGTGGCTCAACCTCATCATCGCCTCCTTCGTGGCCATCGTGGTGGCCAAGGAGCTCATGGGGGGCCTGGGGCGCAACCTCTTCAACCCCGCCCTGTTCGGGTTCGTCTTCGCCCTCACCTGCTCCGGCTTCCTGGCCTCCTGGACCGGCAGCCTGGGCTTCCTGAAGGCGGGCTATGACGGCGTGCAGTCCGCCACCCCCCTGGTGTACATCAAGCAGGGGCTGGAGGGACAGGGTCCCTCCTACCTCGCCCTGCTCTTCGCCAACTACGGCGGGGCCATCTCCGAGGTGGGGGCCTTCTGGGTGCTCCTGGGCGGCGCCTACCTCCTCTACCGCAAGGTGATCGACTGGGTCATCCCGGTGACCATCCTGGCCACGGTGTTCGTCCTCGCCTACATCGTGGGCTCGGACGGGCTCTACAACATCCTGGCCGGCGGGGTCATGCTGGGGGCCTTCTTCATGGCCACCGACTGGGTCTCAAGCCCCATGAACGTCTGGGGGCAGGTGGTCTACGGGCTGCTCATCGGGGTGTGCGTGGTGATCATCCGCGTGTTCCTGGCCCCGGCGGGAGCGGTGGCCTACTCCATCCTCATCGGCAACGCCTTCGTGCCCCTGCTGGACGCGGTGTTCAAGCCCAAGAGGTTCGGCGAGGTGGCGGCGGCTTAGTTCCGCCCGGCGGAAAAAGAAAACAGCGGGCCGGGAAAACCCGGCCCGCTCTTCATGCCGGCACTTCCCCGGCTGCCGGTGATGCCGGACGCCGTCGGTGCGAAAGCGTGTCGCCGTTAGAGCCAGGCGAAGGCGAGCCGTCGGGCGTTGAGCGCGTGAAGTCGCCGTTCACATCAAGGGTGGAAAACCTGCCATTCCTGCTATTATTACAACAGCCGGTTTGCGCAGGCGGCGAATCGCCGAGAGGCGGCATTATCATAGACAAAGATATCGGCCCTCCTCGACCATATAAAGGTGGATTTGGGGGAATAGAGGGGCATGGTGTGAGCAAAAGGCGTTGAGACCCTCCTCGCGGCGTGAAAGGGTCGCTGCCACAACCACCGGGGGTCATGGGCATGGCGGGAGGTCAAGTCCGAAACTTCAGCTCAAAGGCATAGGGAGGGGATGAATTTGCCTGCGGAGGGACCATCCCGACCCGAGCACGGAATGCGCCACGAAGTACCTGGGCCGGAAAGGCTCGAACCCCTTGGCCTGGAAACGTCCTACCCTGAGCGCGGGTTGACCAACGCCCAGGTGAAAGAGCGCGTGGAACGCGGCCAGGTCAACGCGGTAAAGGACGAGACCAGCCGCTCCCTCGCCTCCATCATCCGCGTCAACGTTTTCAACCGCTTCAACGCCATCCTGGGGTTCCTTGCGGTGGTGGTCTTGTTTATCGGCCCCTGGCGGGACGCTCTCTTCGGCATGGTGCTGGTGTTCAATACCCTTATAGGGATAGTGCAGGAACTGCGCGCCAAGTGGACGCTGGACAGGCTTTCCCTCCTCAGCGCGCCGAGGGCGAAGGTGGTACGCGAAGGCGAATCCCTGGAGCTGCCGAGGGAGGAAGTGGTGCTGGACGACCTCCTGGAGCTGCAGGCCGGGGACCAGATCCTGGTGGACGGCATAGTGCTGTTCTCAAGGGGCCTGGAGGTCGATGAATCGTTGCTGACGGGAGAGTCTGTTCCTATAGCGAAAAACCCAGGGGACACCGTGCTTTCCGGGAGCTTCGTCTCCTCGGGGGCCGGCAGGTTCAGGGCCACGGCGGTGGGCGAGGAAGCCTATGCCAGAAAGCTGGCCGCCGAGGCAAAGAAATACGCCCTGGTGCAGTCGGACCTCCGCGACGCCATCAACACCATTCTGCGCTACATAACCTATATCATGGTCCCATCGGCCATTCTGCTGGCGGCAAGCCAGCTTATCACCCACAGCTCCTTCGACGATTCCGTGCTGGCCACGGTAGCCGGCCTGGTGGGCATGGTGCCTGAGGGACTGGTGCTCCTCACCAGCCTGGTGTTCGCGGTGAGCGCGGTCACCTTAGCGCGGCGCAAGGTGTTGGTGCAGGAGCTCCCGGCGGTGGAGGGTCTGGCAAAGGTGGACGTCATCTGCCTGGATAAAACGGGCACGCTCACCGAGGGAACGCTGGAGTTCTCGGAGCTCCTGCCGCTGAAAGGAGAGGAAGGCCTGGAGGAGGCGCTGGGCGCCTTCGCCGCGGCGGCTCCATCCGAGAACGCCACCATCGCCGCTATCTCTAATGCCTTCCCTCCCCCTGTCGGTTGGCGGGCCGAGGAGGTGGTGCCTTTCTCCTCGGCCTGGAAGTGGAGCTCGGCTTCCTTCGCGGATGCGGGGACTTGGGTCCTGGGCGCCCCGGAGGTCTTATTGCGTGGGACTCCGCGCGCCGGCGAGCTGCGGGAAAAGGCGGATGAGATCGCGGCCTCCGGAAGGAGGGTCCTGCTTTTCGCACGGGCGCAACGAGCTGTGGCGGGCGGGGAGTCCCCGGAGGGGCTGGAGCCCGTGGCGTTGTTGGTGTTCGAGGAGAAGGTGCGCCCTGACGCCGCCGATACCCTGGAGTATTTCAGACGCCAGGAGGTGGGGATCAAGGTCATCTCCGGAGACAATCCCCGCACGGTGGGCGCGGTGGCGGCGCGGGTCGGGATACCGGGCGCGGATGATCCCGTGGATGCGCGTGAGCTGCCGGAGAAGGCGGAAGAGCTGGCGGAGTTGCTGCACGTTAAGACGGTCTTCGGACGCGTGGTCCCGGAGCAGAAACGCCTCATGGTACATGCCCTGCAGTCCCGGGGGCACGTGGTGGCCATGACCGGGGACGGGGTCAACGACACCCTCGCCTTGAAGGACGCGGACATGGGCATCGCCATGGGTTCAGGAGCTCCTTCCACCAAGGCGGTGGCTCAATTAGTGCTTCTGGACGGAAGGTTCTCCACCCTTCCGGGGGTGGTGGCGGAGGGCAGGAGGGTAATGGCCAACATGGAAAGGGTCGCCAACCTCTTCCTCACCAAGACGGTTTACGCCGCCCTTCTGGCGATCGGCGTCGCCCTTATAGCCTGGGAATACCCGTTCCTTCCCCGGCATATCTCCCTGGTGGGATCCCTCACCATAGGCATCCCCGCCTTCGTTCTCTCCTTCGCCCGCAGCAAGCGGCGCTACCGGCCGGGGCTGCTGCGACGCGTGCTCTATTTCGCGTTGCCGGCGGGGTTCATCGCCGGGGCGGCCACCTTCACCGGGAACGCCATGGCCAGGAGCAACGGCGTGAGCCTCGAGGAGTCCCGCACCGTGGCGGTGATCGTGCTCACCATGGTGGGGCTGGCGGTGCTGGGGTATCTCTCGCGTCCTTTGCTCTCCTGGCGAGGCGGACTGCTGGCGGCGATGGCGGGTTCGTTCGCAGGGGTGCTGGCCATACCCTGGTTCCGCGATTTTTTCCAGCTCTACCTGCCGCGCCTCGTGGTCCTTCTTCAGTCGCTGGGTATCGCCGTGGTGTTCTCCCTGCTGCTGGAGCTCTGCGGCCGATACATGCAAAGATACATAGAAGGAGCGCAAATCCCCCCCACCGGGAAGCCGGAAGACATAGAGGCGTGAAGCGTTTCCATCACGGAACCCCATGCGCAATGCCGTGAGAGGCGATTCTCGTCCTTGACGCCGACAGGCGCGCTGCGTCCCGGCCTGATGATATACTACGGCCCATGGAAGCTGACAAGGAACCGGGAGAGCGGGAAATCGGGAGAAAAAACCGCCGGGATACCGCGATAGTCATCGCCGTTACCCTTGCATTGGTCCTGCTGGCCGTGGTGCTGGCCAAGGTAATCAATCCCGGTTATTCCAGCCGGCCCTACGAGAGACAGGAATACGTCCTCGACGACCTGGTGACCATAACCGCCTACGGCAAGGACCAGTCCATGGTCGAGGGGGCGGTGGGCGAGGCCTTCAGGGAACTCTTCCGGCTCGAGGGCATAGCTGATCGCTACGATCCCGAGAGCGAGCTGTCCAGAGTCAATGCGAGCGCCGCCGTCGGGCCGGTGGCCTTGTCGGAGGACCTCTGGAAGATGGTGGATGCCGGGATGAAGGTGTACGAAGCCAGCCGAGGCTTGTTCGATATCACCGTGGGTCCCCTTATCGACGCCTGGGACGTCACGGGCAGGAGTGAGAGGGGCGATCCGCCGCCGTCTCAGGAGGAGATAGCGGCGGCCCTTGAGCTGGTGGGAGCGGATAAACTGTCCCTCGACCCCTCGGCCCGCACGGTTAGGTTCGCGCGGGAGGGGATGGCCATCGATCTCGGGGGTCTTGCGAAGGGATACGCCCTGGACAGGGCGGCGGAGATATTAAGAGAGTACGGCGTGGAGGCGGCGGTGGTCAACATGATCAGCACCTCTCTCACCATGGGCGAAAAACCCGGCGGCGGTGGAGGGAACGAATGGAGGATCGCGGTTATGGACCCGCGGGGAGAGGGTTACCTGGCCACGCTGTTGTTGCCAGGCGGCTCCTATATCAGCACCTCCGGGGATTACCAGCGCTTCTTCGAATACGAGGGAGTGCGTTACCACCATATCCTCGATCCGCGTACCGGCTACCCGGCGCGCGGAGCGGCGTCGGTCACCGTTTTGGGAGGAAGGGACGGCGTCTGGTCCGATGCCATGTCCACGGCCGCTTTCATCATGGGCTATCCGGGGGGCATGGAGTGGTTGCAGGGTTTCGGGCAGGTCGAGGCGATAATGGTTGACGGGGAAGGAGCCGTACACCTCTCGCCCGGCCTGGAAGGCAAGGTGGAGAGCGCAAAGGAGCGGGCAGGGTAAGCAGGTCGCCCGCATTGGGGTGCGATAAAGGCGCCGAGCGCCTTATCGATTCTTAGCATACGACTATGGGGGTCGGGCCGGGTGCGCCGCCTACGGATAGGTTAGGAATGGCGGAGATGCGTAGGAATCGAACCTACCCGGCGCCCGTTACGACACCGCAACGGTTTTGAAGACCGCGCCGCCCACCAGGACGGATGCATCTCCACACTTATTATAGAAGTCGAGCCCCCTTTTTTATATGCGCAAAACCCGGCGAATCAAGGGTCATATGGCGGCATATCGGTAGAAGGGAGAATCCGCTGTGCAGCGACAAGCGGCGTCTTTCCTAGAAGGGTACGCGGAAATCGCCCTCGCGCCTTGTAACTCGCTTGCGGTCGAAGTACTCGAGAAGGGGGATGGCATATTTCCGGCTTGCGCCCAACATGCCCTTCACCTCGGGCACGCCTAACCTGCCGTGGCGTCTAAGATGGGATCGTATTTGTTCCTCCGCCTCCGCGAGCTTCCCGGCGGCGAGGAAAAAATCCGGGTTTACCTGTTCCACGGCGCCTTCCTCCACGAGTAGGGCCAGCATGTCGCGCAGCTTGGCCTTGTCCAGACCGCTTAGTTCCAAGAGCTCCTTGAAAAGCGGCGGCGTGAAACCGCCTTCGCGGATGGCCCGTAGCAGCGCCTCCTTCTGCTCCCTTTCCCCTTCGCTCAAGATCACGCCCATGCCCGCCTCGCGCACCTTACCCGCCTCCACTTCCAGCCTCCCCGCCGCCACGGCGCTGCGCAACAGGGCCTCAAATACGGCCACGTCCATGCCGGCGTCCAGACGGCGGCGCAAGGCCTCCTTATCCACCCCCGCCCGCAGGGGGTTGGCGGCGTGCATCTCGGCGGTGATCAGCGCCAGGCGTTCCTGAAGCTCCCGGAGCATGGCGGGGGGAACGTACATGACCTCGTTGTCCCCGTAGATCTCTGCCAACTCCCCGGCGGAGAGCAACCCCTGCAGGGCGCCTTCGAAAGCCCCCTCCTTCAGCTCGCTCCAAGTAAGCAGCTCCCCCCGCGTAAGCGGCAAGCCCCTCTCCTCCGCGACCAAAAGGACGAGGTCACGGGGATTCCCGCGCTCCCTTCTTTGCAGCGAGGAGAGGATCTCGCGCTGGTGAGGGCGGTGTTTCCTGGGGTGCGAATCCAGGATGCGCCCGCCCCCGATGGTGGTGACGGGTGAGTAACTGCGCAGGATGTAACGGTCGCCGTAAAGGACCACCGCCGGCCTCTCCAGGCGGAACTGCACGTAGGAACTCTCCCCCGGCGGGAGTTCCTCTCTGCCGCCGAGCAGCACCACCCGTGCCATGACCTCCCTGGTGCCGTGGTGAAAGCGCACGCGGGCCCGGTTCTTGAGGACACGCGGCGCGTCCTTGATGAGGTGAAGCAGCCCGTCAACCATTAGGGTGGGATGAAGGTAACCGGGGGTTCCGATGACGTCGCCGCGCTCGATCTCGTGTGTGGAAACGCCAGGCAGGTTCAACGCCACCCGTTGTCCCGCGTAAGCCCTATCCACCTCCTTTCCGTGTACCTGCACGTTACGCACCCGTACTTTACGGCCGGAAGGTTGGATGACCGCCTCGTCGCCGTCGCGTACGCTACCCTCCCAAAGGGTGCCGGTTACCACGGTGCCTATGCCCCTGAGGGTGAAGACGCGATCCACGGGAAGGCGGAAGGGTCCTGAGGAATCCCTGTCCCTCGCCCTCTCTGCGGCCCTTGCCAAGGCGGCCTTCAGCTCGTCCAGCCCCTGGCCGGTTCGGATCGATGTGACCACCGTTTCCGCCCCCTCCAGGGCCGTTCCCCTTAGGGCCTCCGCCACGTCCTCCTTCACCAGCTCCACCATCTCCTCGTCCACGAGGTCGGCCTTGGTGATCGCTACCACCCCGTTGTCCACCCCAAGGAGGTCCACGATGGCCAGGTGCTCAACCGTCTGCGGCATCACGCCGTCGTCCGCCGCGACCACCAACAGCACCAGGTCGAAGCCTGTGGCCCCCGCAAGCATATTCTTGACGAAGTGTTCATGTCCCGGGACGTCGACCACCCCGGCGGTCAAGCCCCCCGGAAGCCCCATCTCCGCGAAACCCAGCTCGATGGATATGCCCCTTTCCTTTTCCTCCTTGAGACGGTCGGTATCCGTGCCCGTGAGAGCCTTGATGAGTTCGGTCTTGCCGTGGTCTATATGGCCGGCGGTGCCGATGATGAAGTTCTTCATACCCCTGTGCCGTCCCGGAAAACGTTCAATCGGCGCTTGCCATGTCTTTAAAAGCCGCGGCGATAAGCTCCGCCTCTTCGTCGCTCACCGTGCGCATGTCCAGGATGACGCGGTCGTCCTTAACGCGGCAAACCACCGGCGTCTCGGCTTGGCGCAGGGATTCCTCGAGGACGGAGGTCTTGATGCTCGGTGAGGTGACCGCAACCGTCCAGGTGGGGAGGTCCTCCATGGGCAGCGCCCCTCCCCCGGCGCGCGAAACGTCCTCGTCCACCGTGACATCGAAGTCGCCGTGGGAGGAGATCTTATCGGCCAAGGCCAGTGCCCGCTTGCGCAGTGTCTCGGGGTTCGCGGTGAGCATGGCCAGGGTGGGTATCTCATTGACCGCCTGCGAGGGGTCGAGGTACTGCCGCAGGGTCGCCTCCATGGCGGCAACGGTCAGCTTATCCACCCTGAGGGCGCGAGCAAGGGGATGGCGGGCCATGGCGTCCACCAGGTCGGACCTGCCGAGAACGACGCCCGCCTGGGGGCCGCCAAGGAGTTTGTCGCCGCTGAAGCAGACCAGGTCCGCCCCCTCCTCCAGGGAACGCTTGATGGTGGGCTCATATTGCAGTCCGTATGCGGAGAGGTCGATATAGACTCCGCTTCCCAGATCGTCGAGGACCACGAGGCCGTACTCCGCGGCCAGTCCGGCGAGCTCTTTGATCCCCACCTCGGCGGTGAAGCCCGAGATGCGGTAGTTGCTGGGATGAGCGCGCATGAGCATGGCCGTCTCGCTGGTGATGGCGCGGCGAAAGTCCTCGAGGTATGTCTTGTTGGTGGTGCCCACCTCCACCAGCTTGGCTCCGCTCTGGGCCATGACGTCGGGAAGGCGGAAAGAGCCCCCGATCTCTATAAGCTGGCCCCTGCTGACGATGACTTCCCTGTCCTTGGCGTGAACGGCTAGGGCCAACAGCACCGCCGCGGCGTTGTTGTTCACCACCAGGGCCGATTCCGCTCCCGTAAGGTCGCATAGCAGTTCACGCAGGTGTTCCTGGCGCGAGCCGCGCGAGCCGTCCTCCAGCCTGAATTCCAGGTTGTTGTAGTGCGCTCCCGCCGTGGCCAGCGCCTCCAGGGCCGGCCGAGAGAGCAGGGAACGCCCCAGGTTGGTGTGGATGACGATGCCGGTGGCGTTGATCACGCGCCGGAAGCTCATCTGCAGCTTCTCCTCCACCACCTTTTCCACCAGGGATACCAGTTCCTGGGTATCGGTCTTTATCTCCTTCAAGGACATCTCGTCCCTGGCGGCGAGTATGGCCTCGCGAATGCCGTCGAGCACGGTGCGGGACGCCTCGGTCACCAGCTCGCGCGGAATGGCCTTGCTTCCCATGAGACGGCTGCGGTAAACGGCTTGAACGAGGTCGTTAACCGAAGAGAGACTTCTCAGGTAATCTTTCTTCTCCATGTCGCTTTCCAGTTTACCCTTTCGTTCCCTCTCCCGAAAGCGCGCTTGTACGCCCTCTGGGTCGCACCCACAGTTCTGCCTCCGGCCCTATATCTCGAAGCATAAACGCTTTACCCTCCCTTTTCGCGGCCTGCGCGCGGCGGGTCTGCGCGCCGAGCCCCATAGGGTCGGCGAGTTGGTGGCCGAGAGCATGGTGGTGAGGATGTCGTACATGTTGCTCACCGTCCCCGCCGTGACCTTCCTGCCGGTATTGGCGGCAAACTCGGCGGGCGCGAAAAGGGCGCGCATCCTATATAGTCACCGAGTTGGTGGCCGAGAGCATGGTGGTGAGGATGTCGTACATGTTGCTCACCGTCCCCACCGCAACCCTCTCCTTCTGTTTGAAATAGTCGAGGCAGGTGCCGCATACCAGGATCTCCACCCCCATGCACTGCAGGTTGGAGAGGGCCTCCACCCCCTCGGCGCCCTCCACCGCCAGCAGGACCCCGCGGTTGAAGAGCACCACCCTCCAGGGAGGCGAGTCGTTCTCCGCCAGGGTGTTGAGGAATGCCTTCATGAGTATTCTGCCCAGCTCATCTTCGCCTCGCCCCATCACGTCGGAAGAAAGCACCACCACGGTGCGCGTCTCGGTCTCGGGCCTGCTTTCAGCCTCCGCCGCCCCTTCGCCCCGGGTTATGGCGATGCGGAACACCCCCTCCTCCTCGAACACCTCGCTGGAGCATCCTTGGGATGATGCGAAGCGGCATACGTTGTCCCTGGCGGTGGGGTTGTCCACCAGGATCTCTATCTCCCTGGCGCCGGCCCTAAGGGCTTCCTTGGTGCGCACCACCGGAGCGGGGCAAGCCAGGCCCCGCGCATCCACCCGTTCTTTCATGGCACCTCCTTTATTCGCCTTGATCAGAATAAGCGGTTTTTTACCGCAATGTCGAGAGAGCACCCCGTCACCTCAGCCGCCTTTCCCGGGCGCTTTTCCGTTCCGATCAGCAAACCCTCTCCTTCCTTTGTCCCGCTCGGCAGTCGCGTGCCTCTGCCCCCTCGGGGCCAATGCTGCTTCAGGGAAGGACGCGCACCAGTCCCTCAGCGTTCTCGATGAACCTTCCGATGAGGGCCCAGGAAGCATCCTCGCCCATCTCTCGCTCGAAGACCTCCAGCGCTTTTTCCGGCAGGGCCAGGAGCAGTCCCCCCGAGGTCTGGGGATCGAAGACGAGATCGCGGTCCACTTCGCTCAAGCGTGGTGATATCTCCACCCGTGGCGATAAGAATTCGCGATTCCTATGGGTTCCGGCAGGAATCATGCCCATCTCCGCCATTTCCCGCGTATGGGGGTACAGGTTGAGCCGTGAAACCTCTATCTCGCAGCCGAGACCGTTTCCCGAAAGCATGTTAAGGAGGTGTCCCGCCAGGCCAAACCCCGTGACATCCGTGCAAGCGTGGGCTCCGGCCAACACGGCCGCTCGCGAGGCGCGATCGTTTAGACGGGCCATGCCCTCTATCGCTTCCCTCATCTCCTCCTCGAGCAGAAAATCGCCTTTAAGGGCGGTGGCGAGAACCCCGGTTCCAAGGGGTTTGGTGAGCAAGAGCACGTCGCCCGCCTCTGCGCCCAGGCAGGTCATGACGCGTTCGGGGTGGACCCTGCCGGTGACCGCGAGGCCGTATTTGGGCTCGGCGTCCTCCACCGTGTGCCCTCCCAGGAGCACCGCGCCTGCGGCGCGAATGTTGGCGAGGCCGCCCTCCAGGATCTTCGCCAGCAAGTCCATTCCCAGCGAGCAGGGAAAACACACGATGTTCATGGCCGAAAGGGGAATGCCGCCCATGGCGTAGATGTCGCTGAGTGAATTCGCCGCGGCGATGCGCCCGAAATCAAAGGGGTCATCCACTATGGGGGTGAAAAAATCGAGGGTATGCACCAACGCCGTCTCCTCGTCCAGCATGTAGACCGCGGCGTCGTCCGGCGTATCCAGCCCTACCAGTATATCGCGGCCCAGGTCGCTGGGAGGCAGGAGGCGCAGCACTTTCTCGAGGTCCCCCGGACCCACCTTGGCAGCTCACCCGGATTTGCTCGAGAGATGAGTAAGCCGTATCTCCCGCGGCATCATTATTCCTCCTGATGTATCCTATAAGCAGATATTATCATCTCTAAGGGCCTCTCGGTCACCCGGGCAAGCGAAAACCGCAGGCGATGTCGTGGCCGGCATCGGCGGCGCGGGGCGGCGATCAGACCTTTTTCTCCCCCAGGCTGCGCTCTATTTCCACCACCAGGTGTTCTCCGGCGGCATAGGCATTGCGCAGGGCAGTAGGATGGTCTTTTATGGCCCCTTTGCGGTCCATGCGGAAGAAGAGCAGGCGCTCGTAGTATTTGATGTCGAGGACCTCGAAGAACATGTCCACCACCTTGAGGGCACCGTCGAAGGCCCGGGGGTCGTCCGCTCCGGCGGTGGAGAGAAAGAGGCCGCGGCGAGCATGCCTGGTCTCAGGGTCGGTGACCTCCAGGCCCAAAAGCGCTTTACGGGCCCACATGCACTGGTGGCGGTCGATAAGGGCCTTGGTCTGCGCATTGAGGGAATTGAAATACACCGGAGCGGCGAGGATGATGCCGTGGGAGGTGGTGGTGAGGTGGTAGATCTTGTCCATGCCGTCGTCGATGGTGCATTCCCCCGCTTTGCGGCAATCCTCACATGCCTGACAGGGGAATATCTCGCGGTTGCATACCACGACCTTGTTCACGGTCGCCCCGGCTTCCCTGGCCCCCTTGAGGGCCTCCTCCAGGAGAATCGCGGTGTTGCCGTTCAGCCGCGGGCTTCCCGCAATCCCCAGGATCTTTACCATCTGAACTCCCCCATGAGCTTATGAAGTCCTGGCTGGTGGGTATTCTATCCGATGCGGGGGATATCCGCAATTACCTCCGCCAAGCAAGTGGAGAGCTTTATACGCGTCTTTCTCGGGGGTTGTTGACGAGCGGGAGCGGCGGCGGGATGCCGAGGCAGCCGTGAAAGGGCCGACCGCTCGCTTTACCCGCATTTCCGGGAGATCGCTCCCGGCTGGAGTATTGGTGCCGGCAAGCGCGAGGAGCCCTCAGGCGATCGCCCCCTCCTCCCGGAGCCGGCATATCTCTTCCTCCTCCATGCCGATCTCTCGCAGCAACTCCTCGCTATGCTGTCCCAGCTCGGGTGGAGGGGTGAGGAAGCGGGGAGGGGTGCGGGAGAGCTTGTAGGGGCTGCCTAGCTGGCGTATCGCCCCCTCTCCTTCTCCCACCCGCACCACCATGCCACGGTGCCTTACCTGGGGGTCGTCCAGGGCCTCGTCTATGCGTGGCAGAGCGCAACACGGCACATCGTTGGCGCCGAGCAAGCGAAGCGCTTCCTCGAGGTTGAGCTTGGCGACGGCTTCCTCCACCCGGGGTAGCAGCTCTGCCTTGCCCAGGATGCGCTGGGGCGTGTTCAAGCCCTTGGCGTCCTCCAGGCCCAAGGCGTCGCAGAGCCCGTTCCAGAACCAGTCCTCGTGGGCGATGCCGATGACCAGGTATTTCGCGTCCGCGGTCTCGAAGATACCGTAGTGCGGTGTGGCGTGCAGGGGGTTGATGGTAGGCACCTCGCCCGTCTCGAGGTAAGGGCCTATGCTGTTGTGCAGCAGGAAAACCACGCAGTCCAGCATGGCGATGTCCACGTACTGGCCCTCGCCCGTCTTGTCCCGTGCCAGCAGGGCCGCCTGGATGGCGATGACGGAGTTCAAGGCGGAGGCGATGTCGGCCACCTCGAAGCCCGGCACAACGGGGTTGCCCTCCTTGTCCCTGGTCAGCCCGAGCACACCCCCCATGGCCATGTAGTTGATGTCGTGACCGGGACGGTCGCGGTAGGGGCCGTCCTGTCCGAAACCGCTGATGGAGCAGTAGATGATGCGCGGGTTCAAGGCCTTCAAGGTCTCGTAATCCACCCCCAGACGGGCGGTGGTGCCGGGGCGGAAACCCTCCACCACCACGTCCGCGGTGCGCGCCAGGCGCCGGAAGGCCTCCTGCGCCCCGGGATGCTTGAGGTTGAGCGCGATGCTCTTCTTGTTGCGGTTGATCTGGTTGAAGAGGAAACGGAAGGTGCGGGCATGATCGCCGGTGCCCGGGGGTTCCACCTTGATGACCTCCGCCCCCAGGTCGGCGAGGACCATGGTGCAGAGCGGTCCGGGATAGAGTTGGGAAAGGTCCAGTACGCGTATTCCTTCCAGGGGAGCGGTCATGCGGTCAACCTCCTTCTCGGTCGCTTTCGTCCCCTGTGATTATAGAAAAAGAAAGGCGAACAGTCTTCTTTCCAGCGGTAAAGGCGAAAAGGGCCGTCAGCGCTCATCTCCTCGCAAAGCCGCCAATACGCGAGCTCCCGCCGTCCCGGTCCGCTTGCATGACCCATGTGGGCCGACCCCATACGCGCCTGCGCATCTTGGACAAAACAGGTGGGTGGCGTAGGGGAAAAGATGCGAGTTCGCGATATCGGCCCCGATGCGCTCCTCCGGATGGTAAAACGGGTGGCTGGGAGGAGAAAAGGCGGCAAAACCTTGTGACATGTCGATCTCGCGCCGGTCCTGGAGGCGCGCACCTCCGCGTCCCGACACGTAAAAAGGGAAAAATGGTCGGGGTGAGAGGATTTGAACCTCCGACCTCGGCGTCCCGAACGCCGCGCGCTGACCAAACTGCGCCACACCCCGACCGCAAGCCTTATATGCTGTTTTCAACGCCGGTCCTCAACCTCCGGCATTTCACTATTATACATAGCGAGACGTCCCCGCGCTAAGGGCGTCCGCTTCCTTCCGAGCTCGCCTCGGTCATCTTGGATCCTCCGGTCCATAAAGGATACAAAGCCTGCCCCTCGTCGTTGCCCGCGACGCCATAGGGGTGAATAATGGTCTTGGTCGCCTAACGGCCATGTGGCGGTGCGGTTCTCGGAAACGGCCTCGCGTGGGGGAGGAAGCGCGGGCTGGAGAAGGAGCGCCGGGGCTTTATTGCCCATGGCGCATGGCGGTTCCTCTCCCGCAAGGGTGGGCAAAAAAAGGTGGCGATGAAGGGGCGGACAGGAAAGATTCGGCGGTCAAGGCAAGGGCGAGATCCTCGCGTGCTCGCAAGGGCCGGAGGAACCGCGTTCTGCGTGGCAGATCACCGGGGGTTTATTTACGAAAGGGGGAAGGCATGGGTTATCCCAAGCAAGTGGTAAAGGCGTTTCTCTCCCTGTGGCCTTTCACTCACCTGGTGAAGAGACTCAGCCCTTATACTCCGTTTCGACAGCTCTTCGCCCCCCTGGTAAAAGAGGAGATATTCAAGGTCACCTTTGTCCCGGTGTGCGAGGACATCCCGACCCCCCAGAACACCGCGCTGCCGCGCCAGGCCATCGCCGAGCTCATCAAGGCCTCCTCGCATCGCTTCATCCATGACGGCTGCATATGCCGCAACCGGGAGGGATGTGTCGTTTACCCGCGGGATATCGGTTGCATTTTTCTGGGGGAGGCCGCGGCTCACCTCCACCCCTCCCTCGGTCACCGGGCAGGAGTGGAGGAGTGCCTGGAGCACCTGGATAAGGCCTCGGAGACGGGGCTTACGGGGATGATCGGCCGTATCTGGTTCGACGCCACCACCCTGGGGCTTTTGCGCGATTTCCGCAACTTCCTGGTGGTGTGTTTTTGCTGCGACTGCTGTTGCCTGGTGCGCACGGACATGCGCGAGGCGGGCAAGGGTTTCAAGGACACCATCCGCAAGCTGGAGTCGGTGCGGGTCACGGTAGGCGAGGGCTGCGTGGGCTGCGGTAAATGCGCCGAGACATGTTTCGTGGGGGCGGCGGCGCTGGTCAACGGGCGGTCTTTCATAGATCCTGAAGTATGCAAGGGCTGCGGCCGCTGCGCCTTATCATGCCCCCGGCGCGCCATCAGGGTGGAGTTCGATTCCGGGGATGCCCTTTTCCGGGAACTGCTGACGCGCGTATCGCCGGTGATCAAGCCGGGCGGGCGCGGGGTATGAAGGCGGGTCTCTTGGTGGTTGACCTGCGGGCAGGCGGCGGCTAACGTTTGCATATGATCACATGCGGCGGATGCGGGCGGGAGATCGAGCTCGAGGGCGTGGAGACGGGGAGCCGTTTCCTCTGCGCGCGCTGCCTGCACCTGGAGGTCGCCGGGCCGATGCCCCGCCGCAGCCTCGGCCACAAGGCCTTCCTGGCGGTAGCCATAGCCCTTCTCTCCATGGTCTTCGCGGCGGGCACGGCGTTGTGCGCGCTTTACCTCATAGGCACCGGGGATTTCGCATGGTTCGCGGCGCTCTTGACCTTGATGGTGGGCGCGATGGCAAGCGCCGCAGGGGCCCTGGCCCGCAA
>JACVJD010000072.1 GCA_015711825.1 Candidatus Solincola daggyaiensis
GCGATCTTCATCGGCGGTACCATAAGTGTCCGCCACGGTGAGGTCCGGTTCCCGTACCACGGGCCTGCTGCCTGCGCGGGAAGGCGTGGCGGCACCCGAATAGCTCCCCCAGGAGCCCTTCGGGTGTGGTCCGGCATAATCCATGTCCGCCGTGATGTGGGAGGTGGGGTGACGGCCCCCGGTGGGGTGAAAAAACTTGATGGCGAGAGCCGCCCCCTTTGTCGATTGCTGGGATCTCCCGCGGTAAGGAGCGTTTCGCGCGTGCGGGGGTCGTCGCGAGGCGGCACGAGCTGCATGGGGGTGGAGAGTACGCCGGTTCAGCTCCCACGGAGCCTCAAGTAGACCTTCGGGAGCTCGCGGGGAAGATCCTCCACGCTCTTCAGCACCAGGTAGCCGTGGGGGGGACACATGCGCCTTAGGTAATCGTGCCCGGCGGCGTCCACGGTGACGTTGAAGGGAACGATGTGGTCCGCTTCCGCCTCGCGCAGGGCCATGGCGGTGTCACGCAGCCCGTACTCCCGGTCGGTGCGGTCCTCGCCGTAGTCGAAGTCCTGGGGATAGCCGTCCGAGAGCAGGAGCATGAGCTTGAGGGAGGATGCCTCCCTGGCGAGGAGGCGGTGGGCATGGCGCACCGCCGCGCCCATGCGCGTGCTCTTCATGGGCTTGAGCCCTCCCAACCTTCTCCATACCGTCTCTCCCAGGGGATCGTCGAAACCCTTGATGCGCAGGAAGTCCACTTTGTGCCGGCCGTATCCCGAGAAGCCGCAGATGGCGTAGCGGTCGCCTAGCTGTTCCAGGGCGCGGGCCATCACCGCCACGCTCGCCAGCAGGAGCTGGAGCACCGTTTCCCCGGCGTGTCCCCCTTCAGCGATCTCCGCGGAGGTCGAGGCGGAGAGGTCGAGGAGGAAGAGGGCGCTCACCTCTCGGGTGACGCGCCTTTTCTCCATGTAGATCTTCTCCGGGGCGGGCAGCCCGCCTCGCAGGGCTACCGCCCGCTCCACCGCGGCGGCGATGTCTATTTCCTCGCCCCATTCCAGTTTTTTCCTCCAGCTTCTCTCCTGCAGGCGCAGGAGGCGGAACTGCCGCGTCACCTCTCGCACCAGCTCCTCCCATTCGTGGAGCAACCGGCGGGCGGAGTGGGGATCCCCGGGCTCGGCCTCCTGTTGGTGAAGGGTGGCCCAATCACGCCTGTAAACCCCGGCGAGGTAGTCCCATTCCGGGTAGCGGACGACTCTCTCCGCTTCATGTTCTCCGTCCTTATCGACCGGAGCTTTATGCGGCTCCGGCGCCCCGCTGCGCTGCCCCTCCCCGCCCAGCTTGTCGCCCATGGCGTCCTGCTGCAGGAATTCCCCCACCCCGGAGGGGATAAGGTAGGAATAGAAGTCCAGGGAGAGGGTCTCCCCCAGCTGGGGGGGAACAAGCTCCGCGCCCTCTTCCCCCGCGCCCTCTCGCCCGAAGAGGGTGGCGCGGTTTCCCTTCAGGCCGGGCATGGTCTCGGAGAAGAACGCGTCCAGCCCGAGCGGCGCCAAAGGCCCCGCTATCGTGCCGGCCGAGGAGAACGTGGATAGGAAGAGCGCGTAGAGGCGCATGGTCGTCTCCAGGCAGCGTTTCAGGTCCGCTCCCTCCCCCACCGCTCCTTCCGTCTCGCGCAGGATCTCGTGGGGGCAGCCTCGGGTGGAGGAACCCACGACGGGAGAGAGCAGGGCGAAGAAGAGGTTCCACAGCACGCACTGGTGGTCAAGGGGCTCGAGGTTGGGACCCAGGTGGCGCAGGAACCAGGTCAGATCCGCGGCTATGCCTGCGAAACGCTTTGCCATGCGCCGCGCCACGCGCGCCGTCTCCAGGGTGATGAAGATGTCCGCGGCGAGGTCTGGTCTGGGAAAACTTCCCAGAAAGTGGCGGAGGAAAGACATGGGCTCCCCGCTGTCCCGCCATTGCGCCCAGCCGGGCAGAAGCCCGACCTCCGCCGCGCGCGGCCTGTCGAAGCTGCCCGCCTCCCACTGGCCCGCTTGCAGGGCGGCGTAGAGCCGGAACACCCTCCAGTTGTCCGCGCGCGAGTCGAAAACGTCCAGGCGCGAAGGCAGGTAAACGTCCCTTCCGTCGCTGAAGGGGAAGTGCCTGCGGGGATTGGCGAGGACCCCGGGCGCCTCGTGCAGCGGCCTTGCCTGTAGGTACCTGCCTCCCACCCCCTGAGAGAAAAGGGAGAAGGAAGCCCGAGCTTCCTCGAGATAGACCGCGCGGGGATTTGAGCCTGCCGCTTCCTCCGTCAGGGTGGTGGCGTAGATGGCGAGGTTGAGGCCGGAGGTCACTGCCTGCCCCCCTTTTCCCGTGCGCGCAACGGCGGCTCCGGCACGCGGGCCATGCTCCAGAAATGAGGCAAGGCAGGCGCTCCGTTCATGGTATCCTTCCTGGAGACCACCTTCCATGCCCCCCTTTCAGGGGAACACCGCTGCCACCAGGTCCCGCGTGGCCTGCTGCACCACCGGGTCGTCGGAGACCGCGGACACGATCGCCGTCTCGCATGCCCGCCGCGGCGCTACCCCGCCGGCTATGAGCCTGGCGGCGTAGATGAGCAGACGCGTGGACGGACCTTCCTCCAGCTCCTTTTCTCCCAGGTTGCGCGCGCGCTCTCCCAGCAGCGCCAGGTCACGCGCCAACGCCTCGTCGATCCCCGTCTCCCCTCGGATAATGCGCGCCTCCGCATCCCGCGGCGGGTAGGAGAAGTCGATGGCGGCGAAGCGCTGCCGGGTGCTTATCTTGAGGTCCTTGAGCATGGACTGATAACCGGGGTTGTAGGAGATCACCAGCAGGAAGCGGGGGTGAGCGCGGATGAAGGCGCCCTTCCTCTCCAGGGGCAGGATGCGCCGGTGGTCCGCCAGGGGGTGGATGAGCACCATGGTGTCCTTGCGCGCCTCCACCACCTCGTCAAGGTAGCAGATGGCCCCGGCTCTAACGGCGGCGGTGAGGGGTCCGTCCACCCAAACCGTCTGGTCTCCGCGCAGGATATAACGGCCCACCAGGTCGCCGGCGGTGAGGTCCTCGTGGCAGGCCACGGTGATGAGAGGGAGCTTGAAGCCCCCCTCCCTGCCCAGCAGCCAGGACATGTACTCCAGGAAACGTGTCTTGCCGCAACCCGTGGGACCCTTGAGGTTCACCGGCAGGCGGGCATGGTAGGCGGTGCGGAACACCTCCACCTCGTCCCCCATGGGGAGGTAGAAAGGCTCTTCCTCGAAGACATGTTCTTCATAGGAGAGCTCGCCGCCGACGTGGATGCTTTCCTCCATGCTGTTCCCTTCGATCCGACGTGGTGTTCGCGGTCGCGGCCGCCGCGCACCGAAACGCGCTCAAGGCTTATTCTACCAGGGTAGGCGAAAGGTCTCACGGCGATTGCTTGGCGGATGGGAAGCAAGGCTGCATATGCTACAGGTGCGCAAAGACGGCGCTAAGGAAATATCCCGAAAGAGTTATTCAGCCCTCGCTTCGCGGCTTATCCGTTCTCAACCGCTGTAGATGGGGATACCGCTGCGGGCGACCGCCTGCAGCCGCTCGCCCAGGTAGAGCTCGCGGCAGAGGAAACGGCGTTTCTTTCCGCTCGAGGTCTTGGGCAGGGTGCCCGCGGGGACGAGGATCACCTCGCGCACCGGCACCCCTATTTCCTCGCGCACCGCCTCGGATACCGCCCGGGCGGTCTCCCTTGCCGCATCGGGGCAGGAAAGGCGAGTCTCTCCCACCAGCACCAGGCGCTCCCTGCCGCGCCTGGTGGTGATCCCGAACGCCACCGCATTGCCCTTGCGCATGCCGCTCACGCGTTCCGCGCAGCGCTCCACGTCCTCGGGGAAGAGGTTGCGGCCGCCGATGATGACCATGTCCTTGATCCTTCCCACGAGATAAAGCTCTCCTCCGGCCAGATAGCCCAGATCGCCGGTATGCAGCCATCCGTCCTTTATGCATCGGGCCGTGGCCGCGTCGTCTCCCCAGTAGCCCCGCATTACGCAGGGGCCGCTGACGCACACCTCTCCCAGCTCCCGCTCTCCCGCCTCACTGCCGTCCTCCTTGACCAGGCGCAGGGTCACGCTTTCCAGCGGGGTGCCCAAAGAGACCAAGGAGCGCGTTCCCTCGTCGCCGGGTTGCGCGGGGGAGGCCGTGCCCTTCTCTTCTATGGCGCTTCTTGAGACATGGTCGACCCGGTATCGCTTTCCAGGCTGGGGGAAGGTAACCGCGAGGGTAGCCTCGGCGAGTCCATACACGGGATAAGGGACCTCCGGTTTCAATCCGTACTCCGCGCCCACCTTCACGAAACCGTCCATGGCCTCCGGGTCCACCGGCTCCGCGCCGTTGAGGGCAAGACGCAGCGAGGAGAGGTCGACGTCGCCGGCGTCTCCCCCCTCCAGGACGCGCGCCGAGAGCGCGTAAGAGAAGTTGGGTCCCCCGGTGATGGTGGCGCGATGTTCGCTCAGCGCCCTCATCCACAGCGCGGGTTCGGACACGAAGCGTTGCGGCGACATGAGCACCAGGGTGGTGCCGTAGCTCAACGCGGTGATGAGGAACCCGATCAGGCCCATGTCGTGATAGAGGGGCATCCAGGAGATAACGCGATCGCGGTGGGTCACCTTGGCCTTGCGCGCGATGGCCCTGGCGTTGGCCATGATGTTGCCGTGGGTTAGCACCACCCCTCGCGGCTCGCTGGTGGAGCCGGAGGTGAACTGCACCAGGGCTATGTCCTCCGAGGCGGTGGGGGCGGGCGGGAGGCCGCCCCCGGACGATAGGTCCTCACAGGCGATCATCCTCACTCCCATCCCCAACTCGCCGACCATGGGCATGAGCGATCCGGGAAGGGTTACCAGCCTCGCCCCGACTTTTTCAAGCCGACGGCGACTTTGCTCGATAAAGGAAGCCGGGTCCACGGCGCGCATGGGAAGGGGCAACGGCACCGCCACCGCGCCAGCCGCCCAGCATCCCAGGAAGGTGATCACGGTGGCGGGTGTGGTCTGAGCCATGATACCTACACGGTCTCCGGGCTCGACGCCCGCGCGTACCAGCCCGCAGGCGGCTCTCTCCGCCGCTTCCTTGAGCTCCCCGGGCGAATAGACCTTTTCGCCTTTCTCCTCGAGTATGATCAAACCCCGCTCCGAGCGGGACAGGCCTTTGAGGATGCTCTCCCAAACGTTTCTAGCGTTCTTCACATGCACACCTCCCCTTTCTACTCTACTGGTTCTCCTTATGCCTATCGATCTACATATCTGCAGCGATGGACCCGCCGCTTCTTGAGGCGGGCCCAAGCCCGGGACAGCCTATACCCCGCAATCTGCCCGTAAACCGCTAAAGCATAGCGTGATGCTTCCGCGGCCGAGGCGGACCACTTGCCACCTTCTTGGGGCCATCGACCCTTCGCCTTAATGCGATGTTCTCGATATCTGCTGGCGTAAACACCCCGAAATGCGGTTTGGTTACAAGATGTTACAAGATTCTTCTGCCATGTACGCGAACGCAGAGGGGGACGAAATGAGGAGCGGGGCGATGACGATGGGCTTTAGGGCACGCTGACGGTTAGGTGGAAGACGCGGCCTCGGCGATCACGTGCCCTCGGTACTTGCCGGTAGCGCATGGATTATCTGCTGACGACAGGTTTTCGGCCGCTAGGTAGGATAGCTTTCGCAGGAACAGGGCATGGATGCTTCAAGGCGATCGCGAGTGCCTTGTGACCTTCTCGACGTGGACATCAAACGAAGCATCACCCCTATTTCTGACCTCGGCGCTCCATCCTTCGTGCATCAAGCGGGGTCCGAGCCCGTGCTTGATACCGCCGTAAGTGATGCGCCTAGCTGATCGCCGGACATGAAACGAGGCGTGACCCCTATGTCTGGCGTGCATCAAGCGGGGTCCGAGCCCGTGCTTGATACCGCCGTAAGTGATGCGCCTAGCTGATCGCCGGACATGAAACGAGGCGTGACCCCTATGTCTGGCGGTGGAGGAATCCCTGCGGGATCTCCAGCTCCGCCGTGCCCGCTGAGCATTCGGGAACCGCCGCCACCAGGTTGCCGATGCGCTCGTAAGGCACGCTCACGAATATGACCTCCGGGCCGTATTTCTGCATGCGGCGCGCCGTCCAGTCTCCGAAGGTCACGTTGGTGCGTCCGGTGACCAGGGGATGGGCGATGGCCGAGGAACAAAGGGATCCCGTGAGCTCGGCGCGCAAGGGGATGCCGTCCCAGTAGTGGTCGAGGAAGACCAGCCGGCAGGCCTGCTCCGCGTTGACCAGGAAGATCACCAGATCCGGGCGCATTTCAGCCTCCTTCACGGGACCCATGAACATGCGCTCCGCCATCCCGAGGGGCGGGGGCGCGGCCAGGGATTGCATGCGGTGGAAGCTGACGATGGAGGAGGTCAGCTTCTCGCCGCGGGTGAGGAACCACTGCAGGCCGCGCCAGGCCTCTCCTTGCGGGGGAGGGGTAAAGCCGCAGTGCCAGCTGCCGCCGGGACAGGCCGACGTCTCCGTGTCTATGGCGAAGGATCTCCCCCGCGCCGCCTGCTTGAGGGCGTTGCAGATCCAGACCTTCCTCCCTCTTTCCCCTCCCGACCCCTCGTTGGTGAAGGTCACCGCCACCGGCTTGCTCTTTATTCCCAGAGCCTCCACCAGCCCGTCCAGCTCTTCCCTCCACTTTTTCTCCATCTCCATACCTCCAGGCCTCTCTCAAATCCGCCTCCAGGCGCTACCGTATTCTTCGACACCGCCCTTTCTTTTGAGCATAATCCCTATCGGAAACCTGCCTTTTCACGCGAAGCCGCTTAACCGCCGTGGCTTCCTGAAAGAAATGGTATATAATTCCATTCTATCTATCCTTTGCAATCCCGTCCGATTTTGCGGGCGCGAACAAAACGACGTTCCGGAGGAGTGGTTGCGGACCCTGGTTCCTTTGTTGACCTTCCCTTCCGCTTGCCGGGGCAGGAAAGAAACCCCATGCTCGCCCTCAGTCCAGCAAGGCCGCGATGTTTCCGCCCGTGAGCCTCCGCTCAAGCTCCCCGTCCCCTCTTGCCGCCTTGCGCGCGATCCGCAAGGCATACCTGGGATCGCTCTCCGGCCAGTCGGAGCCGAAGATCACCCTCTCCCGGCCCGCCACCCTCAAGGCCTCCCTCACCACCTTGAGGGGTTGGAAGGAGGTCTCCAGAAAGACGTTCTCGTAACGCTCCGCGAGCCGGAGGGCCTTCTCGGGATAGTAGAGGCCCATGTGTCCGAGTATGATGGGCACCTCCGGGAAGGCCCGGATGAGTCTCTCGTAGCGAGAGGTGTCCCCGAAGGCCGCGAAGCCGTCCCTGACGATATAGTAGTCGAACTCGCCCGCGTGTATGAGCACCGGTTTGCGGTAGGGAGCGAATTCCTCCAGGAGATCGAAAAAGAAGCGGTCCTCGGGGGCGATGCGCTGCAGGATGGGGTGTACCTTCAAGCCCCGGCAGCCCTGTTCCATGGCCTCCCCGAGGTCCCTTTCCCACCCCGGTGCCGGGCAAACGCAGGCGAAGGGGACGAGCCGCGGCTCGCCTGCGCAAGCCTGAAGGTAGTCCTGAGAGGAAGAGAAGGGCGCTATGGGCAGCACCACGCTTTTATCGATGCCGTTTCTGTCCATGAAACGCAGAAGGTTTTCCCTGCATCCCATGGACAGGCGGAGCTGGTTCTCCAGGGCGATAAGCGCCCTTGCGGGCCCCGGGGGCTCCCCCTTCCAGAGGGGATTGCGAAACCCCAACAGCTCGTAATTCCACATCAACAGGCGCGTCATGCCGCGTCGACCGGGGTCGGGGGTCACGCCGTAGATAGGTGTTTCAAGATGGGCATGCGCGTCGAAGACCATCGGCGCCCCCTTTACGCTGTGAGCCGACCCCGCCTTACGCCTCGATTATACCCCGGTCGGCTCTCGACCGACCCTTCCAGGCCCCGCCTCCTTTGTTTCAGGGTTCGATGACCTCCAGAAAGCGCTCCAGATCGCCCTTCTCCTGCCGGATCTTCAGGCCCGTCTCCGAGGCGGTGCGGGGCGATCGCGGTTGACTCTCCCGTCTTTAAGCCTCGAGGGCCGTCCTCAAGGGATTTTTTTACCACCGGGAGGTCAAGCAGACTGCAAGGCCCGCCGGGGAAGCCTTTTCCGCCACCAGGCGAAGAACCTGGCCACCCAGAGGCCGGAGCGGGTCGCCAGGCGGGGAAAGAGGCGCCGGTAGTGGTAGATGATCTTCGAGGGGAAGCCCGGGATCACCAGGAAGCGGCCGCGCATGATCGCCTCCACCACCTGGCCGGCGACCTTGCGCGGAGACCCGCCTAGGCTCAGGAGGAAGCGCTCCAACAGTTGCGCGCCCTTGAAATGGAGGGGAAGGTCCTTGATGGTCGAGGTGTTGGCCAGGGGGGTCTTGACGTATCCGGGGCAGACCAGAGTGACGCCCACCCCGTTATGTTTGAGGTCGTAATAGAGGACCTCGGTGAGCCCGGTCACGGCGAACTTGCTGGCGCAGTACGCCGACTGCCCCGGGATGGGGATGATGCCGTCGATGGAGCCGATGTTGACCACGTGGCCGTATCCCCTTTCCACCATGGCGGGCAATAAGGTCTCGATGGTGTTCACGGTACCCATGAGGTTGACGCCGATGATGCGCTGCCACTCCTCGTGCTCAGTGGCGGTGATGTGGGCGATGAGGGTGATGCCCGCGCAGTTGACCAGGATGTCAGGGCTCAGCCCCTTCGCCTCCAGCTCTTCCCGCACCTCGCGCAGGTCCGCGATGGAGGTCACGTCCGCCTGGCAGCCGTGCGCCCGGTATCCCTCCCCGCGCAGCCCGGTCAGCGCTCGCTCCAGGGAATCCCTGTTCAGGTCGAGCAGTATGGGCTCGGCTCCCTTGGCGGCAAGCCTTTCCGCGATGGCCAGCCCGATACCGCTCGCGCCCCCGGTCACCAGCGCCTTCTTGCCCCTGAGGTCTGAATGTCTTCTCATTTTCTCCACCCTGTCTTTATACCATCTTCCCGGCCGTCCCGTCCTGATAAGGGCCGTCGCCGCCGGGAAGCCGTCCCACGGTACCCATAATACTTGAAATAAGAAACGTTTGCAATATGCAAATTAATGGGGTCGGCCCCCGATTTTCGATAAACGGTGCCAGGCCTCGACTATTGGGATCAGCCCCCGATTTTCGACAAACGGTGCCAGGCCTCAAGTGCGTACTCCAGCGCCGTAAGTGGCAGATCGTCCCTCGGTCCCAAGTCCGGGCCTGACCCCCGGGACATGACCCCCGGTCCCAAGTCCGGGCCTGACCCCCGGGACATTACCCCCGGTCCCAAGTCCGGGCCTGACCCCCGTAAGCCGTCAGCGCCGCCGCAACCCCCCACGCCTTCGTAGCCGCTTTTGACATATGCCAGTAACAGTAAATAATATCGAGTTTGGACCGGTTGCTTGTTTCCGGCAGAGGGAGGGGAAGATGTCCGCGCTCGAAACCGAAGTCCTCATCATCGGCGCCGGCGTGCTCGGCGCCGCCACCGCCCGGGAACTCTCCAGGTATAAGGTGGACGTGACCGTGGTGGAAAGGAACGTCGACGTGGGCTGGGGGATCACCAAGGCCAACGTGGGCGTGGTCTGCCAGGGCAGGGACACCCTGGAGTTCCGGCCCGAGTACCACCGCACCAGGTTGCTGTGGCGGGCGCTGCCCTTGATGGAGCCGCTGTGCAGGGAGCTGGACGTCCCCTTCAGGAAGGTGGGCGCCTACCTCCTGATCCGGGACCAGGTGCTCAAGGAGAAGCTGGACAAGCTCGCGAGGCGCACCGAAAGCCTGGGCCTCGGCTCCGACAAGTACTACACCTACAGCGAGCTCAAGGAGGTGGAGCCCTTTATCTCCCCCGAGATCAAGGGAGGGCTGCACGACCCCGAGATCGCCGTGGTCCACCCCGTATATCTCACCCAGGCGCTGGTGGAGAACGCCGTGGCCAACGGGGTCCGGCTCATGCTGGAGACGGAGGTGGAGGGTATCGAGGCCGGCCACACCGAGTTCCGGGTGCGCACCAGCCGGGGAGAGATCAGGGCCCGCTACGTCGTCAACGCGGCGGGGGAGTGGGTGGACAAGATCGCGGCCATGGTCAACGCCGACGATTTCGTCCTCTTCCCCATCAAGGGCTACGTGGGCGTGCTCGACCGCAACTGCTCCGAGCTGGCGAAAAGCCTGCTGGCGGTGCTGCCCGAGGAGCCGGGGGACATGAACATCGTGGTGCCCACCGTGGAGGGAAACCTGCTCTTCGGCATCCAGCTGCAGATAAACCGCCGCCACGACCGCTCCACTACCGGGCACATGGCCCGCAAGGCGCTCGCGAACGCCCGCAAGCTCATCCCCGAGATCTCGGAGAAGGACGTCATCAACTCCTTCTGCGGCTTCCTCATGTTCCGCAACTTCGAGATCGGCTGGCACGAGTGCGAGGTTGCCATGTCCGCACGGGTGCCCCGCTTCTTGAACATGACCATCGGCTACCCCGGCGTGAGCGCCAGCCCCGGCGCCGCCCTGGAGGCGTTGGAGATCCTGGAGAGGGACGGCCTCAAGCTCGTGCCGAACCCCAAGTTCAACCCCTACCGCAAGGACATCCCCGATTTCAGCATGCTCTCCGAGAAGGAGAGAAAGGCGCTGATCAAGAAGGACCCGCGCTACGGCCACGTGGTCTGCCGCTGCGAGACGGTGACGGAAGGCGAGATCGTGGAGGCCGTAAAGCGCGGGGCCACCACCCTGGACGGGGTGAAGTTCCGGGTGCGCCCAGGCACCGGGCGCTGCCAGGGCGGGTTCTGCGGCCCGCGCGTCACCCGCATCATCGCCCGTGAGCTGGGCATCCCCGAGACCGAGGTCACCAAGGCGGGCGGGGCGTCGAGGCAGGTCCCGCTGCGGACCAAGCAGCTTTTGGAGGAAGGAGACGGAGATGGCTGAGCACATCGACGTCGCCGTGATCGGGGCGGGGCCGGCGGGCCTGGCCGCCGCCATCGCCGCCCGCGAGCGCGGAGCCGAGAAGGTGCTAATAATAGAGCGCGCGGAGCAGCTGGGCGGCCTGCTGCCGCAGTGCATCCACAACGGCTTCGGGTTGCTTTACTTCGAGCAGGACATGACCGGGCCGGAGTACGAGAAGGCCTTCATCGAAAAGGCGCGATCCCTGGGGGTGGAGGCGCTACTCGAGACCATGGTCATCGACCTAGACGCGGAGCGGGGAATCACCGCCGTGAGCAGCAGGCACGGCTACATGAAGCTCAAGCCCGGCGCCGTGGTCCTGGCCATGGGGTGCCGCGAGCGCTCGCGCGGAGCGGCGGGCATCCCGGGCACCCGCCCGGCAGGCGTGCTCACGGCGGGAACCTGCCAGCGCTTCGTGAACATCGAGGGGTATATGCCCGGTTCGCGCTACGTCATCGTGGGCTCCGGCGATATCGGGATGATCATGGCCCGCCGCCTCACCCTGGAGGGGGCGAAGGTGGAGGCGGTGGTGGAGATCATGCCCTGGCCGGGAGGCCTCATCCGCAACGAGGTGCAGTGCCTGCACGACTTCGGCATCCCCCTCCTGCTCGAACACGCGGTGACCTTCGTCCACGGCGAGGAGAGGGTGGAGGGGGTCACGGTGTCGAAGGTGGACGCCGAACGCCGCCCCGTGCCGGGGAGCGAGCGCTTCTTCCCCTGCGATTGCCTGCTCCTCTCCGTCGGGCTCATCCCCGAGAACGAGCTCTCGCGCAAGGCGGGGGTGGAGCTGGACCCGGTGACGGGAGGGCCGGTGGTGGACCAGAACCGGCAGACCAGCGTCCCGGGCATCTTCGCCGGAGGCAACGTGGTGCAGGTGCATGACCTGGTGGACTGGGTGAGCTGGGAGGCGGAGGCGGCGGGCCGCTCCGCCGCGGCCTACGCCGACAAGGGCAGGCTCAAGGTCGCCTCGGGGGTGAAAGTGGTCCCGGGGAAGAACATCAAGTACGTGGTGCCCCAGCTCATCTCAGGGAAGGACGACGTCACCCTGCACATGCGGGTGGAGCGGCCCGGACTCAAGGCCACGGTGAAGGTGGGCGACGTCCTGTGGAAGAGGTACCGCTCGGTGCGGCCCAGCGAGATGGTCATCCTGGAGGTGAAGGGAGACGCGCTCAGAGAGGCGGGGGTCAAGGGCGAGCTGGTGGTGGACTGCGAGATAAGGGGGGGTGATTGAGGTGGCCCCCCGGGAGACGGTCATCTGTATCGGCTGCCCTCTGGGATGCCGCGTCACCGTGCTGCGGGACAGGAAGGGCAACGTCGCCGGCTTCAAGGGGGCCGAGTGCAAGCAGGGGCAGAAGTACGTACTGGAGGAGCTGAAAAACCCCGTGCGCACCCTTACCGCCACCGTGCGCACCGGGGACGAGTCCTGCCCGCTACTGCCGGTACGCACCTCCCGTCCCGTCCCCAAGGCCCTCATGAAGCCCATCATGCGCGAGACGGCTCGGGTCAAGGCGGCGCCGCCCGTCAAGGCGGGCGACGTCATCCTTAAAAACGTGCTCAAGACGAAGGCGGACCTCGTCGCCACCGCCGACTGGCCCGGAGCGGGAGGGGAGGGATAGGCATGTCCAACGGCAACGAGATCGACATGGTCACCCTGTACCTGGCGCGCAAGGGCCTGCAGGCGGCCGAGCACGTGGCGGGGGACCTTATCGGCTGGCCCTGCAGCATCGTGGTGGTGGACAAGGCGGGAGCGGTGATCGCGGGACACCGCATGGAGGGAGCTCCGCCGGCCACCTTCGATATCGGGGTGGAGAAGGCCTGGACCGCCGCCACCTTCCTCGCCCCCACCCTCATGCTGGGGCGCATGACCGACCCCCGCACCGCCGTCATGCCCCCGGACCAGCTTCCCCTCGGCCACCACGGCATGGGGCTGCAGTTCAAGCACAAGGGGAGGCTGACCACCATCATGGGCGGCATCCCCATCCGCGACAAGGACATGGCGGTCATCGGGGGAGTGGGCACCAGCGGCACCCCCTCCGCCCAGGACGACAACACCGTGAGCCAGCGCTGCTGGTCGGCCATGTACGACGCCGAGGACCCGCCGCTCGAGAGCCGGCTGGATAAATATGTAAAGGTGGTGGAGGCGGCCATGGCCAGGGCGGAGGAGATGGGGCTGGCGGTGAGCGTCTGCTTGAGCGACGCCGAGGGCTGGCCGCGGGTGCTCTACCGCATGGACGGCGCGCCCTACCCCACCGCTGAGCTCGCCCGCGACAAGGCCTGGACCGCCGCAGCCTTCCGCGTCCCCAGCTCCGAGGTGACGCGTTACGGCGTGCGGGACCTGCCCGGGCTGGGCATCCCCACCGGCGGCTGGAACGAGCGCCTCTGCCCCGTGCCGGGCGGGCTGCCCGTCTTCGGCGCCGACGGCGAGCTGGTGGGCGCGGTGGGCGTGGCCGGGGGGACGCCCGCCCAGGACGTGCGCGTGGCCAGGGCGGCCGCTTCCTTCCCCTGAGCCGTTCACGTCTCCGCCGCCGAGGATGCGAAGGAGGTGGTGTGTCGAAGATCATAGACTGTCCGCGCGGCATAACGGCACATGAAGACCTCATGAGGAGCGTCCGTTCATCGACTCCTCATCGCCGCGAAAGCTATCCCTTACGTAGGGGTTTCGCATCTCGGAAACCCTAGAAGACGAGGAGGTGGGGCATTGAAGATCATCGACTGTTTGTGCAACCTTCCCACCAAGGAAGGCGTGATCGACCAGGTCACCGGCCTTCCGCCCCAGATGTCCGAGTACCTGCGCAGGATCTACGGGCCGCGCGTCGCGCCCATGCTGGGCCTCACGGCGGAGGAGCTGGCGCGGGCCAAGGAGGAGATGAGCGAGCAGGAGCTCTACCGCTTCCTGGAGCCGCGGGTGGAGCCGCTGGCGCAGACGGAGGAGCAGTTCATCGCCATGCTCGATGCGTGGGAGGTGGAGGTCGCGGTCCTTTACAACATGGACGAGGAGACGGTATCCGGGCTGAAAGGGCTGCCCAACGACTACTTCGCGGAGGTGGTGAGCCGCCACCCGGAGCGCCTGCGCTGCTTCGCGGGCATCGATCCCCACAAGGGCATGGAGGCGGTGCGCGAGGTGGATCGCTGCGTGAAGGAGCTGGGCCTCTCCGGCGTGGCCATGCGCCCCTTCATGCAGGGCATCCCCGCCGACCATCGCAAGTTCTACCCCATCTACGCCAAGTGCGTGGAGCTGGGGGTGCCGGTGTGGCTGCACCAGTCGGTGAGCTTCGCCAGCCTGCCCATGTTCGTGGAGCACCCCTCGCACCTGGATCAGGTGGCCCTGGACTTCCCGGAGCTCAAGCTCATCGCGGGCCACGGCGGCTGGCCCTGGACGGCGGAGCTGGTGGCGGTGGCCTGGCGCCACCCCAACGTGTATATAGACTTCGCCTCCATGCGCCCGCGTTACGTGGGGAGGCACAACACCGGCTGGGAGCCGCTGGTGGAATATGGCAACAGCATCCTGGCGGACCGCGTCGTTTTCGGCTCCACCTGGCTGTTCATGGGCATGAGCGTCCCGGAGCTGGTGGAGGAGATCAAGCAGATGCCGCTGCGCGAAGGGGTCCTGGAGAAATGGCTCTACCACAACGCCGCAACCCTCCTCGGATTACAGACAACATAACGACAGAATGCATCGCGAAAGCGACTGGGCCGACCGCAGGGAGGCCCAGCGGTGTCCAGCGCCTGGACGGAGACGGAAGCGAGCGGCAGCGAGCGAGGGCGAGGACAGGGCCTGGCACGCATACATATGAAGAAGGAGGTAAGCATGCTCACGAAGTACATGCAAGAGGACAAGCGCATGACCGCGAAGGAGGCGGTGGAGCGTTTCGTCTCCGACGGCGATTCCGTGGTCATCGCCAACTGCCTTTACGGCACCCCATATGCGCTGATCCACGAGATCATCCGCCAGGGCAGGAAAGACCTCACGCTCTTTCAGCAGGGCGGGATCGACGAGATAGACCAGCTGCTGCTGGGAAAGTGCGTGAGCAGGCTGATAATGGCCTACAATTTCCGCGTCGCCGGCGAGAGGATCGAGACGGTGCTCGAGAGGGCTTTGCGGAGAGGAGAGGTGGAGGTGGAGGATTATTCCAACTACACCCTCCTCGCCATGCTCCAGGCGGGGGCCATGGGATATCCCTTCCTACCGGTGATGTCGGGG
>JACVJD010000073.1 GCA_015711825.1 Candidatus Solincola daggyaiensis
ACCCTGCATCCCGCGTCCGCCAGCGCCAGCGCCAGCGCCCTGCCGATGCCGGATCCCGCGCCGGTCACCACCGCCGTCTTTCCCGCGAAGAAATCCATGCCCGCACCTCCCGTCTTCCCGCCGCGCTTTCCTGTACGGCTCTTCATCGCAGAGGATGGGATTTCCTACCGTTACGATCCCGCGAGGATGTCCCCCATCCCTAATCCACCAGCTTTTTCCGACCGCAATCCTATCCCTATCATCTTACTACCCACGCTTCCGGGGGAAGAACCTCCTCTATGGATAGAGTAGCGAAAGCGGGGCGGCTCCGTTTCCTCCTTCATTGTCCCCTGCGCGGCCCTTCTTATGCTATGGCCCCGATGAGGCCATAGCTGGTTATCGCGCGCGGCGCATACGTCCGCGCTTTGCGGCATACGCCGCTCTTCGAGGTTTCGCGCCACTCGACCCTCGTACAGCGGCAGACGGACGAAGCCTTGCCTCGCCGCGCGCCGCTGCCGGCGGTTTCGAGCCGGCCGATTTGGGCATATAAGTCGATAGCTAGGAAGGCAGGCACGTCGGCGCGGGGAGGGGTGAGATGATTACCCGGAGCAGGAACCTGAACTGGAAGTGGCTGGCGCTGGAGAACCTGGCGGTGGCGGCGGCGGCGCGCGCCCTGGCCCGGCGCGGGCTCACCTACCAGATCATCCCGGTGGGGATGTACGGCAGCCGTCCGGTGGAGGAGCTCAACCGCGGGCTTGAGCCGGCCGACGACGCGCAGCATCCCTACCGGGGGCGCTTCTACTGGGAGTGGTGGTACTTCGACGCCCAGTTCGACGACGGGCACCGCTGCGTGCTGGAGCTGCAATGGCCCAACCTCACCAACATCTTGGCCAGGGAATGCACCATGCTCTTCAACGTCTATACCCCGGACGGGCGGGAGCACAACAACATCGTGCCCTTTCCCGCGGAGATGTGGAGGGCGTCGCAGGAGACCTGCGACGTGGCCATCGGCGACAACACCATCTCCGGCTACTATCCCGAGTACCGCGTGAGGTTCAAGCACGACGACCTGGCCTGCGACCTCGTCTTCGAGAACCTGCTCCCGGGCTGGACGCGGGGCACGGGCGAGATCATGTTCGGCATGCCGGAGAAGGAGCAGGTATTCGGGTGGGTGGTGGCGCAGCCGCGGGCGCGCGTTTCCGGCACCCTCACCGTGGACGGGGTCGAGCGCCAGGTGGCCGGCCTGGGCTACCACGACCACAACTGGGGGAACGGCATGGTCCCCCGCTACCTCTCCCACTGGGTGTGGGGGCGCCTCACCACCGACCGCCTGACCATGATCTTCGCCGACGTGGTCACCTCTCGGCGCTGCGGGGAGATCCACATCCCCATCGTCTTCCTGGCCCTCGACGACACCATCGTCCTGGAGTCCTCGCGGGCGGAGTACGCCGTGGGCGACTATAAGACCGACAGCGCCGGCTTCCAGGTCTATCCATCCCGGGTGGACCTGAGCTTCGCGGAGCGCGACGTGGAGGGGGAATTCCACTTCCGGACCTCGCGTGAGCTGGAGATGGTCAACACCCTGGCGGAGCGGCTCCCCATGCCCCTGGTCAAGGCCGTCGGCAGGGCGGTCGCCGGCCCCGCCTACTACCGCTTCCTGTGCGATTACCGCGGCCGGGTGCGGGTGGGGGAGGAGAGGCTGGAACTGGAGGGGGAGACCCACTGGGAGTACATGGTAATCGCTCTCAAACGCGGCCAGATCCCTGGCCCCGGCCGCCGCATGCCCATATGACCGGGACAAGGTGCGCGCCGCGCCGCGAGGTAAAGCGCGGGCGTCTTCTCTCCGACTCAACGGTATGTATAGCGAGCCCAAGGCGCGCGCCCTCTACGACCAGCGTATGTTCGACTGGCTGGCCTCCGTCATGCCCCTGGCGTAGTCCGCTGATGACCCCCGCGCGCCGTTGCCATAGGTTCCGGCTCTTCTACGAGGCGCGCGGCGGACGGGACGGGGGGTCGCCGGCGAACACCCCAAGGCCAGGTTTTAAAAGTGAGCCGCTTGGGGTCAGGTGTAAATGTTACGCAAACGCGATACCATGCGATGACGAAGATGACCGCAAGGTGCCGCATACACTTTACATTTCTATCCGTTATAGTTAATATTATTAACTATAAAAGCAAACTATGTAAAGGAAAATGAAGATGGTCATCAACGAGTTCCTGGGAAGACACCCTGTGTTCACCCTTGAGGAGTTCAAGGCATTTCTGGACGAAAACGCCTCCGCTAACGAGTGGACACAGCAAAGCCTCCTCTCATATTACAAGAGGAAAGGAAGGGTACTCGGGGTTAAACGGGGACTTTACGCCGTGGTTCCCCTAGGCGTGGAGCCGGACAGCTTCCTTCCCGATCCATTCCTCCTGGCGACGAGGATGGCGGAGGACGCGGTGCTCTCATACCACACGGCCCTGGAATTCTACGGTTCAGCCTATTCCGTACAGAACCGCTTTATATATTTGTCCAGGGTCCAGAAAAAGTCGCTGTCTTGGAGGGGATGCCTCTTCAGGAGTGTACCCTTCCCAAGCGCATTGCTTCGGAAGGGAAAAGAGGCATTCGGGGTAAGAACCGAAGACCGGAAAGGCATGGGGGTGAAAGTCACGAGCCTCGAGCGCACCATGGTCGATGTTTTCGACCGGCCTGGTCTCGGGGGCGGCTGGGAGGAGATATGGCGCAGCTTGGACCTCGTGGACTATCTGAACCTGGAGGAAGTGGTGAGATACGCCTTGTTCCTCGAGAACTCCACGACGGTTGCCAAGGTCGGGTTCTACCTGGAGCAGAACCGGGAACGCCTGATGGTCGATGACTCGTACCTCGATCGTCTGAGGGAGAAAATGCCACGCACCCCCCGCAGGATGGAGCGGACTGGAAGCCAGCCAGGCAGATTCGTGTCTGCCTGGAACCTCGTGGTCCCCAAGCCCGTTTACGAGAAAGCGTGGGAGGAGGTCATATGAACCTTTCCCCGGAAGGGCTTGCGAGGGCGGCTGCCTCGAGCGGCTTCCGCGAGGACTATCTTGAGAAAAGCATAAGGTTGCTGTATCTCCTGGAGGCGATCGAGAGCGACCCGTTCTTGGAAGAGAAATAGGGGTCACGCCTCATTTCATGTCTGAGGCGAAAGTGGATCCTGGGATCTCGCATACCCGCTCTGCTTGATGGGGCGGGACAGCGCCCTGCTGCTCGGCGGTTGCGGCGATACTCCTGCTCCTCCAGGCCGTGGGCCTTCCCGGCCCGCCAGCGATAAATCCCTACAGCCTCAAGGCGGCGATGGCGTTTCCGCCCAGGATCATCTCCTTCTCCTCGGAGGTGATCTCCGGCAAGCCCATCACCTGCATGGCCATAGGCTGTTCCAGCCCCCGCACGGTTTCCACCCACTCGCGCTGGGAATAGACCTCGGTGAAGAGGGGCCAGTCGGTGCCGAAGAGCACTTTGTGCACCCCGCCGTGCATCAGCCTGGCCTGGGAGAGCATCTGGTAGAGGCCCATAGCGAAGAGGGAATGGCCCTTCTGCCAGGCGGAGATGTTCACCCACACGTTGGGGTTCTTCATGGCCACGGCCAGGGCTTCTTCCACCCAGGGATTGCCGACGTGGGCGAGGATGAAGTTCACCCCGCGGAAGTCCACGGCGATCTTGTCCACGTACACGGGGCGGCAGGTCTTGAGGTAGGAATAGCCCGGGCCCAGGCCGGTGTGGACCATCACCGTGATCCCCAGCCGCTCCGCCTCGGCGTAGAGGGGGTAGTAGGCGTCGTCATCGGGGTAGAAGCCGGCGATGGTCCAGAGCTTCAGGCCCCGGAACCCCATCCCCTCCACGCAGCGGCGCAGCTCGAGCACCCCCGCTTTGCCCCGCCGCGGGTCCACCCCCGCGAAGGCGATGAGGCGGTCGGGCCAGGCCGCCAGCGCCTCCCCCACGCGGTCGTTGTAGTCGCGGTAGGTGAGGTCCCCTGCCTCGTAGAGGAACTCGAAGTCCAGGGGCAGGATCACCGCCTTGTCTATGCCCGCCTCGTCCATCTCGGCGACCAGCCTCTCGACGTCGCCCTTCATGAGGTTGCCCAGATCCTCCAGGCCCAGGGATTCCTTCACCGACTCCAGGACCTTGAGCATGTCCTTCTCGACCCACTCCTCCATCCACATGTGGCAATGCGCGTCGACGATCATGCCGGACCCCCTTTCATCCGTTAAGCGACCCGCCCGTTCCGTAAACCCTGTCATCGGCCTGATTCCCCTTCAGGCCCGGCAGGCAGGCGAACTTGGAGAATCCCACGAGCTCGCCCCCCAGGCCCGCGCCGGCACCTCTTTCCCGTGAGCGCGCGCATGCCTTGCCCGGGATCATGCCCGCGCCTTTGTGCCCAGGGCGAGGCCGATGTTCTCCCTTCCCGCCAGCCAGCCGTCCCGGGCGTTGAAATAGAGGAAGAAGCGGTCGCCCACGCGGCGCACGTCCAGGGCGCAGACGAATCCCTTCTTCCAACCCGACCCCGGCTTCAGCATGGGTTCCCTTTCCAGGATGTCCCATTCCAGGCCGTCGCGGGAGGTGAAGTGGTGGATGCCCAGCATGGAATGGGCGAAGAGATGCCAGAGCCCGTCGGGCGTCTCCTGCGGGGGGAGGAAGGTGGGGTCGGCGATGATGGGGGAGGGGAAGAGGGGCGCGATGAGAGGGTTGCCCTCGTGCTCCTTCCACTCCAGGGCCAGCAGCTCCGCCACGCTCATCTTCTCCCCTTTTCCCGCGCAGCTCCGACAGCACCATGATATTACAGTACAGCGCGCACGTGGCGGTCAGGCCCCAAAGGCGAACTCTTAATGTGGGTTGCCCCGATGGTCCGCCAGGGTAATTAGCCGGGAGGTCTCGGTTCGCGCTGATGCTGTGACCGTTCTTTAGGCGTTTTCCAGGCGAAAAAGATGGAGAGAACCCTATCATTCCGGCAAACATCGACCTATCAAGAGCAAAGGGGCGATCCCTCAGGGCCGGCGTTGGGGTGGGGGCACTGAAATATGCGTTATAATATTAAACTGGCGTATACGGGACCATACGGTCCGGGAAACCCGGTCTGCCGCGGGTAAGGCCGGTTGAACGAGGAGGAATCGGGATATGAAGCAATCCAAGGCAGTAGTGGTGATGGCCGCCTTCGTTCTTACGGTGCTTATCCTCACCACCAGCGGTTGCTCGCTGGAAGGAGAGGTGAAGGAGTTCCGTGACCCCGCAGTGGAGATAGTGGTGGAAAAGGGCGAGGAGTTCGCCATCGTCCTGGAGTCCAACCCCACCACGGGTTACCAGTGGAAGCTAAACCGCGCCCTGGACGAAAAGGTACTGACCCTGGAGAAGACGGAGTACAATCCCCCCGAGGAGAAGCTGCTGGGGGCTCCCGGGGAGGAGAAGTGGACCTTCAAGGCGCATGACCTCGGCAGGACCACCATCGAGCTGGCTTACGTGCGACCGTGGGAGGCGGGAGATAAGGAGGCGACCCTGGGTGGCGAGAAGAAAGCCGGGGAGGAAGAAAAGACGGGCGAGAAAGCCGGAGAGGTTTCCGAAGAAGGCGCCCACGGGGCCGAGGCGGTAACGGCGGAGGAGGAGGAAACCGTCATCATGCCGGCTCCCGAGGAGGAAGGCCCAGTGGTGGTGACTTATCACGTATGGGTGAAGAAGAAAGGGAGCACGGACAAGGAGCCTAAGGAATACGATAATCCCGACGAGCCCATTGAGGTGGAGGAGGGGTTGGAGTTCTCCCTCGTCCTGGAGTCCAACCCCACTACGGGCTATTCATGGCGACTGTCTGAGCCCTTGGACGGGGAGCGGCTGAGGCTGGTGGAAAACACCTTCGAGGCCAAGGGCGGATCGCATGGCGAGGGCGAGGAGATCGTGGGAGCCCCCGGAGAGGAGGTCTGGACCTTTGAGGCCTTGAAGGCGGGTGAAGTAGAGGTAAAGATGGAGTACGTCCGCCCGTGGGAAAAGGACGTGAAACCGGAGGAGACCAAGACCTTCAAGGTGGAGATAAAGAGGGCCGGAGAGGAAGGCTCGGAGGGCGGCCACTGATAACGCCGTTCAGGGCAGAGAAACCAGGGGGGCCGTCACGGCCCCCTTTCATTACCCGCTACTCGCCTTTGCCCCTTTGTTTATCCCCGCCGTTTTCACGGCCCGTTGCGGCTTGGCCCGAAATCGCTCATATGACGCCCATCTCGCGGGCGATGGCAATCGCTTCCAGGGCACTACGCTCCTTGTTCTTCACCTCCAGCATGAGGTCGAAATCCAGGCCCCTCGTTGACTCCAGGAAGGCGCGGAAGTCTTCTCCGTCGAGTGAATAAGCGTGCGCTCCGGGCCGGGCGCCTTTCTTCTGGCTGGAATAGTCCACCATGGGCGGGCCGTCCTCCGGCCTCCAGGTCGAGGCGGCCGCTGCCACCGCCGGGCGCAGCTCCTCGCCGCGGTTGTTGGCGGAATGATGCAGGACGTCGAAGACCACCGGTATCCCCGTCCTGGCGTGCGCCTCCAGGCAGTCGGCCAGGCCGTAGGATCTCTCGTCGTTCTCCACCACCAGCCTTTTTTTCACCGCCGCAGGCAGCCTACGGTAACGGGCGGCGAACCTCTCCAGGCTCGCTATCCGGTCCCCGTAAACCCCGCCCACGTGGATCTGGATCTTGTGCGCGCGTCCCAGGCGCATGAGGTCGAGCACCTCGGCGTGGTAAACGAGTTCCGCCAAGCTCCTTTCGTGAATACCCTCGTCGGGGGAGTTGATGAGGATGAACTGGTCGGGGTGCATGGTGACGCGCATTCCTCGCTTCTTGATAAAACCGCCGATGGCCGCGAACTCCCGCGCGAACTCCGCCTGCCATGGATACTCGCACACCGGGTGAGAGGCGAAGGGGACAAGATCGGAGGAGATGCGGAAGTAATGAATGCCGTGCTCAAGGTTGAAGCGGAGCTGTTCCACGAGGCAGGCGAGGTTTTCACCTACCGTCCTCTCCATGTTCTCGGCGCTGTAGGACCTCAGGCGGAAAGTCCGCGAGCTGCGGCAATCAAGGGACAGGGTTATGCAAGCGTAACCAATCCTCACGTTTCCACCGTCGCCGACGCCAAACCTTCCTAGGCGCGAAAAACGACCTTGTGCTCCTTCCTAGCGCGTTCAGTATATTGCATGCTTCCGATCACGATAAAGCGCCGCCCCAAATCTGGCGCATGAAGAGCCGGGGCAGGACGTTAGGGTTGATGGGCGCCTGTCGAGGTTGTGGCGGAAGGTCTCGGCCCCGAGGAAAGAAAAGGATTAAAACGCTTGGGCGAGGGAACAATCAACACAAACGTCAAGACGGGGAGGATCACTTTGGAAAAGGTGTCCGTTCGCTCCGCGGGCAGCGACGCCGGGGGCGTTGTGGGGTTTACGGATAGCAACCGTTTGCGCTTATTCAAGGAGATCTTCGCGGAGCGATTTATGGGCGCAGACAGAATCGACATAAGACCTGAAAAGGGGCGGAGATGGAAGAGGAAGCGGCCGTCAAGTTGGAGGTGATCCTGATTCCGCGCACCCCGTGGGCGGTGCTGCTGCAGGGGTTAGGGATCACGGCGCTGGGAGTGGTGCTGGTGGCCTGGCCGCATGCCAGCATCGACGTGGTCAGGATCGCCTTCGGGGCCCTGGCGCTGGCCTTCGGCGCCATGCAGATCGTCGCGGCCTTATCCGAGAAGCATGAGGACAGGTGGTGGAGGATACCGTTGGCCTTGCTGGCCATAGCGGCGGGCATATTGGCCCTTGCCTGGCCGGAAGCCACGGAGCGCGTGATCCTCATCCTCCTGGGACTGTGGTTTCTGCTCACGGGGTTGGTGATTCTGGCGGCGGGTCTTAAGCTGCCCGCGAATATGCCCTCGCGATGGGTGGTGGTCCTTTCGGGGGCGGTGTTCTTCATCTTCGGCGTCATATTGCTGGTGAACCCGTCCGACAAATCGCCGCGCGACATGGCCGCCGCCCTGGTGGTGCTGGTCGGGGTCTTCGCCATCATGGAGGGGATACTCATGGCTTTCTATTCCCTGCTATTGCGCAGGGTGCTGAAGGCTCTGGAAGAATGAGGTATAACCGGGCTGTCGACAAGGCCTGCTCCCGTTAGCGCCGGAACGTGGCGGCAAGGGGGCGTCGGCTTCCTGCGGGACGCGCTTGTGCGCTTGTCGCCATACGGTGTGGGAAACACGACCGCCAATCGGGCTGAGCGAATCCCGCAGGGCGCGCTCGGACCCTTTCGTGCATGTTCGTTTAAGGTTTTTCTCGACAAGCTTGCCGGAGGCGTCCATGTTTGGCTTGCTCTCAAAGGTGGGTATATAGGAAATGGCATGCGGGTACACCTGGAGGGGAAGGGCTGGGCGTTTTTGCGTGTTGAGGCAGACCGCAATGAAAAAGCGAGATGATGATAGGGTCAGGTTTGCGGTCGGTATATCAGCCCTATAAGGAAGGGTGGAAAACCGGGAGGTGGTCAGCGTGAGGGAGAGGTATTTTCGCGTTTCGGTGGGGGTTCTGGCGTGCATGGCCCTGGTGTGCGGCCTGTTGGTGGCGGCGCCAGGGAGCGGCAAGGCGCAGGCTCAGGAGGCCAAGCGGTTCACCATCCTGCACACCAACGACGAACACTCGGAGATAATCCCCTACGGTCCGGCCATCGATTACCCGGACCACCCCACCAAGGGCGGTTTCTCGCGCATCGCCCACGAGATCGCGCGCATCAAGGCGGAGAAGGCGGCGGCGGGCGAGCCGGTTCTCACCCTCTCGGCGGGCGATTTCTCCCAGGGTACCCTCTTCGCCTGGCTGGAGACGCAGGCCGGCGGCCACGCCGAGCTCTCCCTCATGCAGGCCATGGGATATGACGCCGTAGCCCTGGGCAACCACGAGTTCGACATGGGTTCCGGCTACCGGGCCATGGCCCTGGGCCAGGCCAAGGCGGACGGGGTGAAACTCCCCATCCTCTGCGCCAATATACACTTCGACGACGCCAGCCCGGACGCCCAGGCCTTGAAGGCGCTCTATTCATCCGTGGACAAGCAGGGAACCGAGCTGGCTATCCAGCCCTACACCGTGAAGACGCTTTCCAACGGCCTCAAGGTGGGGATCTTCGGCCTCCTCGGCGTGGAGGCGGAAGCGGTAGCCCCCGCCGCCGCGGCCACCGGGGTCACCTTCGGGAACGTGGTGGGCGATCCCACCGACCCGGTGAGCTTCATCAACCGCGTCATCGTAGCTCAGAACACGGTCAATACCCTGCGCGCGGCGGGATGCGAGGTGGTGGTGGCCCTCTCTCATTGCGGCACCACCGAGGAGGAAAACTTGGCCAAGTTCGTCACCGGGATCGACGTCATCGTGGGCGGGCACAGCCATGATCTCAACTATCAACCTATGGTCGTGAACAACACCATCATCGTGCAGGCGGGGTCCTACACGCGTTACCTCGGGGAGCTGGAGCTGGAATACGCGCAAGGCAAGGTGAGTGTGGCCGGTGCCCAGGCCATATCCATCGACGAGAACATACCCACCGATCCCGGCGTCGACGCGGCCATAGCCGGTTACAAGGCGGCCCTCGACGCCTTCGTGGGAATGGACATCCTGGCCCCCTACGCCGAGACCGACGTGGACGGCGACGGCGGGTTCAACCTCAACGACACGCCCCCTTTGTCGGAGAGCAACCTCGGCGACCTGATAACCGATTGCTTCATGGCCGCGGCCATCCTCGCGGACCCGGGCAACCCCACCCGCATGGCCGTGGAGGGCAACGGCGTGATAAGGTCGGGTATTCCAAAGGGAGGAAAGGGACGCTTCAGCTTCTACGACCTTTTTCGCGCTTTCCCTCTGGGCATCGACCTCTCCAACACCCAGCCGGTGCCCCCAGGTTACCCCTTGGCCTGCTTCTATCTCTACGGGGCGGAGATAATGGGAGCGCTCGAGGCGACCCTGGAGATGGGCCGCAACGATTTCTTCCTCCAGCTGGCCGGCGCCAGGTACCGCTACCGCCCGGCCGGCGCGGAAGGGGAGAAGATAGGCGAATTCCAGTTGGATGACCTGGCCGGGGGCTGGGAGCCCATCGACCCAAACGCCCTCTACCGGCTGGTTACCGCCCAGTACGACGCCTATTTCCTGGCCGAGTTCGGCCTCGTCCCGCGCGACGCCGGCGGCGCTCCGACCACCGTTGACGCCAGCCTGATCTACGTCGGAGGAACGCAGTTGAAGGGCTGGCAGGCCATCGCCCAGGTCATCGCGGTCATGCCCGACCTGGACGGAGACGGCCTGCCCAACATCCCCTTGGATTACAAGTACCCGCAGCTCAGGATATTGCAGGAGGGCTGGTACTTGCCCGAGGGCTCCACGGGCGGGGGCATGGAGACCTTCGTGCTGGTCCAGAACCCCGCCGAAAACGACGCGCATATCAACGTGAAGTTCCAGACCGGCGCAGGGGAGGTGGCGCCCCCCGAGCTGCAGGGGGTGGATATCCCGGCGGGCTCGAGACGCACCTTCAAGGCCAACGACTTCGTGCCGGACGAATTCGACCTCTCCACCAAGGTGGAGCCCATCGACGGCGAGGTGATCTGCGAGCGCGCCATGTACGGAAACGGACGCGCCTGGGCCCACGACTCCATAGGCGCAACCATTCCCGAACCTTCCCAGGAGTGGTACCTGGCCGAGGGCTCCACCGGCGGGGGCATGGAGACCTGGTTGCTGGTGCAGAACCCGTACCAGTCCGCGGTACACGTAAACATCACCTTCCAGACCGAAACGGGGCCGGTGTCACCGCCCGATCTGCAGGGGGTGGAGATACCGGCGCAGTCACGCAGCACCTTCGAGGTGGCGAATTGGGTTCCCGACCACTACCACGTCTCCACCTTCGTGGAGGCGGAGGACGGCCGGGTGATCTGCGAGCGCGCCATGTACGGAAACGGCCGCGCCTGGGCCCACGACTCCGTCGGCGCCTCGGTGCTTTCGGATGACTGGTACCTGGCCGAGGGCGCGACCGACGGGGGCATGGAGACCTTCGTGCTGGTGCAGAACCCCACCGGCGAAGACGTGCACGTGGATATCTCCTTCAATACGGAGGCCGGGGACTTCGCTCCCGCAGACCTGCAGGGGGTGACCATCCCCGCTGGCTCCCGGCGCACCTTCAAGGTCAACGACTGGGTGACCACCTATAACGTCTCCACCTACGTCAAGTGCATCGACGGCGCGGTGGTATGCGAGCGCGCCATGTACGGAAACGGCCGCGCCTGGGCCCACGACTCCATCGGGGCGACCTCGCCCTCCGGCATATGGTACCTGCCCGAGGGCTCCACGGGCGGGGGCATGGAGACCTTCGTGCTGGTGCAGAACCCCGCCGACACCGCGGCGAAGGTGAACATCGCCTTCCAGACCGGCTCGGGAGAAAAAGCTCCCGCGCCCCTGCAGGGGTTGAGCGTACCTGCACACACGCGCTACACGGTGAAGGTCAACGACTGGGTTCCGGACGAGTTCGACGTCTCCACCACCGTGGTGGCGACCCAGGGGTCGGTGGTGGTGGAGCGCGCCATGTACGGAAACGGCCGCGCCTGGGCCCACGACTCCATCGCCCATGCGCCCTGGTCATGGTAGGGGATGTCGCGCCCGGCAGGTTAGACCAAGGGGAGGCGGCAACCTACGGAGAGAGCTGGAAAGGCGACGCGAAGCGGGGGGCCGGGCAAAACAGCCCGGCCTCTTGCCATGCCGGCTGTCAACGGGCATGGTTGCGGTTATGAGGGACAGCAGGAGAGGAAGGTCGTTCGCCATCTGAGAGGCTCATGGGCTTGGCTGTCCAAGGTTCTATTTATGGTGGTGAGTCAGAGGGAATACGGAGACATGGAAATAGATACCAGCGAGATCCCCGACCGGGGGATCTACGTCCTCTTGCTCAGGGTGCCCGAGGGACGCCCGATCCGCGTGGGCTCAAGGGGCAGCGTGGCTTTGCAGAGGGGTTATTACGCTTATGTGGGGAGGGCGAAGAGGGGTCTGCGAGCGCGCCTCGCGAGGCACGCGCGCAAGGAGGGCAAGCGCCTGCGCTGGCATATCGACTACCTCATGGATATCGCGCTCCTGGAGGAAGTGTGGCTGCTGCCCTTGCACGCGGGCGAGTGCGAGACCGCCTCCATGCTCGAGCAATGGGGCGCCTCCCGGGAGGGCCTGCGAGGCTTCGGCTCCGGCGACTGCCGCTGCCCCGGCCACCTGCTTCACCTGGGGGAGGAGAAGCCGAAAAAGCCCCTTTGCGTTTCCCTGGTTATCGAAACGCGGGGTGAAGCACCTAGGTAAGGCCCCCATACAACGTTCTTTGCTTGATGGCGTAAAGGGAAACGGCATTTGAGGCCGATGCGAAAACGGCCTTGAGAGCGACCTCACGACGCGGCCGCGAAATCAGGCTTATCGCCGTGATGGTGGGTTTACGGCCGCGATGGGGATTCAGGAAGTCGCCCGTGCCGGGAGACGAAAACCACGGAGGGAAGCGAGAAAGCTACACACAATGTGATGCACTAACCGTGCCTGAACCGTCCCCTTATTACCCATCGCTACCCCATGATCATCGTCTTGTTCCCATGTTTCCGGGAGAAGAACCCGGTTTACGGGTGAAGAGCCCGAAATCGTAATACGGGCTCACCCCGGTCACATCGATCCTTTTCCAAAGTTGATAAGGGCGATAAGGGCGCCGGAGCGTATAAAAAAGGAAGGGCGCCCTCCCGGGCGCCCTTCCTTTGCCGATCTCAGTTTAAGCGCTGCCCCGGCGGGAGAGGAGGATGCCTCCTCCCACCAGCCCCAGGGCGATGAGGATGGAGAGCACGACGGCCACGATCCAGCTCGACTTGCTGCCGCTGAGGTAGTTGTAGGTGGGCTTGGCTTGGTACACGAAGCGCACCTGGTTCTCGGCGTCCTCGGCGCGGCCCAGGAAGTGGTCGAACTCGTCGGCGCGCTGCGCGATGGCCTCCAGCTCCGCCGCGCTCAGGTTGAGGGTGGACACCATGGTGGTCAAGCCCTCCTCCAGCTTGCTGGTTCCCTCTCCCACCTGCGTGAGGCCCTCGGTGACCTTGCCGGAGCCGTAAAGCAGGGTATTGGGGGTGCCGTGGCTGCCGAGCCCGGCTACGGCGTCTCCTATGCCCGCGGAGATCAACATCAGGCCCTCTTTGACCCCCGGGTTATTGAGGTCGCCGGTGGAAAGCCCCGCCTTCAGCTGCGTGAGCCCGTTCTGCATGGCGGCCATCGCCCAAAGCATGGTGTTGCTGACCCCGGCGTCCCCTATTCCCTCCTTGATGGTGTTCAACCCGCCCTGCACGGCGTTGACCGCGTATAGCAGGGTATCGCTGGAGGTAGATGAGCCGATACCATCGGCGATATTCAGCAACCCGCCTATCACGGCGGAAGCCGCGTAGAGCAAGGTGTCCGGCGTGGCGGATGAGCCTATCCCCGCGCTCATCGAGTCGAGGCCCGCCGCCATCGCCGCCATGGCGTATAGTAGGGTGTCGGGCGTGCTCGCGCTGCCGATACCTGCGGCGATCTGCTGCAGGCCCTGCTTGATGCCGAGTCCGCTCGGGTTGTCCAAGCCGAGCACCACCTGGTCTATACCTGGGATGAGTTGGGCGTCAAGCCCCGCCTTTATCGCCTGCAGGCCGGGGATGATCTGGGCCGAAAGCCCATTGTAGATCGACTGTATCCCTGCGGCGGCCGGATCCAGGAATCCGGTGTAGGCGGATAGCATGCCGTTGATGTTAGGGAGGTATGTTGTGGGCCAACTCGGGTCCGATACCGTTATGCTATTGACGTAGTCGTATATGCCCCCACCGCCGCTTTTCATCTGTGCGGATACTCCCGCCACGGCCGCGTATATTCCGGCGGGGTTACCGGGGTTCAGGTTCGCAGCCATGGTATTCAGGCCGTCTATGATCGTGCCCGCCTGTCCGACCGCACCCAGATTGGTGCTGATGTTTACCAACCCTCCCTTAATCTGCGCGAGACCGTTGAGCAAGGTGCCTGGAGTTGCCGCGTTGCCGATGCCGGCCAGCATGGCGTTTGCCCCGGCCAGCATGCTCGCCAGTCCCGCCTGCACCTTGGCCACGGCGTAGAGCAGGGAATCGGGGCTTGAGGCCGATCCGATGCCCGCCTTGATCTGGTCCAACCCGGATTGCATGGCCGACATGGCATACAGCAAGGTTGCATCCGTGGTGGATGAGCCTATGCCTGCCTTGATTTCAGAGAGGCCCTCCTCCATCTTGCTCATGGCGTAGAGCAGGGTATCCTGTACCTCAGCGCCGCCGACTCCCGACTTCGTCTTGTTAAGTCCCTCGGTCACCTTCGCGTTGGCGTAGAGCAGCGTTCCGTCCGTTGTAGGAGAGCCGATGCCCGCCGCAGCCTGGGCCACGCCGGGGATAAGCTTGGCGTCAATGCTCGACTTGGCGGTGGGCAGCCCGGCGGCGAGCTTCTGCAGGCCTCCGTCCACGGCGGTGATGCCGTAGAGAAGGGTGTCGGCC
>JACVJD010000074.1 GCA_015711825.1 Candidatus Solincola daggyaiensis
GGCTCTCTGTGCGTCTCGCGGGCCGGGGTCGGCCACGGGCCGCTTGGCGGGGATCCCGGGGCGGGAGTCGGTCTCGCCCCAAGGGCCGGGTTGGCCGGGTTGCCTCAGTGGTCGAGGAACGACGATATGCGGCGGATATACTCGCTGCCGGCCGCGATTGAGACGTCGTTGTGCCCCGCCCCCGCCACCAGGTAGAGCCGTTTGGGCTCGGGGGCGGCCTCGAAAAGCCGCACGCCCTCGTCCACGGGGATGAGCTCGTCGCGGTCGCCGTGGATGACCAGCACCGGGCTCTTCGCGCGCGGGAGCTTGGAGACGGAATCGTATTCCTCCCCCAGGGGTATGCCTTTGGGAAGAAATGGAAAGAGATTCCTGGCCACGCTCCGTAGGGAGGTGAAGGTGGACTCCAGCACCAGGGCTTTGAACCCGCGCCCCTGCGCGATCTCGCAGGCCACGCCGCCGCCTAAGGACTTGCCGAAGACGAGAATCTCCCCGTCCGCGATGCCCCGCTCGCCCAGCCAGCGCAGGGCGGCCCGACCGTCCAGGTAGAGCCCGGCCTCGTGGGGCTCGCCGCCGCTCTTGCCGTAGCCGTGGTAGTCGATGAGCAGCATGCGGCACCCCAGGGGCTCCAGCTCCCGGCGCACCAGGGACCAGCTGAAGACCTCCTGGGCGTTGCCGTGCAGGAAGAGGATGGCAGGAGCGCCCTCCGGTTCGGGCCACCACAGGCCGTGGATGCGGATCCCGTCATCACATTCCATCCACACCTCCTCGGCGCCCGCCGCCCAGGGAGGCGGGGGGAGGTCGCGGGGCAGCCGGTCGGGGTAATAGAGGAACCTCCGCGCCGGGTTTTCCAGGGCTTTCATGGCCATCACCTCTCCATCATTCTAGTTGAGGGTACGTGATCCAGGCGAGCGTCAGGCCTCACGCCGCTGCTATGGGAAAGAGCGGTCCCCATACCCTACGCATTCCTACCGATTCAACCCGGGAAGCGGCTGGCGAGACTCCGCAGAGCCCTTCGCGCCTACCATCCCGCCCGCGGGATCTTGGCCGCAAAGGCGGGCTTTGCGGCCGTAAAGGACGCTCGAGGATGCCGGCCATGCCTCCCCCGCCCCTCTGTTCGCGGACATCATCTCGCGGCCGTCGTCTTTATGCCCGCGCTTTCGGAAGGGAAGCACGCCTTCATAGGCCGCCTCCGCCCGGCGCCCATGGCCTCTCGCGACGTTCCGGCACAGCCGCGTCAAGGCGCGGGAGCGCTCGCGGATGTTAGAATGTCGCCGAGGGCTCGCGATACTCGGAAAAGCGGCGGCGCTATACGCAAACGGGGACGGCAAGTGCGGCCGGAGCGGGGCGCATGGGCCTCCGCGGCGCTTCTCCACCGAAAACCGCAGGAGGGGGTCGTCGTAGGATGGCGTGGAAGGCGGAGAAGGGGAGGGTAGAGGGCATGATCGCATATGGCAAGGGAAGGCTGAGGACCCTGTGGATATCGCCGGCGTGGCCGGCGGCGCTTTTGCTCGCGCTGCCTTTGCACTGGGGGGACATCCTCATCGCCGAGGACAGCGGGTTCCGCCAGTTCCTCCTCAAGCGCTACGCCTGGATGGAGGTCAGGCTGCTGGCCTTCTTCTACTGGCTGCTGCGCCGCCCCTTCATGTCCAAGCCCGCCGTGAACAGGTTCTTCTATTACGCCATGGCCAAGTTCGCGGGCGAGCACATGGTCGCCAGCCAGGTCATGACCCTGGAGGAGATGCTCTCCTTCATCGACGGTATGCCCGACGAGCACGGGATAGCCGTCGGCCCCTGCCGCTGCCGCCTGGCCACCCACGCCTGCGATCATCCCCTGGAGACGGACATCGTGATCATGACCGGCACCCGCATCTGGCTCGAGCTCTTTCCCCGGGACTACCGCGTCATCTCCAAGGAAGAGGCCAAGCGGAAGGTCGGGGAGTGCTACGAGCTGGGGCTGGTCCCCATGCTGGACCGGCACATGTACTACCGGGGCAGCCGGAACTTCTTCGTCATCTGCAACTGCTGCAAGTGCGCCTGCCTGCCCATCTGGGCGTATCGCACCTATAAGGGCTCGGGATACCATTACATCCCCTCCCTCTACCGCTCCGTGGTGGACAAGGAGAAATGCCGGGGGTGCGGCACCTGCGTGGAGGCCTGCGCCTTCGAGGAGAGGCGTCTCGCCGGAGACAAGGCCGAGGTGCTGGACTGCCAGGGATGCGGGCAATGCGTCAGGGTATGCCCCAACCGGGCCAACCGCATGGTCAAGCGCTGAAAAGCCATCCTGATTGCCGCTCCGAAAACGGCGCGCCCTTCAAGGTATAAGGTGGCTTTCGCGCCCCGCGGCTGTTTTCGTCCCCGCATGATATCGCTTCCGCGCGACATTAACGGCTGATGCGTGTTCCCCCGCGTTTCCGTCACCGCATGGCGCGGGCATAGTCATCGTCGCTTGCGCGCGACATGGGCCGCTGAGGCATGCGCCCCTCAGACGGGGTGCCGCCGGTTGACCAGCTCCGCCACCCTCTCCGCGCTGGCGGCCGCCTGCCAGGTCCCTATGCCCCGCGCCCCCGCGTCCATGCCCACCAGGTAAAGCCCCTCCACGGGGGTGAGGGGCGAGGGCTTGCCGCGTCCCACCTGGCCGGGTATCTGGGCGATGCCCACGCTGTCGCCCACCCGTTTTCTTCCCGTGGCGCGGCAGATGTGCTCCGGACGCACCACCTGCTTCCAGATCACCTCCCTCTCCATGCCGGGGAAGACGCGGAAGAGCTGCCTCTCCAGGGCCTCCAGCAGCCTGTCCGTCGCCTCGCTCCCCGGCTCGGCCACCCCCGGGGTGGCGGCGATGACCAGGGAGCGGCCCTCGGGCACCGAGCCCGGGTCCAGCACGTCCACCACCGGCACCATCATCATCAGGTCCTGCGGGGTCCCGCCCTCCTCGATGAAGGAGAACATGCCGCGCGCGTCGGCGTCGGGGATGTAGATCACCGCCGGGGCTTCGACCACCCGCCTGGAGAGGTAATATTTGGCAACGGCACCGGAGCCGGAGTACTGCAGCCGCCCCACCGCAGCGGCGTACTCCTCCCCCAGGTTTTCCACTCCCGCCAGCTCCAGGGTGAGGTCGATGCCGGCGTTGCTCACCACCACCTCCGCTTCCGCCTCGCCCCTGGCGGTGGCCACCCCCACCACCCGGCCCTCGCGGCAGAGTATGCGCTTCACTCCGTCGTTTAAGAAGACGCGGCCGCCGTGTTTCTCCAGGCCGCGGCGGTAGGCGGCCGGGATGGCGCCCGCCGACCCCCGCGGGTAGCTGATGTCGGCCGCGTTGGACATCTCGCGGAAGCAGTAGATGAACTCCCCCGCCGAGGCGCGGCGGTAGCTGATGGTGAACATCATGTAGCAGAAGACGTTGATGAAGCGGTGCACGGCGGGGTCGTCGGTGTATTCGCTGACCCAGGCCTCGAGGGTCTTGTCGTCGTTGGCCTCCACGAAGGCGTCGCTCGCCTTGAGCAGCTTGCGGAAGAGGCGCGCCGCGCCCACGGCCTTGCCGGGACGCACGCCCAGGTTGCGGGCCACGCGCGCCTGGGCCGCCAGCGGCCGCATGTCCAGGGGCTCGGGCCAGAGGTTGAGCTTTCCCCGGCGCGAATCGAAGACCAGCGCCGCGGGGTCGTGGCGGACGAACTCGATCCGCTCTCCCACCGCCTCGGCTATGCGGCCCAGGGGCCCCTTGGCCCCGAGGGGGAAGATGTGCGCGAAGTTGTCCAGGGGCATGCCGTCGCGCTCGCTCGAGGAGCAGCGCCCCCCGATGAAGCCGTTGCGCTCGAACACCGTGACCTCGTGGCCCGACTTGGCGAGCAGGGCCGCGCAGCCCAGTCCGCCCACGCCGGAGCCGATGACCGCCACCTTGGCCATGGCCTTTCCTCCTCCCCGCGAAGTTTACGCCCGCTCGCTTTCAGAAGGGCGCCGGATGCCGTTATTCTACCACCGGGAGCCTGGAGCCCTTCCCTGGCTCCGAATGGGCGCGCCCCGGCGTCGCCTCGGCCACGCATCGGCCTCGAGGCGCGTACCTACGGCGCAGGAGAATGAGAACGGACCGGGAGCGGCGTGACGGCGCGGAGAGCTTGCCCGGCCCGCATCCGGGATCATCAGCGGCGCGGTTACGTTTGCCGCGTAAACCGGCCCCGTCCAGGCATGTTCCCTTGGAGAGGGCCTGCCGCAGGCGAGGTGAGATACAGGTCGGTTTCCGCCTTCAAGCCGGCCCCTTATCATGCGCTTGGGGACCTTCCGATGTAGGAAACGACCCACAGATTCTCTTGAGGACCATAAAGTTATTCGCACCCGGACACGATTCACTACCTATGTGGTTATCGCGATGACGTGAAAGGTGGACGGATGAGGATGAAGAGAAAATGCCTGCTCGCGCTGTCCCTGGTCCTTTCCCTTCTGCTTGGTGTGGGCGCCGGCTGCGGGGACGGCGGCACGACGCCCGAGGGCGACGGCGCCGCGCCACTGGCTCAACAGGCGCGGGAGGAGATGGATGCGGGCGAATTCACCCGGGCGACGCAACTCTACCGGCAGGCCCGGGAGGCCTATCTGAACGAGGGGGACGCGGCGGCGGCCCGCGAGTGCCTGGACCGTATCCAGGACATGAGCGCCATCGCCATGACCTACCCATACGGCAAAGACGAGCTGCGCGGGCTCCTCACCGAAGCCTTTGCGCAGGTCCCGGAGGACGAACGCGAGTCCTGGATAGAGTCGGGAGAACTCGAGCACTTCATCATCGACGGCGAGCCCAGATACTTCTTGAACACCGTCGACAACATCAAGTTCCGCGACGTGGACCTCTTCCGGCAGGACGCGACGATGCTCGCCGGTTACGAGGGCCTCTACCGGCTGATGGTGAAGATAATGGACGAACCGCGCGGCCCCGCCTGGCAGCCCTACGGCAACCCCGTATCCTACCGGGGTACCCACATCCTGAACGTCCCCAGGGGCGAACTCCCGGCAAGCGGGCTGCTGAAGATGTGGTTTCCCATACCCATCGTCACCGGTCCCCAGCCGGCGGCGCGCATAGTCTCCATAACGCCCGACGCCTGCGTCGCGCAGGCGCCCTCCATCGACGAAGACATCGGCCTGGTGTACATGGAAGTACCCCTGGACGAGCTGGAGGATGATCTCGAGATAAGCTTGACCTTCGAGTTCGACCACTACGAACAGCGCTTCGAGGTCGACCCCGAAAAGGTGGGCGCCTACAACACCGACAGCGCCCTCTACCGCGAGTACACCGCATCGGCGGGCAATATCCAGATCACCCCGGAGATAGCGGAGACCGCCCGCGGGATCGTAGGAGGCGAGACCGATCCCTACCTTGCCGCGAAGAAGATATACGACTATGTGGTGGACAACATCACCTACAGCCTCGTGCCGCATCCCGCACTGTGGCCGCGGGGAGAATATGAATCGCTATACGTGCACGAGCGCGGTTACGGAGACTGCGGCGCCCAGTCCATGTATTTCTCGGCCCTCTGCCGCGCCGTGGGCATCCCGGCCCGCACCACCGGTGGATGGCAGCTCTTCTCGGGCAACTTAGCCGGCCATTTCTGGGCGGAGTTCTATCTCCCGGGTTACGGCTGGGTGCCCGTGGACCCCACCGCGGCGGAATCCGCGGACTATATCCCGGGGCTCAGCGAGGCGGAGGTGCGCAGCTTCAAGGACTTCTTCTTCGCCAACCAGGACCGCTTCCGCTGCGTGGTGCAGCATGACGTGGACGAGCAGTTCACCCCGCCGGCCTTGCACCCCATCACCTACGCGGTGGCGCTGCAGAGCCCGGCGAGCAATTGCGACACCATGGAGGAGATGCCGGATATGGTGATAAACGAGCACTGGACCACCCGGGTAGAGGTGCTCAAGGAGTGAAGCCATGCTTCCGTCATCGCAAGCGGGGCTGATCTGGACGCTATGCGGGCGGGCGGGATGGAGGTCCGGCGCTCCGGGTCTTTCAAAGAGGTCTTTTTCTTCTGCATCAGCGATGATGACCTCCCTGCCTGTTGATCGGCAACCATCCAAGCCTCCTTCCTGTGAGCCTTAGATGGTATTGCCGACTATTACCGTCCCGCGAACGGGAATTACAGTCGTCGCTGATCGCCAAGGAGGAAAAAGGATGTAAATATACGGCGGTCTCTGTCCGATAGACTAGGGTACGGCAGCAAGCGGAGACGCGCGGGCACGCTGCGCGATGAGCCTGGAGGTCAACATGAGGTTTTTTCTTTCATCACCCGGGAGGCCGCATTCGTTCCTGCGGCTTGCCGTCTGCGCGGCCCTGCTTCTGCTGGCCCTGCCCCTTGCTTCCTGCGGCCGCGAGCCGGAGTCCGCGCCGTCTTTCAGCGAGGAGCTGCAGCAGGATATGGAGGCGAAGGTCCGCGACCTCATGGAGCAGGAGAGCATCCCCGGCGCAGTGGTGGGGGTATGGGTCCCGGACAGGGGTGAATGGGTCGCGGCCTTCGGGCTGGCGGACATCGAGAGCGGGCGGCCGATGACCGTCGATGACAAGGTGCGCATCGCCAGCAATACCAAGACCTTCACCGCCACCCTGGTGCTCATCCTCGCCGACGAGGGACTGCTGGACCTGGACGACCGGGTGGAGGAATACGTACGGGGAGTGCCTTACGGCGACGAGATAACCATCCGGCAGCTCCTCAATATGACCGCGGGCATCTTCAGCTTCTCCGAGGACGAGGGGTTCCTGGACGCGTTCACCTCCGATCCCCTCATGGAGATGACCCCGCAGGAGAGCCTGGATATCGCGCTGGCCCATCCGCCCGACTTCCCGCCCGGCCAGGGCTGGCACTACTCCGACACCAACTACGAGATCCTGGGGATGATCGCGGAGCAGGTCACCGGCAACGATGTCGAGGACGAGATCGATAAGCGCATCATCGAGCCCCTGGGGCTCTCCCACACCTCCTTCCCCACTACGCCGGACATGCCCGAGGGGCACTCCCGCGGTTACGTGCTGCAGGAGGACGGGACCCTGACGGATTACACCCGCGTGAGTCCGTCGGTGCCCTGGGCGGGAGGGGCCATGATCTCCAACCTGGAGGACCTCAAGATCTGGGCGAAGGCCCTGGCCGGCGGCGAGCTGCTGAGCGGGGAGATGCATGCGCAGCAGCTCGACTGGGTGGAGGTCCCCGAGCTGGCGAACGTGGAGGGCAGGTACGGCCTGGGGATAATGAGCCTGGGGGGATTCCTCGGACACAACGGGGCCATCTTCGGGTATAACAGCACGGTGCTCTACCTGCCCGAGGAAGACGCCACCATAGTGGTGCTGGCGAACAAGTCCACCAACTCCTCCCAGGAATCGATGCTCATCTTCATTACCCTGGCCAAGATGCTCTTCCCCGAACGATTCCCCAACCTGTAAGGGAAAATTAAAGATAAAGATTTTGGACTTGATCTAAAATACCTTAACGCCCACCAGAGCGATAGAAGCCGGGCTCCGCGCCCGGCTTTCTCTCAGTCTCGATAAACGTCTCTCCTATGGCCGATGCGCAAAACCAGTATCCCGTCCACGGTCTTGGTATATATAATCCCGTAATAGCCGATCCGGTATCTGTATAGCCCCTGGAATGTTCCGCTCAGGGCGGAACCCTTATCGGGATCCTTCGCCAGGTCCCTCTCTATTCTGTTCAAGATCTTCCTCGCCTCGGTCTTGCCTATCTTCTTCAGATCCTTCTCGACGGAGGCTTTATATACTACCCTATAGCCCAAGCCGGCTCCTCAGCTCCGAGCCGCTTATCAGCTCATCGTCCTTATCCAGGAGCCGGTCGAGAGCCACGCGGTAATCGCCATACTCCGCAATGTAGGTCTTTATGGCCTCGTTGATGAGGAAGGTCCTGGACCGCTCCGTCGACTTGGACAGCTCTTCCAGGTCTCTCAATACTCGTTCATCCAACCTGATGGAGATCGCCTTAGCCATCTTACACCTCCGATTTATGCATGTATCCTATGTATGGTATTGTATCACATGTATACCGATTACATCTACTGACACCATTCTGCTCTCTGGTGGTGACCTCATTGATATATGAATCTAGCCGCCGCAGGTGCCAACCTGCCTCACTTCCTCGAGTATCACAAGTGGGGCAAGTTCTTCAAAATCCCTTAACGCCCACCAAGGCAATAAAAGCCGGGCTCGCGCCCGGCTTCCTATCTGCTTCTCCGCCAGTTCATGGTTTCTACAGCTTTACGATGTGCCTCGCGTAACCGTTTGTCGGCTCCTGCTGTGGTGCGGATAGGCGGGGCAAGGCGGCAAGGCCGAGGCGGTCAGACAGAGGGCTTATGGATACAAGCCGGCTCCTGTCTTCAAGCCGGCCCCCTATCGTGCGCTTGGGGGCCTTCCGATGCCGGAAACGACCCACAGATTATTTTGAGGACACCGTTTTTTGACAGCTCTTTTTCCCGGGAACATAATGGATTCAGCCGTTAATACGCTCCATCCATGCATCGGGCAGGTCCGCAAGGCTGATCCGCAAGAGTGAGGGGGTCGTGATGAGGGTTAAGGTTTCCTGTCGTTTTTCCGTGCTTCCGTTCGCCGGGAAGCCGCTCGTCCTCCTGCTGGCGCTGCTGCTGGCCCTGCCCGCGGCCTTCCTGCTCCTGCCGCCGGGCGGCCTGGAGCCCGCCCTGGCCGCGCCGTCATCCGCCCCGCTGTGGGACGCCTGGGTGACCAACGGGGCGGTTTACAGCATCCTGCCGGATGGAAACGTCACCTACATCGGTGGGGATTTCACCCATGTCGGCCCCCACACCGGCGGCGGGGCGCCCCTGAGCGCCTCCAGCGGCAGCCCGCTCGCCGCCTTCCCCAAGGTGCGCGGGAGCGTGTACGCGGCCGTCCCTGACGGCTCGGGGGGCTGGTTCATCGGCGGCTTGTTCACCCGGGTGGGAGACGCGCCCCGCGACAACATCGCCCACATCCTCCCCGACGGGAGCGTCTCGGGCTGGAACCCCGGCGCCAACGGCTCCGTCCTGGCCCTGGCCCTCTCCGGCTCTACCTTATACGCGGGAGGGGTTTTCACCAGCATCGGCGGCCAGGACCGTAACCGCATCGCCGCCCTCAATGCGTCCACCGGCGCCGCCAGCGCCTGGAACCCCGATGCGTACGACAACGTATGGGCCCTGGCCGTATCCGGAGCCACCGTCTATGCCGGGGGGGCCTTCACCAACATCGGAGGCAAGGCCCGCGGCCGCATCGCGGCCATCGACGCCGACCCCGCCTCGGCAAACTACGGAAAGGCCACCGACTGGAACCCCGGCGCGAACAACACCGTGTTCGCGCTCGCCGTATCCGGCACCACCGTCTATGCCGGGGGGGCCTTCACCAACATCGGAGGCCAGGCCCGCAACCACGGCGCGGCCCTGGACGCCACCATCAACACCAACAACGCCACCGCCTGGAACCCCGACGCCAGCGGCAACATCATGGCCCTGTCCCTCTCCGGCTCCACCGTTTACGCCGGAGGTTTTTTCACCACCGTGAACCAGGGGACCACGCCGCAGACACGCAACCGCCTCGCCGCCTTCAACAGCACCACCGGCGCCGCCACCGCCTGGAACCCGGGCGCGGACGGCAACGTATGGGCGCTGACCCTCTCCGGCTCTACCGTGTACGCGGGGGGAGAGTTCTCAGCCGCCGGCGGCGCGCCCCGCAGGCGCATCGCGGCTATTAGCGCCTCCACCGGCGCCGCCACCGCCTGGGACCCTTGCGCGGGGGGCAACGTATGGGCCCTGGCCGTCTCCGGCTCCACCGTGTATGCGGGGGGTGGGTTCTCCTCCATCGGGGGCAAGGCGCGCAACTACATCGCGGCCATCGATACCGACCCCGCTTCACCCGCTTTCGGCCAGGCCACGGCCTGGAACCCCGACGTGGAGAACACCGTCTATGCCCTGGCCCGCTCCGGCAACACCGTCTATGCCGGGGGGAGTTCATCTCCGTGAACCAGGGGACCACCCCGCGGACTCGCAACCGCCTCGCCGCTTTCAATAGCGCCACCGGCGCCGCCACCGCCTGGAACCCCGACGTGGAGAACACCGTCTATGCCCTGGCCCGCTCCGGCAACACCGTCTATGCCGGGGGGGAGTTCATCTCCGTGAACCAGGGGACCACCCCGCGGACTCGCAACCGCCTCGCCGCTTTCAATAGCGCCACCGCCTGGAACCCCGACGCGAATGGCTCCGTCTATTCCCTTGCCCTCTCCGGCTCCACCGTCTACGCCGGGGGAGCCTTCACCACCGTGAACCAGTCGACCATTCCTCAGGCCAGGAGCCATATCGCCGCCTTCAACAACACTAACGGCACTGCCACCGCCTGGAATCCGGGAGCGGACGCCAGTGTCAATTCCCTTGTCCCCTCCGGGACCATCATCTACGCCGGAGGAGCCTTCACCACCATCGGCGGCAAGTCCCGCAGCAGCATCGCCGCCCTGGACACCGGCCTGAACACCAACAACGCCACCGCCTGGAATCCCGGCGCGGGCGGCGTCGTATATACCCTCGCCCTGTCCGGCGAGACCCTTTACGTCGGGGGAAACCTCAATACCATCGGCGGCCAGCCTCGCGGGTACATGGGAGCGGTGAGCACCTCCCCCGGCGCCGCCACTGCCTGGAACCCCAGCGCTTATAACTACGTCTACGCCCTCGCCGCCTCCGATACGTACGTCTTAGCCGGGGGAGACTTCGAGGAGCTGGGACCGGAGGTGGAACGCCATCCCCATCTCGCCGTCTTCGCTTCCCCGCCCACCGTCACCTCCATCACTCCTTCCTCGGGCGCCAACGCCGGTGCGGTCCATATCACCGACCTCGCCGGCAGCGGCTTCTGCTATGGGGCGGCGGTGTCCCTGAGGAGAGCCGGCCTGCCGGATATCGCGGCCACGGACGTGACCGTGGTCTCCGGCGTCAGTATCACCTGCTCCTTCGACCTGGCGGGCGCGCAGCCCGGCGCCTGGGACGTGGTGGTGATCAACGCGGACGGCCAGAGCGGAGCCCTGCCCGGGGGCTTCACGGTGGAACCCGCCGTCTGGTATCTCGCCGAGGGCTGCACGGAGGGGGGCATGGAGACCTGGGTGCTGGTGCAGAACCCCGGCAGCTCCCCGGTCACGGTGGACCTCGTCCTGCAGACCTCCTCGGGCGAGCAGAGGCCGGAGAACCTCCAGGACCAGGAGATAGCGGCGGGATCGCGCCGCTCCTTCAACCTGGGCGAGCACATAACCGACTGGAACCTCTCCACCAAGGTGGAGGCCACAGGCCAGGTGATCTGCGAGCGGGCCATGTACGGCCCCGGCCGGGTCTGGGCCCACGACAGCATCGGCTACTCCCCCTAACCCAGACACAGGGGTCCTCCAGACATGGGGGTCTCAGACATGGGGGTCAGGCCTCGTTTCATGTCTGGACATGGGGTCAGGCCTCGTCTCATTTCCGGGGCCGCTGCAGGCTTTGGGACGGAGCCGGCTATCTGCGTGAGGGGGAGAGCCCATATCCGGAAGGCGGGGGGGTCAGTCCTCGAGAGGCTGATAGAGAAGAGTTGAAAACAAGAATAATCCAAGTATTACCAATACAGTCTTGGGATGATCCTGCATATCGCGGCTTCACGTCATCTCGATTCCAAGACGCCCTGTCGCCTTCGGCCCGGGGCGGATAAACGGAGCCTCGGGAACTCCCTTATCTTTCCCAGGCACGTGCGAAAGGGCGTAATGGATGCTCTGCCGACATGGATTAATATGGATTCGTAAAGACAGGAGCGATCGGCGCAAGTGGAGGTCGGAAGCTGGACGCTGAGACGAACGGCAAGGTGAACTTCCCGCCGCGCTGCCGGCAGATGCGAGATCGCGCGGAGGTCGAGCAGGGCGGCTGGAGGGAGGCGGTGGTCTCCGCCGGCGACCATCTCAAGCGGGTCCTGGACGAGTACGTGGAGCTGGGGTTCGAGTGCCTGCTTGAGGAGCTGGAGGCGGAGGCCGCCCCGGGCTGCGGCGAGTGCTTCAAGTCCGGCGGCGAGCGCGTGTACCGGGTGTACGTGCGCCGCGCCTAGGGGCACGCTCGCTTGCCCTGCGCGGCGCGATCGCTTTCGCGATGCGGGCCGTCGATGGCACGCGTCAGACCGGCAAGCCTTCCTTCCTCATCCACTCCGCGAAGGGCGCGAACTGCGGCATGCGGAAGGCTTGGCCGTCCAGGTCGGGGGCGATGGGGTAGGCGCCGAACTGCCTTGCCGCCGCCACCGCCGCGTGCACGTGCTCCACCGGGGCGCCGATGGGCACCAGGTTGATGAGCAGCACGAACCTGCCCTTGCCCGCCCCCTCCCGTATCAGCTCGCGCACCTTCTCCGCCACCGCCTCGGGAGGTCCCTCCTCGATGAGGTCGGGCCTCACGTTGAGCAGGAGAGCCACCTTCTTTTCCTCCGCGTAGCTCCTCACCAGGGGGATCCCCACTTCCTCGTAATCATCGTTCCATACCAGCAGGAAGAAGGGGCGCAGGGCCTTGAGCCCGTTGCCCCTGGTCATCATGTCCATCTTCAGGTCCAGCACCTCGCGGGGATCCGCCACCGCGCGCTCTCCCCAGCTCGCCGTGTCCAGCACCGTGCGCAGAGGGGAGTTGGTGGCGCGGACGACCTTCTCGATATAGGGGAGGCAGAACTCCCGCACCATGTCCGTGGTGACGTTGGGCTGCGATGCCCAGGCGTCGGACATGGTGACGATGGAGGGGTTGGCCACCTCCACGATCCTGTCGATCCACGGCACCGCCACCTCCATGCTCAGGAACTCCAGGAGGCGGTGGGCAAAGGCGGGGTTGCGCCGCATGTCCCGTATGAAATTGACATAGCCGCGGACGAGCACGGCCATGGTGAAAGGGGAGCAGGTATAGGCCATGGGCGGCACTCCCATGAGCTCCAGGTAGCGTTTGTAGGATTCCAGCACGTAGGGCATGCGCCCGTCCAGGCCCGGCCGCGGAGGGCGCAGGCGCGCGAGGTCGCCCTCGCCCTTGATCAGGGGGTCGGAGGTGTCCACGTCGGGCTCGCTGTGGTCGCGCCAGATGAGCCTCTGCCCCAGGGCCTCCAGCTCGATGTTGTAGAAGTCGAAGACCGGCGACCAGAAATCGATCCCGAAGTAACGGGCGAAGTTGCTGGAGGCGTGGATGAAGGGCTTGGGTTCGCTGAAGAAGGTCCTGGCCGACAGGCCGTGCATGCCCATGGCGTAGGTATAGGGCTGGGCGATGACCGGCACGCGGTCGGGGGTTCCGTAGATGCCCGCGATGAGGCGTTCGTACCCGTCCAGGCCGCCGAGGCGCAGGCCGCGCGAGTAGGCGATGGCCTTGTTGAGCTTGAGCATCACCTTGAGCTGGGTCTTGAGCATCCCGAGGGACGTCATCTAAACCGCCCCCAGCAGCCGGTCCACCAGCTCCACCGCCTCGGCGGCGTTGTCCGCGTAGCCGTCGGCGCCGATGCTCTCGGCGTACTCGCGGGTGACCGCAGCCCCGCCCACGATGACCTTGATCCCGCCCCTCAGCCCGTCTTCTTCAAGCAGGCGCACCACCTCGGCCATGCCGCGCATGGTGGTGGTCATGTAGGCTCCCATGCCCAGCACCTCCGCCCCCAGCTCGCGCGCCTGTTTCACGAAGCGCGGCAGGGGGACGTCCACCCCCAGGTCCACCACCTGGTAGGAGGCGCTGCGCAGCAGGGCGACGACGATGTTCTTGCCGATGTCGTGGGCGTCGCCCTCCACCGAGCCTATGACCACCTTGCCCTTGTAGGAGAGGTCTCCGCTCGCGAGCAGGGGCTCGATGCGTTTCATCACTTCCTTATAGGCCTCGGTGGCCAGGATGATGTCGGGGAGGAAGTAAGTCCCCTCCTGCCACATCCTGCCGGCCTCGTAGATACCGGGCACCGCTCCCTTTTCCAGGACCTCCTTGGGGGAGGCCCCCTCCTCCAGGGCGCGGGCGGCGACCTCGTCCGCCCTCACCTCGTCGCCCTCGCTGATAGCCTGCCTGAGGTCGGACTCCCAGCCCATCCCGGTCCTCCCTTCCTTCACCACCGGTCGGTATCTGTCGGTTGCCGCCGCGAGCGGCCATCCTCATTATTCCCTCTCGCGGGCCGGACGGGAAGTCGATCTCGCAGTCGTGCCCGCGCCAGGCGGCCGCATCGAGCCGCGGGCGCCGCCTCGCAACCGCCGCGGGCGCGGACGCGAGCGAGGCGCCTTATGGCCGGCCGCCGGCTAACTTCCAGTATATGGCAGGAATTTCAAGCTTCAAGACCTGGAATGATAATGAACGGACGCCTCCGAACAATTAGGTAGGTAGTATCGGCTCCTAACTGAAAGGAGGCGTCTCATGAGTAGAGTGTATGTCGGGCT
>JACVJD010000075.1 GCA_015711825.1 Candidatus Solincola daggyaiensis
TCTTGTGCTGGAAGTTCTCCAGGCAGGCGTTCTCGCCCTCGTAGTAGAAATAGGTGAAGCCGCCGAGGTCCGCCAGCCGGTGCTTGATATCGTACATGTCGTCCACGGAGTATTTAAGGTCCTCCCCGTCGGGATAGTCCTCGATGCCGAAGAGCACCGCGTACCTCTTGACCCCGTCCTCCTCCCCCGCGGAGGCGAGCTGCACGGGACGGGTGGCAGTGACCTTGGTGGAGACGTCGGTGCCCTCCAGCCCCTGCACCTCATCCACATGGATGGTGTCGCGCGACCACGGGGGCACTCCCGCGTGGGTCACGCTCACCGGCTCGAACCCCGGGGCGTTGGAATAGAAGGTATAGGTGATGTCCACGGTGTACCCGCTGGGGTTCATGGCCATAACCCAGGTGTCGAAGTCGCCGCCGGTATATCCCTCCGGCAGGTACCACTCCGGGGAGGTGCCGGTGGCGCCGATGGAGCTGGAGCCTCCCGCCTTGCCGTAGTAATCGAAATACATGGCGCGCTCCGCCACCAGGGGCTGGTCGGAAAACACGCAGGTGGAGACGTCGGTGTCGTCGAACCTCACCTGTCGGGGCTCAGAGCCTCCTCCCTCGCCGGTGGCGGGGATGAAGTTTTCCTGGCCCTCCGTCCACACCAGGTCGTCAAGCTTGATGGTCCTCCTGCGCCCGGAGGGGACGCTGGTCTTGAACATGTAATACCTGCCGTCCTGGGGCTTCAGGAGCTTGACGTGGACGTTCTCCGCGTCCTGGTCGTTGGGGTTCATGAGGAGAAGGTAGGTGTCGAAACCGCCGCCGGTGTAGCCCTCCGGCAGATACCAGCTCCAGCTGGGAGAGCTGGCCCCGATGGTGGCGTGGCCTCCGGCCCTTTTCCCCTGCCCGGAATCGTAGCTGAAGTACATGGCCCTCTCCGCTATGACCCCTTCTCCTTCACAGGTTATCTCCGCCGCCACCTCCTTTTTCTCCAGGCCGGGGATGGTGTTCAGGAACAGCGTGGTCCTGGTCTCGCCATTGAGCTCGATGTCCTTGGTGATGGGCTCGCCATCGGGGGTGAAGAAGCGGCAGTGGGCCGTGGCTTTGCTCTGGTTGGGGTTCTGGATAAGGATCCAGGTGTCGAAGTCGCCGCCGGTATAGCCCTCGGCGAAATACCACCCCTTGGTCCCGCAGGCGGCCTTTACCTCCTCCTCCGCCGGCGCCGGCGCCGCGCCCATGGCGCATAGCAATACGCCGAGGACCAAGGCCGGCAGGACGGCCGCAAAGCTCCTTTTTCCATTCATCTCGCAGCAACCTCCTTCGCATTGCATGAGACGGAAAGCCTGCCCTGCTTTCCGGCCCCGGGCCTACGCTCGCTTTCACCGATACCTACATCATCGACGCGCCGAGTACGCCGCTTAAGATGCGGTCGGTTCCATCCTCACGCAGATAAGAACGGCGGCAAGGAGGGACCATTACAATCCTTTTGGCGATCGCCGTCTGGGGGATGGATGGTCCTGACGCCTGAACGGCTATGGGGCTTTCGGAGGCCTTAATCCCTCGTCTCGCATGCCAGCAGACCGCTGACGGCAAGGTCGGCTCCAGGTTGCCGCCTTCCCCGGGGCCGGAACCGCGCCAGGTCGACGGTCGCCTCCGCCAGCATACGCATGCCCCTGAACGCTCCGATGGAGGACTTCCCGCCCGCGCGCGGCCTCATCTCCACCGCCAGTTCTCTTAACCTAAAGCCGTGAGCGCAGAGGGTGAGCAGGTCGCTCGCCTCGGGATACCTGCGCGGCTTTACCTCCACCAGCACGCGCATGGCGGCGCGCGAATAGGCGCGAAATCCGGAGGTGGGGTCGGTGAAAAAGATGCCTGTACGGCGGCGCATCAACGCCCTGAGATAGGATATGCCCAACCGGCGGGGCATGGAGATATCACAGGCCCGGCATCTCCCGGCCAAGAACCTCGATCCCACCACCACATCCGCCTCCTCTCGCTCCAGGGGCCGCAACAAGTCGTGGATATGGCGGGCGGGGTGCTGACCGTCTCCGTCCAGCCTCACCGCGTAGGAATATCCACGCGCAAGGGCGAATGCCAGTCCGCGCCTCTCCGCCTCTCCTACCCCCAGGTTGCGCTCCAGGCGCATGACCATGGCCCCCTCCGCCAGCGCCCTCGCGCCCGTGCAGTCGCCGGATGCATCGTCGACCACGAGGATGTCCAGTCCGGGACACAGGGAATCGATTTCCTTCACCACCGACGCGATGTTCTCCTCCTCGTTGCGGGCCGGCAACAGCGCCAGCACGGGCCCTGAGCCATCGCTCCCGCCATCCTGAGAGCCTCCATCGGGGGGATGAAGGAGGGGATCGGGCCCCTTTCGCCTGGCTCTCACCACGAAGAGATCCAAGAGGATCGCGGCCACCGCGGCCAGGACCAGCGCATAAGCCGCCCAGAGAGGAACGGCGGCGGAGGCGGCCGACACCTCGCTCCCCCCCTCTTCATGGCCTGCCAGGATCACGTATCCCCCAACCCTCTCCACCTCCGACCATCCCCCTATCGGCAGGCGCGCGCTCCCGTCGCCCGCGTAATGGTAGAGGGCGCGGGGGCCGGCGTTTATCACCGCAAGGGAAACGTCCTCGCGAGGATCGGCCTGCTGCTCGGGCTGCACCTCATGAAACATGCCCTGGGTCACGTACCGCCCGGTCAAGGCATATATGAGATCTCCCAGCCTGCCCTCGCCGACCAACACGGCATCGCCGGGCTCGCTGTTCTCCTCCACGGCGCGCATGAGCTCCATGTTCTCGTCCCCGAACACCTCCATACCCTGGGCCGGCATGGGCTGCGGCCGCTCCTCCAACCCCGACAGCACCAGGAAGGTGGTGGGCTGCAGCCTGACGGTGGCCGAGCTCTGCACGAGTTTCTTAAGGCGCGCGATGCGTTGCCTCGGGAGGGGGGAGCTTCCTTCCCTCTGCATAGGCGGGGGCCCGCCCGCGGCCCCGGGAGGAGGCGGGGGGAAATAGCCGTCGGCGCCCGGGTCGCTGGTTCCGTATTCCGCAAGCGGAGCGTAAGGGTATGGAGCAAGGCCGGCGCCGGGAGGGGGGAGGGGGGGGTGGTATTCGTCTCCGTTGGGTCCGCCCATGCCGTTTTGCGCTTGCGGCGGATACGGTATCGGGGCGAGGGGATTGGGGCCTTCGTAAACGTCGAGGGGTCCTCCCGTACTCGGACGGGGGACCGAACCCCCATGCCCCGGTCCGCCGGGCTGCATCCCCGTTCCTCGCGCGCCCCCGGGCGACGCGATCACCGGGTCGGCGAAAAACACCGCCGCCAGTAGCAACGCCAGTGCCGCGCCCGCCACAGCTCCCGCCGAAGCTCCGATGCGCTCGCTGCCGGAGAGGCGCCGGCGCAGGAAGGCATGGAAACGGTCCAGGGCCACGCCCCCCAGCATGGCCAGGGGCAGGAAGACATGGCCTTCCCAGAAGCGATGGGGGTAGAAGAAAGCGATGGGAACCATGGAGATGATATAGGCGGGGAGAAGGAAATACTGCCTGCGACGCAGGTAACATGTCACCACCCCGGCCGCCGCCAGCCCCCATAGGAAGACGTGCAGAGAGAAGTCGTTGCCCATCCCGGGCTCCGATACGGAGAAACTGTCGAGGTTGGAGAGCACCACTATCCCCCATGGCAGGTAAAGGAGGTAAGCGGCGACCAGAACGCCGGTTATTCTCTTCCAGTAATCGCGGCGGTGCAGCATGTAAACGAATAGCGCCAGGGCCGTGAGGTGGCCGAGGACAAGATGCGAGTAAAGGCACAGGGCCAGGAGAAGGGCGGCGGCCACCTTGCGGCTCTTCTCCAGGGCCAGGAACAACAGGGGGGTAAGCACCAGCACCAGGGAGGCGGCGATGGTGATGCCGGCCTGGTAGAAAAAGGCGTAGGGAACCGCCAGGAGGACGAGGGAATAGAAAGCCGCCCGCGGCCCGAACAGCTTGCGCATCGCCCACCACATGGAAACCAGGATGAGGGGAAACATGATCACGCACGCCAGCGTGGCGACCGCCTCCACGCCAAAACCGACGTCCTCGAGCATGGACATGGCCACGTGAAGCAGGGGAGGGTATATATGCGGGCGCCCCGCGGGGACGGCATCCCAGAAATCCCAGGTGACGACGCCGCCGGCCTCTCGGAACCCTCGCGTAACCGCCATGTGGTAGGGAATGTCGAGGTAAACGGGGAACATAGAGAGGTTGGCCAGGATCAATGCCGCGCACACGAACATGAAAACGACGGCCATGACATCGAAGATGTCCTGGCGCCTCCACCAGGACCTAATTGCCGCCTTCATCTCGTATCCGCCTTTCGCGTCTTGCCGGATCACCGGGGGGAGGGCCTCCGGGGGGGTTGGAGGACCTCCTCCCTCACCGGTGCCGGCGGTTCGAAACATCCCGGCCGCGCTTTCTCGCGCCCTTCCTTTGCGGCTCTTGGTCGTCGAGGGGGGAGCGGTAAATACCAGGCCGAAAACCGCGCCTACAACCATGAAATCCCTCGAAGGTAAAGCCGACCTACCGGTAGCTCATTCGGAATTCATGGCCTCGTTGACCGCCGTCTTCATCTCCTCGATCTTTGCCAACGCCTGGTCGATGCGCTCCACCGCTCCCTGGGCGTCGCCTTCATTCCAGGCATCCCACGCGGCCTTGAGCTCCGCCCGCACCGCCTCCCTTGCGGCCTTGGTGACCTCCATGACCAGCTTGAGCGGGCCCAGTTGCTCACGCAGGCCTTGCGCGAACTCCCGCCTCCGCGCCTTGCCCTCGCGCCAGTTCTCCTGCTGGCCCGTCCAGGAGGAGCGGTTCTCGCGCACGTAACCCCGGATGCTCTTCATGATGGGCGCAAGGGCCTGTTTGAGTTCCCTCAGCGCCTCCCTGAGCTCGCGCACTTTCTCCTGCAGTTCCGGCGGTATCTCCTGCCTCCTCTCGCCTTCGGTTTGCCGTTGCGCCTGTCCCTCCATGTTTTCCCCCTGTGCCAGCGCGGCAACGGAAGCGGGGCACAAGAGCGCCATCACCATCAACGCGGTCAGAGAGAACAGGACCAACTTCTTGCGCTTTCCTTTCACCATAACCACCTCCTTCCGCCTTCAAGTATCGCCTGGGCGCGTTATGCCGGCTTAAAGGATTTGTAAAGAATCGGTTAAGGCGGGAGGCAACGAGCCAGGCCCATGATCTTGGGTATTGGGGAACGCCGCGAGAATCCATGGGCGCCAGACGGCGCTTTCCGATCTAACGCAGACCTATACCCGCCTCTCTCGCATCCCGCGGGCATTCAGCGACGGCGCGCGGACGCGACACCGTCCGGGAACCAAACGGCCCAAGGCACACGCGACGCGATGCATCGATAAGCGTTTCGGAGGGCGCGCCGCTCTCGGAGCCGCCCCCCTTATCGAGCATCCATCCAGGAGAGGGAGCTTCTCGCCGCCACCCACGCCATGTCCCCGGCGCCGGCGATGATGGCCATGCGAGGCATGGCGTCCCCTTACTGCTGTTCGTAGAGCTTCTCGAAGACCTGGCCTTTGTAGGTGGAGCGCTCCAGCTCGCCCGGCTCCGCCCAGATGATCTCCGGGGTGAACTTGGCCTTGATGTGGAAGGCCGCCTGCATCTCTCTTTCCAGCTCCGGCAGCTTTTCGGCGGGATAGTCCTCGCCGCGCTCGATCTTCACCTTAAGCGGCGGCACCACCCGCGGCGGCTTCTCGGTGAGCACGATGCGGAACTCCCCCGTTACCCGGGGCACGAAAGACGATACCACCCCCTCCACCACGGCGGGATAGACGATGACCCCCTTCACCTTGAGCATGTCGTCGGTGCGCCCCACCACCTTGTAGCGGAAGCCCGTTTTCCCGCAGGGGCAGGGGGAGGTGAAGACCTGGTGGATGTCGCCCAGGCTGGTCCTCAGCCAGGCCATGCCCTCCCCCTCCATGGCGGTGAAGATGGCCTCTCCCTCCGCCCCGTCCTCCAGGGGGACGGACTCCTTGGTCTCCGGGTCCACCAGCTCGTAGAGGGCGAGGTCGTCGGCGGTCCAGTGCATGCCCTGGTACTCGGGGTGGTCACAGGAGAAGCCGAATCCCGCCCCGGCGTCGAAGAGCCTGGCTCCATAGGCCTCCTCCAGCCTCCTGCGCACCTCGGGTATACCCGCCCCGGGCTCACCTCCGCAGGTGAGAATGCGCAGACCCAGGTCCTTGGGGTCGCGCCCCTGCTCCCGGCACTTCTCTATGAGGTACTCGGCCAGTGAGGGGGTGCCGGAATATACGGTACCGCGGAAAAGGGTCTGCATGAGCAGGATGCGGTCGGTACCGGCCTCCGCCCCCACCGGGATGGCCATGGCCCCGAGACGATGGCAGCCCATCATGGTGGGGATGCCCGCGATGACCATGGAGAGGGCGAAGCAAAAGAGGATGCGGTCGTGGGAGCGCACCCCCGCCCTCCACATACCGCGCACCATGGCCTCTCCCCATACCTCCACCATGTCATGCCAGGTCATGGGGTAGGGGGTTGGCACGCCGGTGGTGCCGGTGGTGGTGGCCATGATGTTGAGGTCATCCACCCGCACCGGCATGATCTGGTCCAGCACCGCCAGGATGTCGCCTCCATACTCCAACACCATGGCCCTCAGGCCCTCCTTGTCGAAGAGGGGGACGGCCTTGGCGAAGTCCTCCAGGCTGGCGATCTTATCCGGCGCCACCCCCCACTGGTCGAATTTCCGCCTGTAGAATGGTGCGCGCTCATAGAGCCGTCGCAGAAACGCCTTCAGCTTCGCGAGCTGGATCTCCCGCATCTCCGGGGAGTTGAGCTTAGGCTCCACCTCCATGTTCCAATAGGGACGCTCATCATCCACGGCCGATCCCCCCTTTCCGGGCGCCGGAGCCCCCTTCCACCGTTCACAAGCCTTCGCAAACATCTTAACCCGCGGGACCAGCATGTCCATAGCCGTCACGACGCCGGGCTTGCCCATTATCCATGGGAACAGCAACACCGTTTCACGGGCGGCCGCCACCTGGTTGCGCACGCTCTCTAAGCCTAGCCCGACCGGCCAAGCGGGCCAAGGGCAAAGAGGGCGCGTGTCTTTTCCTAGGCCTCGCGGCGGCGGGAAAGCGTGGCGGCGCTCATGCCGCGCCATTCCGCCAACCCGTCCGTCAAGCTATCTACCTCCTTCTCCCCCACGGCCTTTCCGTGGGTGGAGGTATGCAGTTCCACCAACTGGCGATCAAGCCCGCTTCCCTCCTTGTGCGGCGGCACGGTACCGAGTCCGGGCCTGATCCCAAGAAGTCGTGGGGAGCTAGCGTTGAAAGTACATGGGGCGCTCGCACACGATGGGGGAGGCGGCGCGCACCGACACCGAGACGTCCTTGCCGGGGCCGAGGAGATGGTTGACATGCAGGGTGGAGCGGGAGCGGGGGGCGAGCTCCACGGCGTGGGGGATGACCTCGCCCTCCGCGGTCATGAAGGAGAGGTCGGCGCGCACGGCGTGCTCCTGGGGGTTCTGCAGGCACAGCCACTCCTCGAAGCCCTCCCGGGTGGTGCCCTCGGCGAAATGCCACTCCCTATGCGGCGCGGTCACCCCGGTGACGCAGTGGCCTCCGTCCCATCGAAGCCCCGCCGCGAGATCCCGCACGTGCACGCTCATGCGCGACGGGTCCAGGGTAACGTCGTGGCCTCCCTGCGCGAGCACGGAAGCGGTGCTGTCCAGCATGATGCGGAAGGCGTTGTACGGACACCCGGTGTTGCGGGTGCCGTCATGGTAGGGATTGGTGCTCTCGCCGAAAGGGGTTTCGGGGTCGTGCCTGCCGTAACCGCTGAGGGGATAGAGGACGGACGTGCTTGCCGGCGTAATAATCCAGGGCCACGGGGTCTTTCCCCGCCAGGAGGAGGTTCGCCCGTACCGCCTTGGAATACGGGCCGGCGGGGCCGTCGGGATGCGCGGGACTCACCCAGATGGCGTCGATGATGTTGAGGTCCGGGTAAACGACCTCGTTCATCGTCCTGCCCATAAACCCTCGAAAGATGAGGTCGCCGTGGACGTCCGCCGTCTTGTGAACGGAGGGAACGCCCATGAAATTCTTGAGGGCCGCGGTCACGCCGGTGGCGTTATGGCTCTTGAGCACGGGGACGTTGATGAGCTTGACCCTGCTCTTGTCGTATCCGGAGCCGGTCCAAACGCCGTTGCGCAGCGAGACGCAGGTGCCGCGCCCGGTGATGAACTTGGGATAGGAGACGTTGTCTCCCAGCAACACGTAACCCTGGCGCATATCGCCGGAGTCGAACTCGTACACCGCGTTGTCGGTGAAAGACCACCAGCTGGAGGCGGATACCCTCGCCGGGTCCGCGTATGAATCCACCACCGCCTGGAAGGACTGGGACGGGTCCTCGGCGTTGTTGCGGACCTGGTCGTAATCGGGGCCGCCCTCGCAGTTCTCCACCAGCACCACCTCGCCGGTGAAGCCGTCGGGATGGCGCAAAACGGCGGAGATCAACCCCCGCACCACGTCGGTGTTGGTCATGCCGCGCTGGTCCCATGCCGCGTTGACCTTGATGAGCACCACGTCGTCGGGAGAGATGATGCCGTCCGGCCCCGCCCCGGGATAATCGGCCATACTGCGGTAAAAGGAGAGGCCGCCTTCGTGCATGAAACGGATGAGGGCGTCCACCCCGGCATGCGTGGGGCTGCCCGGCACCGGCGCGGGCACCTTGCTCACCACGAAAAGGTCATGGGAACCGTCCGCCGCCTCGCCCCTCCAGGCACGGGGCACGAGCGACGCCGCGCGCATCCTGGCCCCCTCGAGATCGGGCACCTCGCGGCCCAGAGCCTCGAATCCCGCTCCGCCGCCTGGGAGCAGGCAGAGGAAAGCGACCAGGACCAGGGCGGAAAGGACCGCCGGACGGCGCCTGACCCCCCTGCTCCAAGCCAAGCGCGTCAGCCCCGCGCCTATCGCCGCAATTATCCAGGAGGAGTGAAGCGCGGCCGCCTGCTGGCACGGGTAACGCAAGCGTGAGGGCTTGCGTCCGCTGCGCAGGGCGAGCCAGAGCAGGCATAGGAGGCTGAAGGCCGGGTAAAGCCGGCCGCCGACCCATGGGCGCCGCCTGCCTCCGCATGCGGCGCCTTTCCCGCAGGCCCCGCTCACCTTTTCGTAGCCCGGCTGCCGTACCATGCGCTGCCTCATCTATGGCTCCTTGGTGGGGCTTGCCGGGAAGATGGGCATCGCCCCTTTGCATCCGTCAGCCATCGCATTCCGCCTTCCCCAAGGGCGAACGGTCCATACCGTAAAGAGCGCGCCTCTCGCCATCCATCTCTTTGGTAATAATTACTATATTATTCCCGCGCAGCGACCACCCTCTATCTTCGGCGCCCGACGGCCAGGGCCACCAGGGAGGAGAGTTGCCGGAACCAGAGTTGGGAGAAAAAAGCGTAGCCGTAAAGAAGCGCCCCCTGGCCGCGCAGGAGCCCCAGCTCCCGTCGTGCGATGGCCACCGCCAGCACCCCCAGCAGGGCGGGATAGAGGGCGAAGGCCGCCAGAAACAGCGCCAGAACCGGCCACCCCACCAGGCCCAAGGCCACGAAAAGCAGTGAGAGGGCGAAGGACGCGAACCCGATTGCCGGAGCGAGGTTGACGAAAAGCCAGAACAGCGGAAGGTGGGCCAGACCCAGAAACCCGTAACGCCGCCGCATGAACATATCTTTGTGGGCCGCAAGGGACGACCTCATCCCCCGCTTTCTCTCCCTGATCTCCTGGACGTGTTCTCTCCAAGTGCGCGGGAAGCTTTTCCTGGCAACCGACTGAGGAAGGAAGACGAAACGGTAACGCTTCCCGCTGTGCAGCATGAGCCTGTGCAGGCGCAGCGTCATGTCCATCTCCGCTTCCAGGACCGGGGGTCCCTCCAGAAACCCCCCCGCGGAGAAAAGCCCCTCCTTGCGGTAAAGGACAAAGGAGCCGCAGGCGAAGACCGGCCCGCCTAGGTAGGGAGCGCCCGCCATGTATCCGAGCTGCGTGCGCAACGACTCCATGAGGGAGAACCTGGTGATGCGTCGAGGGGGCAGCAGGCCTTCCTCCTCCGATTCCAGCGGTACCTCCACCCCCATGACGGCGGGAACGCTTTCCTCCGCCTCCATCAATGGCCTGACCATGCGGAGAAGAGCGTCCTCGACCAAGAGAGAGCAACGGTCGGCCACCCCGAAAAGAGGGTAACGCGCGAGGTTGAGGGCCAGGTTGAGGAGATTCCCTGCCCGCGTCCCGCCGGCCACCGCCACGGTGAGCCGCCGGTCGTCGCTCTGATATACCATCTGCGGGAGCGGAGAATCCAGCACCCTGCGGAATACGCGGTCAACGCGGCGAAGGTAATAGTCTTTGACCATAAGGCCCACCCTGGGATCGTCGGGGTCGCGGCAGAGAACCAGCACCTCGAGTTGGGGAAAACGTTGGGAGAGAAGGCGATCCACCCAGCGAACCACATCGTTCCCCATGGCATCGATGTCCGCCGCGATAGTGACGGGGGGAACCAGCGAGCTGCGGGAAAGCCGGTGAGCCTCCTCTATGTATCCGGTATATTTCCAGCGCAGGGCGGCCCGGTAGCCCAAGAGCAGGAGCACGAGGTGCACTGAGTATAGAGCGACATAGTAGGCTGTTGCCAGGTATGCCAGCAAATGGTACGGGGACATCCTACCCCCGCTCCTCTCCTTCCCCGGCCACGGTCCCGCCTCCACACGCGCCTTCGTCCGCCTTCTCGTCTTCTCCGGCCCCTGAGCGCGCGTGATCCTCCGGCGCGCGCCGCAGCTCCGGGGGTAACGTCCCCTCGAGGAGATCGCGCAGGCGGTCCTTGAGCCGCCCGGGGCCGAGTTCGGAGACCACCTGCGTTATGGTGGCCGCGCATCCTATTTCCACCAGGCGCCGGATGACGCGCTCCCCACGCTCAGCGCCTTCTTCCTCCTCGAGCTCCCGCACCATACGCTCCACCGCGCCGCTTTCCTCCAGGGCCTGCGCAGCCGCCTCGCGCGCGAAACGGTCCTCGCTCCAGAGGGTCTCCACCAGGAAAACCTCACCTTTCTCCCCCAACTCGCGCAGCGCTCCCGCGGCGTTGCTCCTGACCCACCATTCGGGGTCTCGCAGGGCTCGCGCCAGCAGGGGAGCGTCCTCGCCCGCGCCTATGCGGCCCAAGGCCTTGGCGGCCTGCGCCCGGACTTCCCAGGCGGGGTCGCCCAAGGCCGCCGCCAGGACGGGGCGGGACGCCGCCCTCGCCATTTTCCCCAGGGAGGCCGCGGCGCGCGCCCTCACGTCAACCTGCTCGTCGCCGAGGGCTTTCTCAAGCCACGCCGCTTCCTCCTCTCCTCCTACTCCCCCTAGCGCCTCGGCCGCGAAGGCGCGGTGCCGCGGGTCGCCGCTTCGCAGCAACTCCCCGAGGACGGCGCGGGATTCGTCCCCCGCCTCCTCCACCGCCTCGGCCACCTTTTCCTCGCACCAGCGTCCACCCGCATCGAGCCCGTCCAGCATGGCCTCGAGCGCCTCCCTGGTCCCGATCCTTCCCAAGGCGAAGAGGGCCGCCTCCCTGACCTCCTTATGGGCGTCCGCGAGCAGGTCCTTCAAATCCGCCACGCAGCCGGGGTCACCGATCCTCCCCAGCCGCCGCGCTGCGTCGCTTCGCCTCGACTTGCGGCGCGAGTGGAGATGCCGCGTCCTCATGTCCCGGAAGCCCGCGAGTCCGTATAGGGCGATGACCTTCTCCTTTAAACCCTCCGGTCCCTCATCCCCCATGCGCAGCAGAACCTCCTCCAGCGCCTTGCGGTCGGGGTCGGGGATCAGCGTCTCCATGGTCTTCTCGGGGGTGAGCTTCTGCAGGGCGGCGTAGAGTATGGTCTCGTAGCCGCGCATGGTATCCAGCCTTCGCGCCCTCGCGTAGATCTTCAGTATGCGCGCCAGGAGGTAGAGGGCGAAGAGGGCGAGAAACACCACCAGCACCAAGAGGATGGTAAATATTGCTATTCCCATACTCCCCCTTTCACTCTCGCCGGCGGGCCGTTTCGCGTGTTTTTGATATTATAAGGCGTATCGACGCCGGCGAGCATCAAAGCGCCCCCACAACCCCGCCGGCGAGCGGGATGGCCGGCCGGCGCCGGCACAAGGAGTCAAGGCGGTGGCGGGATGACCCTCGTCCTGGATGCGCACGCCCATATGTTCCAGCCCTCCGCCAGGGAGCGCCCACAAGGGGTGGGCGAGTCCGAGGTCGCCTTCGCTCTCATGTTCGCGCACGGCGGGGCGCGCATGGCAAGCCCGGTTGAGATGCTGGCGGAGATGGACGCCTGCGGGGTGGACATGGCCGTGCTCTGCCCTTTCCCGTGGATGACCCTGGAGCGTTGCGCCGAGAACAACGCCTACCTCCTGGAGGTGGCGGCAAGCAACCCCGGCCGTTTCCTGCCCTTCGCCGTCACCAATCCTCGCTTCGGAAAAAGGGCGGCGGAGGAGGCCCGGCGCTGCCTGGAAGCCGGCGCCATGGGGATCGGCGAGCTGCACGCCCAGCCCCAGGGCTTCGACCCCTGTGACGAGGAGGTGATGCGGCCCATGGTGGAGCTCGCCCTATCCTTCGACGTGCCGCTCATGATCCACGTGAACGAGCCGGTGGGGCACGATTATCCCGGCAAGGGGCCGGTGACGCCGGAAAAGATATACCGCTTCATCAAGTCCTTCCCTTGTCTGAAGCTCATACTGCCCCACTGGGGCGGAGGCCTCCCTTTCTACGAACTGATGCCAGAGGTGGCGGAGGCCTGCCGCAACGTCTATTACGACGCCGCCGCATCCCCCTTCCTTTACCGCAGCGACATCTACCGCCTGGCCGCCGAAACGGGCTGCCGGGAAAGGATCCTTTTCGCCACCGACTATCCCTTGCTGCCATACCGGCGCACCCTGGCGGACGCCCACACCGGCCTGGAGGGAAGCGCGCACTCGGACGGCATCATGGGGTTGAACGCCGCCCGTCTTTTCAAGCTCGAAACCCGCCCCCGCTGAGCGGCATGCGACGCGCATCGACAAAAAGCGGAACGGCTGAACCGACCGCGGATCCGTGCCGTCATACAAAACGGGTCGTGCAGAAAACGGTTAAAATGAGCTCGGCCATCGTCCCGGGTCGGGAACGGCATGAGATCGATCGCGACTTCAGCCCCTCGCCTGGCCCGCCCCAGCGAACAAAGGGAGGACGGCGGCGGGAGACGAAAAAACTAGCGGTGAGGCAATGGATATGACCCGGCTGGCGTCCGTATCCCGCGCGCCGGCAAAAGGAAGCGGTGCGACAACTGACGCGTTAAAAAGGTCGAAAGGGAAGGGCACGCGACAAAGAAAGGAGTGCGATCCATGGCCGCCAAAGAGGGGTCACGCATGCGGAAATACCTTTTTTTCGCCCTGACGTTGCTGCTGTCGTCGGCCTTGCTCTCTTCCTTGGCGGGCTGCAAGGCCGCCAAGGTGGCCGATGAAACCGCGGCTCCTCCCCCCGAGCCGGAGAAGCCGCCCGTGAATCCCCTCACGGGAGAGGTGGTGACCTCATGGGACCTGGTTACCCGCCGCCCCCTGGCGGTGAAGGTGGAAAACGACCCCAAGGCGCGCCCCCAGAGCGGCATCGTGGACGCCGACATCGTCTATGAGGAGCTGGTGGAAGGTGGGGTAACCCGTTTCATCTGCATCTATCTTTCCAAGGACTCCCAGGCCATCGGCCCCACGCGCAGCGCCCGCCCCTCGGACATAGACATCGTCTTCTTTCTGGATCCCTTGCTCATATGCAGCGGCGGCTCCACGGCGGTGATATCCATGGTGCAGGCCTCGGGGCTGCTCTACATCACCGAGGACGCCGCGCATTTCTGGAGGGAACGCTCGCGGCGCGCCCCCCATAACCTCTACACCAGCACCTCCCTGCTGCGGCAATACCTGGCCGAGAACGGGGACGCCTTCAACAAGCTCCCCGACGCGGGGCTTTATTTCGCCGCGGAAGAGGGTGAAGGCGGTCCGGAGGACGAGGGTGAAACGGAGAGCGGAGGGGGCGGGCAAGGGGGTGAAACGGCCCCGGGTAGCGCCATGGTCTCGGCGGCGACATCCATCGACATCGCCTACAAGGCCACCATATGCGCCGCCTCTTACCAGTACGACGCCTCGTCCCGCACTTACCTCCACTACATCCAGAAAGCGCCCCACACC
>JACVJD010000076.1 GCA_015711825.1 Candidatus Solincola daggyaiensis
GGTGCCCTCCATGGCCTCCACCGCCACGCAAGGCAAATGCTCCCAAATGCTTGGCAAGACCAGTATGTCCGAGTCCCGCATGAGCGCGGCGACCTCCTCCTTCCGTTTCAGCCCACAGAAGCGCACCAGGTGGTCCACTCCCAGCTTCCTGGACAGAGCCTCACTTTTTTCCCTTTCGGGGCCATCCCCGATGATATCGAGGACGAAGTCATCCCGCTCCTCCTTTAGCAATCCTATCGCCCGTAAGAGATAGGGCAATCCTTTTATACTGTTAAGGAGGCCCACGAAAAGCAACCGCTTACGGGAGTGGTGGCCCCTTACATTCCCTTCGCGGTAGTGGAAGATCACGGGGTCGAAGGTATTGGGTATGACGACGCTTTCCATGCCTTTCACATGCGATTCGATGCGACGGCGCAGGTCATGGCTTACCGGGCATACTAGGTCGGCTTTTTCGAACGCGAACCTTGCCATGCGGAGGTTCATGCCGGAAGCGGCTCCGCGTTGAAACCCGCTGAAATGTTCGGTGATGACCACGGGTAGGCCATAGAGTCTTCCCAGCACTACGCCCGCCAAACCGGCCACGAAAACGTGGGCGTGGATAATATCAGGCCTGAATCCCTCGCTAGACAATTTGCGGAAAACGGACAGCACCGCCATGCAGTAACACACAAGATCCAAGGCTGGGACGTTAACCGACGCGTACTTGAACCTAAAGGTAGGGATCCCGTCTTCCTCGCTCTCCTCTATGCTCAGAAACCTTCCTCCTCTCACTCCTCTCGACTCTCCATGAACCACGGCCACCTGGCTGTACAGCGCCGTGGCCTTAACGTGCTCCCTGACAAAGGTTCCCACCACGGGGCTCTCACTCGAGGGATACCAGGATGCGATATGCAACACCTTGAGTCCGCCCATTTGCCGAGCTTCATCCATTGCGGATGTATAAGCACACATCATGCCCTCCCTCTCCTTCCCCTATGCGCGCGAGGCGCCACCCCATCTCGGGCATGGGCAATGCCGTTATCGATATCCCGGCGCATAAAAGGTCGGTGGAGCGATTTCCGGCCTGATGGCGACATCGCTTCAGGCTGGTTACGTCTGCCGACGCTGGACGGCTTTTATCGCGCGAGAATCTTTTACAAGCAACCTCACCGGTCAGCATCGGGAACTTTCCCCTAATACAAGCTCAAGTATATTTCCATAAGCATATTCCCTACCACCCTTGAATCGTGTTGGCGCTCGGCATACTCCCTTCCCGCCATCCCCAGTTCTCTCCGCAAACTCGGTTGGCGGAGCAGCCTTTGTAAGGCTTTTTCGATATCGTAAAGGCCGGCGTTCACGATCGGGAGGCCCGGCGGGTATCTCTCCACCAGGTCCTCTCTGATGTAGCATATCGCCGGCTTCCCCAGCGCCATTGCCTCAATCGCCACCACTCCATACGCCCCCAGCAGAAGCTGGTCCACCACAAGATCCGATGCGGCGAGCAGTTTTCGAATCTCCTGGTTGGTCTTGCCCTCTGCAAGCACGAAATCGAATTGATGATCTTTTTTTAGACTTCTCACGGCATCCTCCAGGAATCCGGATCCTTTCAGGTTTCTCTTGCTCGGACAGTGGACGACGAGCGGACGGCGACGTGCAGGATCCGGGTATTCCGGCACGATCTCACGAGTCGGAATCGCCGCCGGCACCACGACCGTCCTGTGAAAAAAGGGGGAAACGTAACCATAGAGCTCGTGATCGGGCACGATAGCCACGGGGATATACTGCGCTATTTTTCTTAGCCTTGCCGCTATCAAGGCATCGTCTCTTTCGTATCCCTCTATATGCCGGAAATAGGGGTTTAGACGCGCCGTCTCCCTGCCCAGCCTGGCGTCGCTTCCCCAGAAGTTCATTACCATGCGCTTACCAAGGGCTCGGAAGACCTTCAGATCCTTATATCCCGGCAGCAAGGAAGCGGCGAAGTGAAAATGCACCACGTCGTAGTCCCGCAAAGACTCTAAAAAGAAGGCGCGCAATTTTGCCCACCTTATGATCCTGCTCCTCACGGCCTTGGTTTCCAGGCAGCGGTCCTCCGGAAAGCCGAAGGGATGTCGCGCGAAGGTCACCACCTTCGCCGAAGCGCCCCACTCCTCTACTGCCCTGGCGTACGCCCATGCTTGCCCCGCGATATTCACGGGACAATGGAGCACGCGTAGGTAGGCACGATTCTTTTTCACGCCTGTTACCATGTCAGAAAAGAGCCTCCAGGAGCGCCAGCAACCGCTCCGCCGTGTGCCCGTCCCCGTAGGCCAGGGGTTCGCCCGGGACGGGCTCGTGCTTTCCGCGGTAGTCCCGGTAGAGGATGTTCCAACCACAATCCACCGTTTCCGTCCATTCCGTGCTCTCCCTCAAGGTCACGCAGGGAACGCGCAACCAGTAGGCTTCCTTCTGCAGGCCTCCGGAATCGGTGAAGAGAACCCTGGCGTTCTTCACCAGCGACACCATATCTAGGTGTCCCACCGCATCCGTGAGCATGACGTTATTTGCGAATTTTCTGTCGGCTTCCGCGTAGGCTTTCTTGATGCGGGGGTGCATGGGGAAGACCACCTTCTCCCCGCCCGAGGCTTGGTTGATGAAGTCTATGATCTCCCCCAGCCTCTCCCTGTGTGTCGCGGTGTCCTCGCGGTGTATGGTGAGGACGGCGTAGGTCCTTGGTTCAAGCCCCAGGCGACCCAACCTTTCTTCCTCGTCCTCCAACATCTCTAAGGCATGCAGGAGGCAGTCGTACATGATGTCGCCTGTGTTGGCCACCAAGGGCTCGTCCACGAGCCCTTTCATAGTCAGGCCTTCAAGCCCACCATACGGTCCCTCAAGTGGGACGAGACCGCCGCCGAACAGAGCGCGGCTAATCCCCTCCTTTGCCAGGTTTTCAACCGCGTGCTTGCAAGGCGCGAATAGCAGGGAGGAGAGGTGGTCAGCAAGCACGCGGTTCTGCTCCTCGGGCATCCGACGGTCTCCGCTTCTGAGCCCCGCCTCCACGTGCGCCACCGCCATCTTGAGGCGGGCGGCCGCAAGCGCGCCCGCCAGGGTGGTGTTGGTATCCCCATAGACCACCACCGCATCCGGCCTGTCTTTGAGCAGGTATTCCTCGAGGGCTTCAAGAAGCCTTCCTATCTGCGTGCCGTGGGTCCCAGAACCTACCCCGAGGTGGCAATGGGGTTCCGGGATGCCCAGCTCTTCGAAAAATATCATGGACATCTCGTAGTCATAATGCTGGCCGGTGTGCACGAGCACGTGGCGGTGCCCCGGGCCGTCGCCCTTCGAGCTTCCCGTCCTTCGCGCCAGGACCCTGGATACGGCGGAGAACTTAATGAACTGCGGTCGTGCGCCTACGACGTGGACTATCTTTGCCATCGCCGGGTGCCCTCTTGTGCTCCTCAGCTAACTGGACTCTTCCGGCCGGGCTTGCCCTATGTGCCAATCAAGCGTTTTCTTTATACCCATTTCCAGAGTATGCGATGTAAAGAACTTCAGATGTTGCCGCACCTTCTCCACATTGAGCACGCGCCGGCGGATGTTATCTATGTCCCTGCGATCAATACGGACGATATCGCCGCCTTTGCCCACGAGGGAGAGGATGGTATACGCCAGCTTGTTCACCGAGGTCTCAACGCCCGTGCCGACATTGTAGACCTCGCCCGGCGACTTGGGGCTCAGAGCCGCCAGCACCGTCGCCCGGCAGGCGTCCTCCACGAAGGTAAAGTCCCGGGTCTGCTCGCCGTCGCCGTGCACCGGCAAGGGCTCACCCTGCAGCGCCTTGTCCAGGAACTTTTCCACTACCCCGCAGTAGGGGTTCTCGGGGCTCTGGTTGTATCCATAAACATTCGAATAGCGCACCACGCACACCGGGAGGTCGTATACCTCGTAGAAAGCCCGGCAGTAACACTCGCCGGCGTACTTGCTCACGGAGTAGAAATTCAAGAAGCTGGGCGGCTCGTCCTCGGATATGGGGAGGTGCCTGGGGTTTCCGTAGATGGAGGAGGTGGAGGCGTAGACGACCTTTTCCACGCCGTATTTGAGCGCCGTTTCAAGCACGTTGAAGGTGCCTCCAATGTTCACCTCCATGTCCTCGCGCGGCCTCTCGATGGAGACGATTATATTACGGGCCGCGAGGTGAAAAACGGCGTCTTTTCCTCGCATGCATTCCTCCAGGAGGTCTGTATCCAGCACGGAGCCTACTATCAGCTCGTGTTCGATCCCGGCCAGAAAATCCTTCCTGCCGGTGAAAAGATCGTCGAGGACGGTGACCTCGCATCCGTATTCCTCGCTCAACATGCGCACCAGGTTCGAGCCCACGAACCCGGCCCCGCCCGTGACAAGCACCTTCTTCATGCTCCGTCTCCCATCTCCACCCTCTCATCATTCATACCTAAATATCTCGTTTTCTCGCGTAGTTCTACAGCGCGCGACCGTCGGGACGTCACCACGGTCCGCACGCCGGCCTTATATCAAGCTATCGCCTCGAAGGTCTCTCGCGCTCCATCTGCTCATCCAGCACAACTCAAGAAAGCCGTTCTGTTCTCCGCCTCTATTCTTCTAAATATTTTACGGCAGCCATAACCGGTACCGCTTACGACTCTATACATCGCCTCAGCGTTTCCACGACCCTCTCCAGCTCCGCCTCCTCCATCATGGGGTCGATGGGCAGGGAGAGGGCCTGCGAGGCCGCTTTTTGCGCTTCCGCCAGATCCCCATGGGTCTTGGACCTGTTCTCGAACACCTCCATGGCGTGCAGTGGGGTGCGGTAATAGACCGCCGTGGCTATGCCCGCCTGCTTAAGGCGCTCTGCCAGCCCGTCTCTCTTTCCCCCTTCCACCAGGACGGTGTACTGGTTGTAGGTGGGGAGGGCTTTCGCGGGGCAGGTGAGGGTGGCGATGCCTGGGGTCTCCTTCAGGCCCCGGTGGTAGAGGGCGGCGATCCTCCTCCTTCTTTCGAGCATCTCCTCGAGTTTGGGGAGCTTGGCCAGAAGCACCGCCGCCTGCAGGGTGTCCAGGCGGGAGTTGTAGCCCAGGTGCTCGGAGCGGTACTTGTCCTTTCCGCCGTGTTGGGTGAGCATCCTCGCGAGCTCGGCTATCCTGTCGTCGTCGGTGGCGATCATCCCCCCGTCCCCGAAGCATCCCAGGTTCTTGGTGGGAAAGAAGCTCAGGGCGCCCGCGTCCCCGATGCCCGCGAGCCTTCTTTTCTCCCAGGCTCCCCCCAGGGCCTGGGCGGCGTCCTCTAAGACGAAAAGATTGTGCTTTTTGGCGATGCCGGTGATGGCGTCCATGTCGCAGGCCTGCCCGTAGAGGTGCACGGGGACGATGCCCACGGCGTTTCGGGCGCCGTCCTCGAGGTACTCCTCTATCCTTTGCGGGTCGATGTTCAGGGTGTGGGGGTCGATGTCTAAAAATACCGGGGTGGCGCCCGAGCGCAGGATGGCGTCGCCCGTGGCCACGAAGGTGAAGGGGGTGGTTATGATCTCGTCTTCGCGCTCGAAATATTCCTTGCCCTTGCTCTTGATGGCCAGGGCGCGCAGGGCGATGAGCAGGGCGTCGGTGCCCGAGGCTACCCCTATGCAGTGCCTCGTGCCCAGGTATTCCGCCATGCGGGCCTCGAGCTCCTCCACCTCGGGTCCCTTTATCCAGCGCTGGTGGGAGAGGCAGCGGGCGAGGGCACTGTCGATGTCCTCCTTCATGTATGCGTACTGGCGGGCGAGGTCGAGCATGGGGATGGGCCTCAAGGCGCGTCCTCCCCTTCCTTGAGCACGCCCTCCTCGAGGCGGTAGGAGAGGCCGCAGGACTCGCAGGCGAGGATTCCTTTTTCGCGAGGCGGGGGGAGCACCGCCCCGCAGCGGCAGGCCCAGCCCCGGAAGGCGGCGGGCACCCCCGCCACCACGGCGTGGTCGGGCACGTCCCGGCTCACCACCGCCCCCGCCCCCACCAGGGCGTACCTGCCTATGGTCACCCCGCAGAGGACGGTGGCGTTGGCCCCGATGCTGGCGCCTTTTCTGACCAGGGTGGGGAGAAAGGCGTCCTTTCTCTCGATGAAGGCGCGGGGGGTGAGCACGTTGGTGAAGACGCAGCTGGGGCCGCAGAAGACATCGTCCTCCAGGGTCACTCCCCGGTAGAGGGAGACGTTGTTCTGGATCTTGCAGCCGTCCCCTATGGCGACGCCGGGGCCCACCATGACGTTCTGGCCCAGCACGCAGTTCCTCCCGATCCTGGCGCCGGAAAGCAGGTGGCAGAAGTGCCAGACGCGCGTGCCCTCCCCTATCTCCACGTCGTCGTCTATTACCGCGCTTTCGTGGATGAAGGCGCCGGTTTTCCTCGCGGGAGATATGGGGCGGGACCCCGAGCGCAGACTCGCCTCCGCCGCCTCCAGCACCGCGAGCACCCTCAGGGCCTCCTCGGAATCGGTCAAGGGGATCCTTCTCTCCCTCACGCAGGAGAGGAAATGCTCCAGCTCTTCCCGCAGGGGCTCCTTTTCCTCTACGTGAACGCTCTGGTATTCCGCCTTGCGCGCCACGGGGGTCCTGCCGTCCTTCCACTCGATGCGGTGGGGGTAGAGACGCAGCTTGTCCTCGGCCACGTCGTCGAAGACGGCCATGGCCCGACTTCCCACCACCACCAGACGCTGCTCCTTGTAGGGGTGCAGCCAGCTCACGTAGATGTGGCCCTTGACGCCTCCGGAGAACTCCAGGGTGGTCAGGGTGGTGTCGTAGATGCCCTTGCTCAGGTAGTCCTCGCCGAAGGCGGCCACGGAGACGGGCTCTTCCCCGGTGAGCATGAGCATCACCGAGATGTCGTGGGGGGCGAAGCTCCAGAGGATGTTCTCCTCCGAGCGCAGCCTGCCGATGTTCAGCCGGTTGGAGTAGAGGTACTGCACCTTGCCCAGCTCGCCGGAATTGACCAGCTCCTTGAGCTTGCGCACCGCGGGGTGGTAGCGCAGGGTATGTCCCACCATAAGCACCCGGTCTTTTTCGCGGGCGAGATCAGCAAGCTCCCTTCCCTCGCGCACCGACAGCGCCAGCGGCTTCTCTACGAAGACGTCTTTACCCGCGCGCAGGGCCTCGCGGGCGAGACCGTAGTGGGTGGCGGCGGGGGTGGCGATGGCCAGGGCGGAGATGGCGGGGTCCTCCAGGAGGTCCTCGAAGGAGGTGTGGAAGGCCAGGTCGGGATAGGACTCGCGCAGGGAGGCGACGGCCTCGTGGTCACGGTCGCAGGCCGCCCTCAACACGCCCATCCCGTGCAGGTTGCGCAGGATGTTCCTGCCCCAGTACCCCAGGCCGGCAAGGCCGATCTTTATCGACTCAATCGACACCGTTCGTCTGCCCTCCACTCGCCGATTGCCCTCCAAAACAGATCTAAGATTAACCTACCGCCTAGATATCACCAAAAAGCTGTTTATGCGGCGCGTATTTTCTGTCCTTCCATCGGGTTGTTTCCCGCTTCCCCGACGGCCATCCATCATTCCCCCATGCCGCCCGCGCCCATCAACTCTAAAAATATCTCCTCGAGCTTGTGTATCGCATATCCCCATTCAAATCGCTGAATGTGATCATAGCCCGCCTGGGCCATATCCCGTCTCCTGCTCTCGTCCTCAAGCAACTCATAAATCGCATCCGCCAGTCCGCCCACCTCTCCCGGTTCAACCATCATGGCGGTATGTCCAGGAACGGCGTACTCGGTGACCGCCCCCACCTTCGTAACCACGCAAGCCGCGCCGCAGGCCATCGCCTCCATGGGCGGATTGCCGAAACCCTCCCAAAGGCTGGGAAAAAGGAATATGTCCAATGAATTATAGATATGCCTCAAGCTATCCCCATACGGAGAACGGTGGTATTCGACGTTTCCCAGCTCGCGCATCAACCTTGCGTCACTTGCGGTGGGCTTCTCGCCGAAGATCACCGGCGTGATGTGAGGGAATCTTTCCTTGACCTCAATCAGCGCACGGAGGCCTATTTCCATCCCTTTCCAGACATGCCGGCGATACAGCATCCCGATACGCCTGGGGGAATGGGGGCCGAAATCGCCTCTCTCGAGGTAAAAGAGCTGCTTATCAACCCCATTGGGAACAGGTCCCAGAACCTCTACGGCGAATTTTTCAGAAATCAGATCCCTGAGCCACCTCGAGGTTGCAGCCCTATATACGGGAAGGGTATAAACGCCCTCTACCAGGCCTTCCGGTCCACCCCAGGTTTCGTATCCCCTTATGAGATGGAACTTGATGCCTTTGTTTTCGCTATATCCGCAAATATCGTAGACGTTTTCCCACCATGTGGCCACAATGATGTCTCCGTCGGGTATATGTGTTTCCGCCAAGGTGGTTACGGGATGGATATCCGCCCCTGCTTCCAGCCACACACCGCGCTTCCTTTTAGCGAGATTTTGCGCGATCTGCAGGTACCTGCGCACTTCTTTCCTCACGGCTACCGAAGCGTGGAAGCGTTTCGACGGTAAAAGAGGGTAAACGACCTTTACCTCGTGGCCTCTTTCATGTAGGCCATTCGCAAGCTCAAAGGTCGAAATGGTACCTCCACCCAGCTTCAGCGAGGGAAGGATGAAAGTGATCTTCATGTTACGCTCCCTTCACCCTCTCAAGGTGCGTTCGATCAGCTCCTGCATGACGCTGGAGATAGCCTCCCTACAGAAAGCCTCTTTCCATCTCTCGCGTGCCAGGGCGCCTAACATTTCCGCCTCCCGCTTATCCTCCAGAAGGCGCTTCAACGCTTTCGCAAGAGACCCGGCGTCGCCCGGATCGACTAGAACCCCGCAACCCCTTAATATCCCCTCCATATCGCCGCATGCAGTTGCGATGATCGGTTTCGCGTAAGCCATGGCGTCGAAAACCTTGGCGGGTACTTGTCCCCTGCTTGCATCTCCTGCCAGTTGCGGAATCACCACCACATCCGCCATCATAAGGATTTCCCCAACTTTATCAAGCGGTTGAAAACCGTGAGCGATAAAGGCACTACCCAGGATTTCACCGCCCCTCGCCAGCATTTCCTTGCAGTAGGGATCGTTCACATCCACTCCCACCACCATTAGAGCTACCCTATTATCGTCAATGGCCTTGACCGCGTCGATCAACACCTCAAGACCTTTATGTCTGCGCGGAGTCCCGAAAAACATCACCACTTTCCTGTCGCCCCTTATGCCGTATGAGGCCCTTGCGTTCCCTTCCAAGGGATGTTTGAGGACGTCTTCCCGGGACAAGCGGCAATGATAAACAAGGCTGCCTCCATATCTCGACTGCAGAAAGCGGTTGGAAACGGTTATCGAGTCCGCGTAACGGATCAGTATCTCGGAGATATCAACGTTGACACGGGAATCCCTGTTAAAAGGGAATGCTGCGGAGTAAATCCACCCCCTGATCCTGCCGGTCCATGACCGCTCTGCATAGTTGCTGCCCATAAAACCCTTTTCCCAATCATCAATATCTAGGATGAGAGGGCGATCTTTCAACTTTTTCCACATCAAGCCTACTCCCAGCGTCTGCAACAAAGGCTTGCAGGCTATGAGGAGGTCTCCACTTATAAGTCGATACAGCTCCGGTATCTTCAAATATCCAAGAGGCGGGTTGTCCAATCTCACCCCCGATATCTCGACCTCGTTCTGGCCTGAGAGCGGAGGCCAGATGCTGGAGCGGAATTGCGGCCCGATGATACGGACGTCATAACGATCGATTATAGCGCGAGCCAGGATAAACGCCCTTAAAAGGTTGTTGTCCGAGACATCGGCCGCGAGAACGGTGATCCTACGTCTCATCTCCACCCTATCGACGTGAAACCAACCATGGCTGAAGGAGCCGGTTCACGATCAACCGGATCCCGATCGCCCGCAAGCGCGGTGTTGACGTCCATGCCGACCCTTCGACCAAGCCATTCGCGCCCTAAAAACTCCTTGATCCCTTTCAACCCATCAACCGCTTCCAGGCAGTATGCGGTAGAGGATGAATCTCTCCGAAATGTTAACACGCCGCGAGGGCCTCTTGTCGAAGGTCTTCTCCAGGCTGCTCTCGCGGAATCCGTACTCGCCGATTTTCACCGCCTCTAAGGAACCCGTGAGTTGGACGAAGCCTTTTGATGCTGCCGGACGCCACAGAAGATACAACGGTATTTCGGGAAAGCCTAGATCCTTAAAAAGCGCACTTGCCCTTGCGTCCGCCAGCGCCCCGTTGTCTTTAAGCCATGCGTTGTCTATGCAGAATATGCACCTCAAAGGCACGCCATACAGGTCTCCTGCGTTGTAGTCCATCAACACCAGCCCACCCGGGTCCACATCCGCCGCGATACTCGCGACTGTTTCGATCTGATTCCCCCCTTCGTCCAATCCCATAATTGGCACAGAGGCATACGCCGAAAACAAAGTCAGGAACAAAACCACAGCCGCAGCGGCGAGAACCGGGGCGGTCCTGACGATAGCGGAGTGTTTTCGCACCCAACGGCTGTCGGTTGTTTTCTTCAGCCACTTTATCGCACAAACGATCATTATGACCGCCATGGGCAAAATAACCGGCACAAGCCTGCGCATAACCAGAACATGCATGGGTATAGCTCGCATATCCCAGGCATACAGAAAAGTATAGACGAGTCCGACGGTTCCCAACGCATGTTCTCCGAAACCGCGGCGCCGCGTAAACCATAATCCGTATCCTGAGAATATGGCGGCAAGGCCCGGGAATGAAAGGTACCAGCCCCAACGTACCAGGTTCTGGTTTGCATAACTGGGGCCTCTTAATTCCCTGATGAACCCGTAACCTATGTTTCCATCTTTACCGCATGGTCGTACAAAGTAGAGGTAAATGAACGCTCCCGCCAGCATGACCCAAAGAATGCTTATCCATGCAACCCTAGATGCCACGATCTCTCGCGCTAGCCGTTTAAGCCTGCGACTTGCGCACAAGCCTATCACGAACACCGCCACGGCGGCGATCACTATCAGTGCGAAAGGGGACCTGATGCCGTTTATCGCGCTTTTCCAAACCGACTGGAAATAAGTCTGGGAGAGGAGTAATCCCGCTAGAACGGCGCAAACTGCCCCAGCCGAAAGCGATGAGATGAATAAGAGATCGGCTGCAGAGAAGTTCCCCGATAGCTTTTTTACCATATAACAAAGCGCCACCGGAACCACGATGACGATAAAATCGATACGACATAGCATCCCCATGAAAAGGAAAAAGGCCGAAAGCAACGCCATAACCTTGCGTTCGCTGGGGTCTTCGGAATGGGTGTAGGCCAACAGGCACAATGCGCCCGCAAGGAACAGCATCATATTCATCATCTCAGAAGTAGTATAACGGGAGAAATATAAGGTCAGGGGGTTGAGCGCCATCAGCAACGAGGCGAAGATCGCCCATCTCTGCTTCAGCATCCGCCTCGAAAACAAGAAGAACCCCCAGAATGCCAGCACAGAAACTACCGTTACCGTCCAGAACATGTGTGAAAAGCCCAGAAAAGACGCAAAAACCGCCATCAATGAAGGCCAAAGGAGGTAAAACCACGGACGTAATGTTCCGCTTTCAAAGTCATCAACCACGAAAAACTGGTTCTCAAAATAGAATTCCCCGGAAGTCCTTTTGGTTTCACGGTGAAAAAGCAATTCGCGGTTTTCTTCGCTTACCGCGGCGGCAGCCCGGCTGTCGACGGAGACCCCGCCTTCCCTGTTGATATGGGCTGCAAGGCTCGCATATACCCCAACGTCCGACCACCCGAACACGATACGCCACGGGGGTGAGAAAAGGATGGCGCCGATTATGATCACTACCAGTAATGTTACCGCGTTTATCTTGCAGAAGCAGCAGCTCACACGAGGCCTTCTTGTCGCCAAAATCAACAACGCCATATCCACCATAGCGGCGAACGTGAGAAACCGAACAAGGGAAAATGACGACATGGAGACTAGGATGAAGGCCAGTAGGGAGCAGATGCCAGTTCCGAGGGCGAAGATAAGGAATAACCTCTCCATACTGTCCAAGGAACTCTTGCCACCGCCAATACTCGGCAGAGCAACCCAACCCTGGAAGAACACGAACGCCGCGAGCGCCAGAATACGGAATACGATCATATATTCCCTTCCGCCATACGCCCCTTTCGTAAAAGCAGCGAGAGTACGAACCTCGCCGCCAGGCCCGCCAGCACCGGCGGCAGCAGCAGCCACCCTCTCCATCCCCGGTAGCGCTTGCGGAAAAATATGAACATGCTGCGGTGGTGGTGATAGAGCATACGCGTGGACTGCTGGGAACTGGTCTTCCCTATGTGGTGCACGAGGCGAAAGCCGGGGTGAAAGACCACGCGGTAGCCGGCCTTGCGCAGGCGCCAGCAGATGTCCACGTCCTCCACGTACATGAAGTAGGACTCGTCGAAGCCTCCCAATGCCAGCGCGGCCTCCCGCCGCAGCAGCATGGCCGCCCCCGAGACCCAGTCCACCTCGCACGGCTCTTTACGCTCCAGGTCCTTCATCTGGTATGACCTGGTAAACGGATTGTCGGGCCAGAGTTCGCCGAGCAGGCCGTGCACGGCGTTCTCCAGCATGCTCGGAAAGCGGCGGCAGGACATCTGGGGGCTGCCGTCGGGGTTGAGCACCAGGGGGCCGAGCGCCGCCACGTGGGAGTGCTCATCCATGTAGTCCAGTACCCCCTCCAGCCCCCCCACCGTGAACACCACGTCGCTGTTGAGGATAAAGGCGTAGGGCCTGGTGGATATCTGCAGCCCCCGGTTGCAGGCGGAGGCGTAGCCCGGGTTGCCGGGGTTCTCCAGCAGGCGCGCCCACGGGAACTCCTCCCGCACCATCTCCACGCTCCCGTCGCTGGAGCCGTTGTCCACCACCACCGCCTCCGCCCCCGGCAGGCATTCCCGCGCCGAAGACAAACAGGCACGGAGGTCCGCCGCGGTGTTGTAGTTCACGATCACCAGCGAAACCCTGCGCAAACCCTCACCTCGTTATGGCCTCCGCCTCCCGCGGGCGGCTTTCTTCTTCCGCCTTTCTAAACGCCGCCGGCAGACCCGAGGCGCGACCCTCAATGGGCCCTGCAAGTCTCCTCGCCAACCCGGCCGCGTAACCCGCCATCTTGGCCATGTCTATGCCCAGCATGAGCAGGGCCACGGCGGGCACGGCCGCCGCCTTCTCCCCCGCCGCGCGCCCCTGCATGTAAAAGGGTATGCGAAGCCAGCGCCTTCCCGCGTAAAGGGCGGCCGCAGCGGCGGTGGCGGGGAGGCAGCGCCTGCCCTTTTCGCTCAAGGCGGCAAAGGCCAGCCAGCCGTAGGTGGCGAAACGCAGCAGGTGTCGCTGCGGGTACATGCCCGACTCCCCGTCCCCCCTGGCGTAGCGAAAATACTGCCGCAGCAGCGCGCGCGGGTTTCCGCGCATGCGCCAGTACACCAGGGCGTCTTTCTCCAGCCTATGCGCTATGCCCAGCCTTTTCCAGGCATGGTTGAAGTACATGTCCTCGCCGATCTCCAGCCACTCCGGGTACCCCCCCGCCTCCTCCCAGACGCGGCGGCGGAAGGCCAGGGAGCGCGACGAGGGCATGAAACGCCCCTCCCTCACCTCCCACGGCAGGGGCAGGGTGGCGCATGCCGCCGCCTCCTCGAACCGGTTGCGCGTGAGCGGCTGGTAGAAGCCCGCCACCAGGTCCACGGCGGCTTCCCCTCGCAGAGGGGCGGTTATCCTCTCCAGCCAGTCGGGGGACAACACGCAGCCGGCGTCGGTCACGGCTATGATGTCGTGGGCGGCCAGGCGCACGGCCTCGTTCCTCCCCCGCGCGATGTTGCACCCCTCGCGCACCTCCACGCGC
>JACVJD010000077.1 GCA_015711825.1 Candidatus Solincola daggyaiensis
GGTCTATAAAGACGACCCCTTCGGCAGGGTGGCGGTTGAGACCCTGGTCACCACGGGATTGGTGGTGGTGGCGGGGGAGATGACCACCTCGACCTACGTGGACATCCCGGGAACGGTCCGCAGGACCATCGAGGAGATCGGTTACACGCGCGCCAAGTACGGCTTCGACCACGAGACCTGCGGGGTAGTGGTGTCCATCGATCCGCAATCCTCAGACATCGCGCAGGGAGGCGATCACGCCTTGGAGGAAAGATCGGGTGAGGCCGAGGACGAACTGCTGGATTCCCTGGGCGCGGGAGACCAGGGCATGATGTTCGGGTATGCCTGCAATGAGACTCCGGAGCTGATGCCCATGCCCATTCTACTCGCCCACAAGCTTTGCCACCGCCTTTCCGAGGTGCGCAAGGCGGGCGTGCTTCCCTACCTGAGGCCGGACGGCAAGAGCCAAGTCACGGTTGAATACGACGGCGACCGACCGGTGCGTGTGGACACCGTGCTCATCTCCGCACAGCACCGTCCCAACGTGGATATCGAGGAGCTTATGAAACCGGACCTCATCGAGCATGTCGTTCACCCCGTGCTACCCCCGGAGATGTACGACCGCAGCCTGAGGGTACTGGTCAACCCGACCGGCAAATTCGTCACCGGGGGGCCCATGGGAGACACGGGGCTCACGGGGCGGAAGATAATCGTGGACACTTACGGGGGCATGGCGCGCCACGGAGGCGGATGTTTCTCGGGCAAGGACCCCACCAAGGTGGACCGCTCTGCGGCATACGCGGCCCGTTATGTGGCCAAGAACGTGGTGGCCGCGGGGCTCGCAGACCGCTTCGAGGTACAGCTCGCCTACGCCATCGGCGTGGCTCACCCCGTTTCGGTGATGGTGGAGGCCTTCGGAACCGAAAAGGTGCCCCTGGAAACCATAGAGGCCCTGATAAGGGAGTATTTCGACCTGCGACCTGCGGCCATCATCAGGGACTTGAAGCTGCGGCGGCCTATTTACAAAAAAACCGCTGCCTACGGACATTTCGGACGTCAGGATAAGGATTTCGTCTGGGAGCACACCGACAAAGCCGAGCTCCTACGCAGTGAGGCCGGCCTTTAGGGAGGTAGGGCTTAAGCCTTCGCGAGCGAGGGACCGGAAAGAGATAACCGGCAACGCAAGGGGGACTGGAGATGGCCATCTTGCCCATAAGGACCTTCGGGGACCCTGTGCTCAAGGAAAGATGCGTCGAGGTCGAGCGCATCGACTCCGACTTGGAGCGCCTGGTGCAGGACCTCAAGGATTCCCTGCCCAGACCGGGCGGCGCCGGATTGTCGGCCAACCAGATCGGGGTGATCAAGCGGGTTTTCGTTTACGACCACGAGGGCGAGATCGAGGCATGCATCAATCCCCGCATCGTGTGGGCTTCCGAAGAGACGGTGGAGGAGTCTGAGGGATGCCTGAGCCTCCCCGGGCCCATCCTCCCCGTCTCCAGGCATCTTTCGCTGGACCTGGAATATATCGACCTCGCCGGTGAGCTGCGGCGCGTGCATGCCGAGGGATGGCTGGCGCGCGTTTTTCAGCACGAGATGGACCACCTGGACGGAAAGCTTATCCTCGACCGCACGGACCGCGATAGCCGCGTGGAGGCCTTGCGCATGCTCGATGGCGAATGGGCGCCGGGCATCGATAAGGCTCGCGGAGGCGACGAGATGTGATGACGCCTGAGGGGAGCCCCCCGGGATATCTTTTCGTCGGCAGCGGCGATTTCGCGGCGTCGCTTCTTCGCGAGTTGGCGAGCAGCGGCTTCGCCCCCCAAGCGGTATTGACGCGCACCGACCGACCCGCCGGAAGAGGCCGCAGGCCTCGTCCTGTGCCCCTTAAGACAGCGGCCCTGGAGCTTGGCCTGGCGATCGCCGAGGCCCCCCATCCGAAAGAACCCGCCTTCCTTGCGCCCATGAAGACAAGCCGCCCCGAAGTGCTGCTGGTGGCGGACTACGGTTTCATGCTGCCACGCGAGATCCTTACCTATCCTCCCAGGGGATGCCTGAACGTGCATCCCTCGCTCCTGCCGCGCTACCGTGGCGCCGCCCCCATACGCAGGGCCCTCATGGAGGGGGCTTCCGAAAGCGGCGTGACCCTCATGGTCATGGACGAGGGGCTGGACACCGGACCCGTGATCGCCTCCCTTTCCACGTCGATAAGCCAAGATGACGACGAGCTCTCGCTGCGGCTGCGGCTTGCGGCGCTGGGATGCGAACTGGTGCAGCGATTCCTGCCGTCATGGGTGGAGGGCAGCATAGAGGCGCGGCCGCAGGACGAGGATGGGGCCAGCTACGCCCCTCCCATCAGCACGGACGAGTTGCTTATTGACTGGTGCGGGGCCGCGCGCGATATCCACAACCGTGTGAGGGCTCTGGCGCCTCGCCCCGGCGCCTATACCTTCATGCGCGGCAAGAGACTGAAGATATTGCGCTGCGCGGTCGAGGAGGCGCCGCGTCGCCTGGAGCCTGGCGAGATCCTCGTGTCCGGCGACGCAAGGATGCTCGTCGGCGCCCGTGAGGGAGCGCTGCGTCTTCTCGTGCTTCAACCGGAGGGGAAGAGAGCCATGGGAGCGGAGGAGTTCCTGCGAGGCTACCGCGCGCTGCAGGGGATGCGTCTTGGCACCTCCCCTTGCTGATGAGGGGCGGGTTTGAGTCTGGAGGGGATTTAAGGGTTACGCGACCATGCGAGAGAACAGCAGCCGCAAGCAACGCCGGCGCACCACGCAGCCTCGCGACGCCAGGGGGCTGGCCTACGACCTCACCCGGAGGGTAAACGAAGGAGGGGCTTACCTGGGCCTCCTGCTGCGCTATACGCTGGAGAAGACACGCCTCGACCCGCGCGACCGTTCCTTGGTGGTGGAGCTATGCTACGGCGTGCAGAGGCACCGCAACCTCCTTGATCATTACGTTTCCCTCCTCTCGGACCGGCCTCTGGGGGAGATAGACGCCCCGACCCTTGACGTCTTGAGGCTCGGGATATACCAGCTGAACCGCATGGGAATCCCCGTTCACGCGGCAGTTAACGAGAGCGTTTCCCTGGCCAAATCTCGTCTGGGACCTGGACCCGCCTCCTTTGTGAACGCGGTGATGCGAAGGGCCTCCGTCGAGATGGACGCCCTTCCCCTGCCTTCGCGCGACCGCATCGGGGACTACCTTGAAGTGATTTTTTCTCACCCTCGCTGGCTGGTGGACATGCTCCTAGAGGCCATGGGGGCGGAGGAAGCGGAGGCGCTTTGCGCCAGCGACAATTCCGTTCCCAGCCTCACCTTGCGGGCGAATACCTCGCGATCGGACGCGCAGGCGCTGCTGCGGCGTGTGCTGGAACTCGGCGGCACGGGAAGGCTTTCCCCGGCGATGCCGGAGGTGCTGCTGGAGGTCACGGTCCCGCACCATGCCCTGGAATCCCTGCTGCGTGAGGGCCTTTGCGTGGTGCAAGACGTGGGCTCCGTTCTCGTCGGCTACGTCGTCGCCCCCAGGGAAGGCGACCTGGTGATCGACGCCTGTGCCGCGCCCGGGGGCAAGGCCACCCACCTGGCGCTTCTGGGCGGCCCTGCCAGCCGTATCCTGGCGGTTGACGTCAACCCCAGGCGCGTTAAGGCCATGGAAAAAAGCGTGCGGCGCATGGGGCTGCAGAACGTGGAGATAAAGGTCGGCGACTCTCGACGTTTGTCTTCCCTGATACAGGAAGAAGCGGATCTCGTTCTCGTGGACGCGCCCTGCTCCGGACTGGGCACCATTCGCCGTAACCCCGAGCTCAGGTGGCGCCGGAACCCCGAGGACCTTCCCGTGTTCACACGCCTGCAACTCTCCCTCCTCGAGGAGGCGTGCAAGCTGGTCAAAAAAGGCGGCGCCCTCATCTACTCCGTCTGCACCTATACGCGCGAGGAGACGCTGGAGGTGTTGGAGGGGTTCCTCTCGCGGCACCATGATTATCGCACCGTAGGGCTCGGGGCTTACCTGCCCGAGCCCTACGACTCGGCCGTTTTGCCCTCCGGGCCCGCCCAGCTCTTGCCCCACCGGCATGGGTGCGAGGGGATGTTCGTGGCCCGATTGTCACGGACTTGAGCGCCCTGGATGCGGGCGTTGCGACTAGTGCCCATCCGGACCCTTGCAGCCGACAACCGTCCCCTCCGCCGTTGGCCCTACCGTCCGTCGGTCTTGGAGAGTGGGAGGGACCCTGAAAGGTTATGTTGTCACCCCGCAGAAATATAATGTATGTGACGCAAGAGGAAGCGAAAACCAGTTGCAAGAACGATCGGGGCGGTTGCCGGTCGAGTGCATACGTGGTGTTGAAGGTTTCAGGAGGATTGAAAGTGGAAAAGCAGAAAGCGCTTGAAATGGCCCTGGTGCAGATCGAACGACAGTTCGGGAAAGGCTCCATAATGAAGCTGGGACAGGAAAACCACCGTTTCCAGGTGGAGGCCATACCGACGGGAGCCCTCTCGCTGGACCTGGCCCTGGGTATAGGAGGCGTGCCCAGGGGAAGGGTGGTGGAGATCTTCGGACCCGAGTCCTCCGGCAAGACCACCGTAGCACTGCACATCATCGCCGAGGCGCAAAAGAGAGGGGGAATAGCCGCCTTCATAGACGCGGAACACGCTCTTGACCCGGGTTATGCCAAGGCCTTAGGGGTGGACGTGGACGAGCTCCTGATCTCCCAGCCCGACACGGGAGAGCAGGCCTTGGAGATCGCGGAGATGCTGGTCAGAAGCGGCGCGCTTGACGTGGTGGTCATCGACTCCGTAGCCGCGCTGGTTCCCCGTCTGGAGATCGAGGGAGAGATGGGGGAAGCCCACGTGGGCCTTCAGGCGAGGCTGATGTCCCAGGCGCTGCGCAAGCTGGCGGGGACCATAAACAAATCAAATACCACCGCCATCTTCATCAACCAGTTGCGAGAGAAGATAGGGGTGATGTTCGGAAGCCCGGAGACCACGCCGGGAGGAAAGGCGCTGAAGTTCTATGCCTCCGTGCGCCTGGACATCCGCAAGATCGAGAGCATCAAGCAGGGGGCGGAGATAACCGGTAACCAGGTGCGCGTGAAGGTGGTCAAAAACAAGATGGCCCCACCCTTCCGCAAGGCGGAGTTCGACATCATGTACGGGAAGGGCATTTCCAAGGAGGGCAACGTCCTCGATCTCGCAGTGGAACACGGCCTGGTGAAAAAAAGCGGCTCTTGGTACACCTACGGGGACGAGCAGCTGGGACAGGGGAGGGAGAACGCTAAGCAGTATCTGAGCGATAACCCCCATTTGCTGGAGACCCTTGACGCCAGGTTACGAGAGCTGCTCAACCTCCCTAGAGCGACTTCTCCGCTGCCCGAAAACGAGGAGGCCAAGGAGGTTCCAAACGGCAACGGCAAGGGAAAATAGCTCGGGTTTGGGGGGTGGAGAGGAAAAGCGCGCCTATTCCCGTGCGTTGAAGCTACTCTCCTATAAACCCCGGAGCTGCCAGGAGATCCGCGAATACCTGCACGCAAAAGGGTTTTCCTCCTCGGCTGTCGATGGCGCCTTGAGCGAGCTCCTCGAAAGGGGACTGCTCGACGACTCGACCTACGCCCGTGCGCTGGTGGATCATGCGCAGCGTTTGCGACGAGGAAAGGGGCGTGTTTATCAAGAATTACGCGCCCGAGGCATCGATAGGACCCTCGCCGAAGAGGTCGTCCAAAGCGCTTTCGACCTCGATAAGGAAACGGAGGACGCGTCCCTTCTTATCGCCGCCAGGATCTCCAGGTGCTCCCCGGGAGAACGAGAGGAAGCCTTGGAAAAGGCCCTGGGGCTGCTGGCCAGGAGAGGTTTTTCGACCTCATCCATAACGCGGGCCATGAAAAGATTCCACGCATGAGCATTCCCCGATGCCGAAGCTGCAAACTCGACGTCTATTCCTCTCACGAAGATGGACGGTGACCAGGTGCCGGGAATGCCTGTTCATGAAGAGGCTGCGTTTCCAAGCTCGACGCCTCGCATCAAGCGATCCCGCCACAGCATGCGTCTGCGCAAGATATATCCGCGCCAGGCTGTTTTCCTTGACAGTGACTTCCACCTTTCCTAGAATCAATTAAGGCTTAAGGTCGTTTTTCGTTGAACTGGCGGAGAATTCGCCTTACGGATATACCGTTGTAGGCACAGGATTCGTATAGCCGAACGGTAAATCTAAATCGTAGATTTAAACCTTATGCCGAGATGTAACCTCGGCATTTTTGCGTTACTTAAGGGGGCTAAACCCCGTCTTTATATAAATGAAGGGAGGAAAGCACATGGTAATAAGCATAGTGATAGGCATCGTGTCCCTGGCGATAGGCGCTCTGGCGGGCTACCTGGCTCGTAAGATGATGGCCGAGGCGAAGATATCCTCGGCGGAGGAAGAGGCCAGGAGGATCACGCAAGAGGCGCAGAAGGTCGCCGAGACCAAAAAGCGTGAAGCTCTAGTTGAGGCTAAAGATGAGATCTTCGCTATGCGTAATGAGGCGGAGCGCGATATCAAGAACCGCCGCAACGAGCTCCAGAGGTTCGAGCGCAGGCTCCTACAGCGAGAGGAACAGCTCGATAACCGGGCCGAGAATCTGGAGAAAAAGGAAAAATCCCTGGCCATGAAGGAAAACGAGGTCCAGGAGATGCGCGCTGAGATCCAAAGGACGCTGGAGGAGCAGAAGTCGAAACTGGAGAACATCGCCGGCATGTCCAAAGACGAAGCCAAACAGCTCCTTCTGGACCAGGTTGAACAGGAAGCCAAGCGTGAAGCCGCACAGGTCATCAAGAAGATCGAGACGCGAATGCGGGACGAGGCGGACAAAAAGGCCAAGCATATCATCGCCAACGCCATTCAGCGCTGCGCCTCCGACCATGTTGCGGAAACCACGGTGTCGGTGGTCCCCTTGCCCAATGACGAGATGAAGGGGCGCATCATCGGCAGGGAGGGCAGGAACATCCGCACCTTCGAAACCCTTACCGGGATAAACCTCATCATCGACGACACCCCTGAGGCGGTGATCCTCTCGAGTTTCGACCCGGTGCGGAGGGAAATAGCGAGGCTTACCCTTGAAAGGCTCATAACCGACGGGCGCATCCAACCGGCACGCATCGAGGAGATGTACGACAAGGCAAAGGCGGAGGTGGACGCGGAGATCAAGGAAGTGGGAGAGCAGGCCGTTTTCGAGGTTGGCCTGCATGGCGTTAACCATGAGCTGATGAGGGTGCTCGGACGCCTCAAGTACCGCACCAGCTACGGGCAGAACGTGCTCAAGCATTCCATCGAGGTGGCGCACCTGGCCGGCATCATGGCCGCGGAGCTGGGAACGGACATAAAGCTGGCCAAACGCGCGGGCCTGCTGCACGACATCGGCAAGGCCATCGACCACGAGGTTGAAGGGTCTCATGCCGTTATCGGAGCCGAGCTGGCAAAGCGACTCAAGGAAAGCGAAGCGGTGGTGCACGCCATCGAGGCCCACCACGAGGAGGTGGAGGCCCGCAGCATCGAGGCGGTGCTGGTGCAGGCGGCCGACGCCATCAGCGCGGCGCGGCCGGGAGCGCGGCGAGAGACCCTTGAGAGCTATATAAAACGCCTTGAGAAACTGGAGACCATCGCCGACTCCTTCGAGGGAGTGGAGAGCTCCTACGCCCTGCAGGCGGGTCGTGAGATCCGGGTGATGGTCAAATCGGACGTCATCGACGACCTGGGTTGCATCACCCTATCGCGGGAGATAGCGCGGCAGATCGAGGACGAGCTTGAGTACCCCGGGCAGATCAAGATCACCGTGGTCAGGGAAAAGCGCGTGGTGGATTACGCCAAGTAAACTAAGGAGCTCCCTTTCCCTTGCCCGTCTACAGCGTTCAGAAGACGGGCGTCGCTGCCGAGATGGAGGTTAGAGGTCACGGGAAGCGATGAGACGGGCAGGGATGTGATGATAGGTGCCGAAGCCCGGTAGAGACGAAGGGGACCTCCTGGGTTTCGTCAGGAGGTTTGCTGATCGCAGCACCTTCACCGTGGAGGAGGAGCTGGGCCACGGTTATGTGAGGTTGAGGGTAACCGAGGCCGAGCGCCGCCAGGCGTTGCAGGATATTCGATGCGTCGAAGACGTGGTGAAGGAGCTGGTGCGCAACGCGCGCGATGCCGGAGCGCGCGAGATATACGTGTCCTTCCAGAAAGAGCGGGGACGCTGGCGCAACGTAACGGTGCTGGATGACGGCGTCGGCATTCCCGAACCTCTCCACCGTAAGATATTCGAAGCCCGGGTCACCTCCAAAGTCGACGGCGTGGTCGAGGATGCCTTCGGGGTACACGGTCGGGGCATGGCCTTGTTCTCCATCAAACAGGTGGCGGAGGAAGTGCGCTTGATCGACTCGGTGGAGGGTCGCGGCACCATCATCTACACTCGCCTGGATACCCACAAGATCCCGGAGAAAAAAGACCAGTCCACCTTTCCACGCCTGGAAAGGGACGAAGAAGGAACGGTCTCGGTGGGAGGCGGACCGCGCAACGTGCCGCGCGTGCTGGCGGAGTATGCCCTGGGCTGCAAGGATGTGCGCATTTTCCTAGGCTCGAACGCGGAGATCCTCGCCACCCTTTACCATCGTTCGCAGGAGCTGCGTAAAAACTGGGCCGCGGGAACAGGCGATGGAGCAAAGCCGCTTTGGTTCGATCTTGGGGGCGCGCGCGAGGGCCGGGCGCTGCACCTCTTGGCGTGGGAGCGTTTGGGGCTCAACGTTTCCGAGCGCAACGCTTTCCGCATCCTGGAATACGAGATACCCCCACTCCTCAGCGTGAACGAAGTGTTAAGCGAGGAGGGGCGAGACGGTCCCCCGCGGCGCTCCGACCTCCATCGCCAGGCCAGGACGGTGTGGGTGGACCACCTGGCGCGAAGGCTGGACCAGGAGGACATGGAGATGATCTCCAGTTCCCTGGGGGACCTACTGCGCTGCATAGGGGAGAGGCACCTGCTGCTCGTGGAGCCCCCGGTGATAAGAAGGCGTAAGAACCGCATCATCATCTCCCTCGCGCTGCACGACAAAGAGGAAAGCGATTGAGGTAGGGTGCCGGGTCCCGGCTCGCAAGGCTTTGAGAGCGTGATCCCCGCGCCTTCGACAATGCCCGCTCGCCTTTAATGGAGAGCTAAAATAGGATATCATTATTGACTATTCAGGGATGTCGGACGCGTTTCAACAGGCGGGAGTACCGAGAGGAGTATCGAGACATGGAAGTGCTCAAGGTATCATCGAAGTCTAATCCCAACTCGGTGGCCGGGGCCCTGGCGGGAGTCCTGCGGGAGGCCGGCAGCGCCGAAATCCAGGTGATAGGGGCAGGGGCGCTCAACCAGGCCATCAAGGCGATCGCCATAGCGCGCGGTTTCGTGGCGCCAAGCGGGATCGACCTGGTTTGCATACCGGCCTTCACCGACATCATCATCGACGGGGAGGAGCGGACGGCCATCAGGCTCTCGGTTGAATCGCGCTGACCCGCGCAACTCGGGCAGCTTCCCTTACCCCGGTTTGACATATTACGGGAGGCATCTTGCAGGTTCTCAAGGTAGTCTTGTTGCTGGCGGCCGTGGTCTCCGTGCCTGCGCTCAGCTTTTTCCTTATCAGGTTGACGCTCAAGCTGGGGCGCAGTGTCGATCACCTTAACCGCACCCTTGACGACGCGCGACCTCAGGTAAACATGCTGCTGGCCGACCTTAACCACACCATGGACGAGTTAAACGGTGAGCTGGTAAAGTTTTCCTCCATGACCAGCGAGGTGCAGGAAATGCTCTCCCTCGCCGAGTCGGGCATGCGCTCCGTAGAATCGGCCATGCGCTCGCCCTTGGCGCGCCTGGGCGGTATGCTCGCCGGCTTCGCGGGCACGTCATTGCTGTTCCGCGCGGCCTCGCGTCGCTTGCGGAGCCGATGACGGTAGTCGGAGGTGGATCCAGATAGCCGAAGTCATACTCTCGACGGCGTCTCTCTTCAACTTTCCGCTCCAGGATGCATTCAGACTGGCGTCCAAAGCCGGGTTCAGCGGCGTCGAGCTCATGGTCACCAAGCGAGCGGACACCCAGTCGGCCGCAGAGGTCGCCGCCCTGGCTTCGGCGCATCGCCTGAGGGTACGCGCCGTGCACGCTCCCTTCCTGCTGGCGGCGAAAAAGGTGTGGGGCGATCACTGCGGCAAGATAGAGGTCTCTTTGCGCATGGCGAAAACGCTGGGGGCGGAGGTGGTGGTCATCCACCTTCCCTATTTATGGCAGTGGGGCTACGCGCGCTGGCTGCGGCGCAACCTCGAAATCCTCGCCGACAAGAGCGGGGCCGTCGTGGCGGTGGAAAACGCCATGCTCGTAAAGGCCCATCGCCCTCTGAACCTCAGCCTGTTCAACAAGCTTGACGAGCTTGCGGGCTTTCCGAACCTGGTCTTCGACACCAGCCATTTCGCCATCGCGGGCGTGGATATCTTCCAGGCCTGGGAGAGATTGGGAGAGCGAGTGCGCCACGTCCACCTTTCCAACAATTACCTTAAAGGTTTCGACGACCACTCGCTGCCCTTCGAGGGCAGGCTTCCCCTCGACCGCTTTCTTCGCCTGTTGTCACGTGACGGTTTCTCCGGATGCGTTTCCCTTGAGCTGGGGCCGGGACCCCTGGAGGCAAGGCTAGGGGAGGCGAGGCTGTTGAGCAACCTTAAACGCAGCCTGGATTTTTGTCGCCAGCACCTCGGCGAAGGGCGCTGAGGCGCGCATCTCTCTCCCTCTGCGCTAATATGTAGGGTATGAAGAAAAGATACGCCTTGCTCACCTTCGGATGTCAGATGAACATCCACGACTCCGAGCGCGTCGCGGGACTGCTGGAGCGCGAGGGATGGGTGGAATCCGAGCCGGAAGCCGCCGACGCCGTCATCCTCATCACCTGCTGCGTGAGGGACAGCGCGGAGCGCAAACTCTACGGGAAGCTCTCCGAGCTTCGCGCCGTTAAGGATAAAACCGGCGCTTTGATCGCCGTGGGAGGTTGCTTGGCGCAGAAGGAGGGCGAGGGCCTGCGCAGGCGGGCGCCGTACGTGGACCTGGTCTTCGGCACCCATCAGTACCCCGCCATCCCCTTGCTATTGAGCCAGGCGGCGCAGGGTGCGGTTACCTCCATCTCCATGGAGGGACCGGCGCTGCGCGATCTTCCCTGTAAAAGGCGGGAAGGTTTCCGCTCCTGGGTCGCCATAACCAACGGCTGCGACAATTTGTGCTCCTACTGCGTGGTGCCCCGGGTGAGGGGTGAGGAGCGCAGCCGTCCCATGCACGAGATCGTCGAGGAGGTGGGGAGGCACGTGGCGGACGGCGTCAGGGAGGTGAACCTTCTCGGCCAGAACGTCAATTCCTACCGGCGCAAAGAAGAGGGTAAAAGCCGCTTCGCGGACCTTCTCAGATCCCTGGGGTCGGCCTACCCGCGGGTATGGTTCCGCTTTACCACCTCTCACCCCAAGGATTTCGACCTCGAGGTCATGCGAGCCGTGGCCGATACCCCTGGGGTTTGCGAGTACGTACATCTGCCCCTTCAGGCCGGTTCGGACCGCGTGCTCGAGGCCATGAACCGCGGCTACGGAAGGGAGGAATACCTGGAGAAAGCGCGGTCGTTAAGGGAGGTGGTGGAGGGCGCGGCCTTGTCCACGGACATCATCGTGGGGTTCCCGGGCGAGCGCGAGAAGGACTTTCAGGCTACCCTTGAGATGGTGGAGCTTTGCCGCTTTGAAGCCGCCTTCACCTTCATCTTCAACCCCCGGCCGGGAACTCCCGCAGCGCTGTTGGAGGACGACGTGCCTCCCGAGGTGAAACGTGAACGCATGCAGAGGCTCACGGGCCTGACCCGGCTTCTCACCGCCCGGGCGCTGCAGGCGGAGGTGGGCAAGGAGCGCGAGGCGCTGGTACACGGCCCCAGCCACAGGGACCCCGGGTTCTGGACCGCTCGCACCCGCCGCAACTTTCCGCTACATTTTCAACGCGGATCCCAGGACCTCACGGGCAGGTTCGTGCGCGTACGGGTAACCGGGGCGGGAAGCTGGAGCCTGCGTGGCGTCCTTTTGGGGGTTATCGATTGATGCATCGCCGCCCGCGCCTGATCGACCGCCGCATCTGCAAGCGCCCTTGCTGTCCCGGCACCGGCGAAGAGGATAAGGCGCGTCTTCGGGGCGACGATCGCAGCCGCATCGCGCGGGAGACAGGAAAGTCGACCACGGCGTTTTCAGCCCTGCGGGCCTGGGTATGCTATAAGCGGAGCCGTGAACGGGCCGCCTTGATGCGGCCCATAGGGTAAAGATCGAACACGGGGGTGATGCCATGGCTCTCAACGGAGGGATTACGGCTGGATGCATCGTGCCCCATCCGCCGCTGCTGATCCCGTCCATAGGAGGCAGAGATCGCGAAAAGGTGCGTTCTACTTATCTGGCCATGGAAGAGCTGGCGCGTCGACTGGCCGACCTCACACCCTCGGTCCTGGTGATGATCTCCCCCCATACCCCGATGTATCGCGATGCATTCACCATAAAGAGCGCTCCGGAGATGAGCGGCAGCTTCGCTTCCTTCGGTCAGCCGCGCGTGCGCATTACCAAGCGCAACGAGCTCGAGCTGGTCGAGACCCTTTTGGAGTTGGCGCAGGAGGAGGGTCTGCCCCTCTCCAAGTCCTCCGCGCAATACGGCCGCTGGTATGAAGGGGGAGAGGAACTCGACCACGGCCTTCTGGTCCCCCTCTATTACCTCGACCAGGCCTTCGAAACCCCCGTGATATCCTTGTCCATATCCGGTCTCTCCTACCGGGATCATTTCAGGCTCGGAAACATCGCCGCCAGGGCCTGCGCCGAGCTTGGGCACAAGGCGGTCTTCGTGGCCAGCGGCGACCTCTCCCATCGCCTGATGCGAGGAGCCCCGGCGGGATATAGCCCGCGTGGAGCGGAGTTCGACGCCCGCATCCGCGACATCGCCGCCACAGGAGACTTCGACTCCCTCATGGACATCCCCGAGAGCCTGGTGGAGGAGGCGGGTGAGTGCGGCTTTCGTTCCATCCATGCCATGTGGGGAGCCCTGAGAAACGGCGCCTTACGCAACGAGGTGCTCTCCTACGAAGGACCTTTCGGAGTAGGTTATCTGGTGTCGCTGCATACTCGGATTGCATAGGAGGTGTTCCCCATGAAGGACGAGCACGCCGCATGCGGGGAAAGCCCCCACGTCAAACTGGCGCGAGCCGCCATCGAGGCATGGGTGAGGGATGGGCAGCGGTTGCGGGTATCGCGGGTAGGAGACCTGGATCCCGGGCTCGAGGAGAGGGCGGCCGCCTTTGTGAGCCTGAAGAAGCGCGGTGAGCTGCGAGGATGTATCGGTACCTTTCACCCCTGTTACGAGAACCTGGCGGAGGAGATCATCAGCAACGCCATCAGCGCCGCGACCCGCGACCCGCGTTTTCCTCCCGTGTCTCCCGAGGAGATACCGGAGCTGGATATAAGCGTGGACGTGCTC
>JACVJD010000078.1 GCA_015711825.1 Candidatus Solincola daggyaiensis
CCAGCCGATCGAAGGGAGACGCTTTTTTGCCGAAGTTTTTTGGTAGGGTCAATGACCCATTAGCCCGAGAGCATTCTTTCCACTTTGGCTGTGGTCTGTAGCGCAAAGTTCGGTTCCAAGGCATGGCTGGAGAACGGCGAGCCGAAGCTATCCATGGAGCCCGACATCGAAGGGGTAGCCGTGGAGTGGCCGTCCTGAGAAGCCCATTACGTCGCGGGGGTATCTCCCAAACAGGGGTGGAGAGGCCGGCCGGCGGCTTATCCGCAAGATAGAGCTTACGCGGAATGCCCGAGGCCGCGAAAGGCGTTGAAAAGCAACCTTCGGTCTTAACCCGGGTAAAGGGCGTCAACCCCTCTTGAGTCCGCAGATACTCGATGTCCGGCCATCTTATCGATGAGATACCCGTGCCGTTTTCCCCCAGGCAGCGCGTAAACGGGGGAGGAGCGACTCTTCCCGGGCGTGCACGCTCACCTCCTTTGCGCCTCCACCTCCAGGCGCACCGCGTTCACGTGCAACAGGCCTTCGGCGTCGGGGGGGTAGAGTTCGAGGTAGATTGAGGAGAGCTCCGCGATGAAGCCCTCCCTTTGGTCCTCCGGTATGCATTGCGTGAAGGGAAGCCAGGTGGTGCGGATCCAGGCCTCCAGGCCTTTCCTCCCCGCGTGGACCATGTCTTTTTCCACCAGCTCCACGCGCAGGGGGACCAGGCCGGCCTCCCTCAGCCAGGCCTCGTATTCCTGCGGCGAGCAGAAGCGGTAGGGTAGGCGCAGGTTCTCGAAATAACGGCCCCAGTCGCTGCGGGAGAGCAGCTCCCCCAGGGCTCGCACCACGTTGGAGGCGTTGCCCCTTCCCCCCATTTGAAAGAGCGTCTTCCCGCCCGGCTTAAGGGACCTCCTCACCCCTCGCAGCACCCTGAGCTGGTCGGACACCCAGTGCAGGGCGGCGTTGGAGAAGGCGAGGTCGAAGAGGCCGTCGAAGCGGAGGTCCTGGGCGTCCATGACCTCCCAGGAAAGGTTGGGGTATGAGGAGGGCGGATAGATGCTACGCGCGAAGGCGATCATCTCCGGCGAGCTGTCGATGCCCACCACGCTTCCCTCCGGGACGCGTTCCGCTATCTCCGCGGTCAGGGCGCCGTCGCCGCAACCGATATCGAGGACGTGCTCGTCGCCGTGCAGATGCAGCCTCGAGAGCAGCTCCCGCCCCCACTTCTTCTGCTGGGATGAACTGTCACGGTAATCGGCGGCGTCCCACCTGTAGGCCTCGCCGGTGCCCGTTCCCTCCATCTACTCTCCCCCTTTATGCCGCCGCAAGGGCCGTGAGCGCGCTTCTGGCTCCCGCCCTTGCTTGGCGCACGCAAGGAGCGCCCCTTCTTCCCCGGTAATGCATAAGGAAGGCGCGGCGCGTGCTTGCCGCTCCCGTTATTCCTCACCCACCGATCTGGCGATATATTTCCGGAAGCTCTCCACCATCTCCTTGAAGGCGCGCTCCAGGATCTCGAACTCGGCTCCCTCGTGGACCTTTACCTCCACCTCCAGGTTGCCCTCCATCACCTCTTTCGCCGCGGCGGCCAGTTCCTCGACGGGCTCGGTTATGCGCCTGCGTATGAGGTAGCTGAGGACGAAGAAGGTGATAACGAAGACCACCACCACCGAGCCCACCACCACCAGGCCCAGTATGAGGTTGATGCGGTTCTGCTCCTGGTCGAAGAAGCCCTCCATTTCCGCGAGCTCTTCGCCCATGGATTTGACGGACACGCTCACGGTGGTGCTCCCGGTCCGGGGATCGTCGTAGCGGTTGAGCACCAGCACGTGCTGCCCCTGCAGGGAGAGCTCCGGGACCCCGTCCTCCAGCCAGATGTAGGGCTCGCCGTCCTCTATGGCCTGCACGAGGTAATCGGGGACCTTCCAGGTGTAAACGAGGCTTTCGTCGCTGGAGAGGATGACCAGCGGCTCCGGGTTCAGGGGAGTGGGCATGAGGATGACCAGTAGCGCCACCTGCCCCTGTATCCTGAGCTCCGCGACCTTTTTGAGCTCCGCGTTCAGGTCTCTCTGCGCCTCGCTTATCTCCTTGTTGGCGAAGGCGTTGGCGATCTCCTGGGGCTTGAGTTCTCCCAGCTTCTGGTTGAACATGGGCACAAACAGGGAACTGAGATATTCGGTGGTGGACTTTATACTATCCACCTGGGTCTGGATGAGCTTGTCGCGGCTTTTTTCCACCAGGCGGTTCTGGGAGCCGCGGAAGGTGAACCAGGTAACGAGGCCGTAGGCTACGAAGACCGCGATGACCAGGCCGGTTATCAGGTAGAGAATGCGAGCTTTCCCGGAGCTTCTAAAAAAGGGCATGCGGCTATCTTTCAATCCAATCACCCCACCTTTCCGCTTTTGCCTTTCTTGCCTTCCCGTATAGTTTCGGTGGCATGCGTCTGTGCCTTGAGCGCGCGGGCTTGAGGATCGTCAACAAGGCCCGCATCAGGCAGGACGCCGTGCGCACGGCTCCGTATGGCGGTATGCCGCCCGCAAAGATCCCGCTCCTGCGCTTACAGTCGAGGTTCTCGCAAACCCATCGACCAGTCACCAGGGAAAAACCGGCTATGGACAGGTGAATGGCTTCAGGATGATCTCATGAAGCGATGTTCGCATCGCTGAAGCGAATAAAGGTTTTACGCGATGCCCTATTTGTCGGTCGCGAGGATACCAGTTGCCTTGAGGGAGAGGGCCTTGCGGGCGGCCCATGCCGTCCCTACGGGCAGGGAGAACAGGAGGACTCGAAGCGGCGCGTAGGCGAAAAGCCGTCAATACGCCCCCCGGTCGCCGTTTAAAGCAGCGGCTCTCCTCCCGCAAGTGCGGGGAAAAGATGATCGCCGTGGGAAAGTGGCCGGGAAAACCGCCGGCTAAGGCATGCGCGACATCCCCTGGCGGTCTTTACGGCCGGAAAACCCGCCTTTTCGGTGAAAGGACGATATTGCCTCCGAGGGCTTTCTCTCCCGGCCGGGCTGGAAAGGCGGGAAACGACCTTAGCGTGCAGGCGTTGCGATGCCCGGCCTAGAGCTGGGCCTCGTAGTAATGGCGCCGACGCGTGAAGCCCATCCTGGTGTAGAAACCCTCGGCGCCCGCGTTGTCCAGCTCGGTGGATACGTCGAAGATGGTGCAGCCCTTCTCCAAGGCGATCCTCTTCGCCTCCTCCACCAACCTGCGACCGATGCCCTTGCCCCGGGCCCTTTCGGAGACCACCATCTCGGTGATGGTGGCGCGGTTGAGCCCGCTGGCCAGGGTGGGGCGGATGAAGAAGATGAGGAGCCCTACCGCCTCGCCGTTCTCCCGGGCCAGGAGGAAAACCCAGTCCGGCGAGGAGAGCATCTTCTCCAGGGTCCTCGACCATATCCCCATGTCGATGAGGGGAGCCTGTTCCGCGAAGCCCACCGCGTCCGCCAGCTCCCTCACCAGATTGAAGATGTCCTGCTCATCCTCGATGGAGGCCCGCTTTATCTCCGGCACAAGCTCCACCTCCCTTTCTTTACCGTGCCTGCCGCATATAGTATATCCTCACCTCGTGGGATCATGCGAATCGCCTTCCAGCCCAGGCGCCGTGTCGCCTTTGCCCGTCGTCTGTCTTGGTTATTGGTCTCTGCCCGCGTTTACGGGAGAACGACCTCTTGCGCGCCCCCTATGTGGGGACGGCGAGCGCGGCGTGTTATCATGTTTTCGTCGGCTGTGGTCGGAAAGGCGAAAACGGGAAACGCAAGGGGAGTCGGCTTTGGAACTGGAAAGGCAGATCGAGGAAGCGGCGACTTACATTGCCAGGGCGAGGAAGCTGGTGGCCTTCTCCGGGGCCGGGGTCTCGGCGGAGAGCGGCATACCCACCTTCCGGGATCCGGGAGGGTTGTGGGATCGCTTCGACCCCTTGGAGCTTGGGGGCGGAGACATCTTCACCTCCATCTTCAGCGGCGCCAGGGTCCCCCAGGCGGCGGTAGATTTCGTCTCCGAGATGGTGGCGGTGCTGGAGAGGGCGCGGCCGAACCCGGGGCACTACGCCCTGGGAGAGCTGGAGCGCATGGGCATCCTGCGCACGGTCATCACCCAGAACATCGACAACCTGCACCGCGAGGCCGGCAACACCAAGGTCATCGAGGTGCACGGGAATATCTTCCGCATGGCCTGCATGATCTGCGGCAACCGCATCATGCTGGAGCGCGAGGAGCTCTTCGCCATGGGGCGCGAGCTGGTGGAGATGCTGCGGGCGGGGAACATCCAGGGGATAGTGCGGGTGGCGTCGAAGTGCAGATGCGGTGGGGTGTGCAGGCCCGACGTGGTGGGTTTCGGGGAGCCGGTGCAGGAGATGCCGCGGGCGATAAGCGAGGCGCAGAGCGCGGACGTGCTGCTCATCCTGGGCACTTCCGGCATGGTTTACCCCGCGGCCTATATCCCGGAATACGCCAAGAGGGCGAAAGCGCGCCTGGTGGAGATAAACGCCACCGGATGCTATTTCCAGGACCTGGTAGAGGTAGGAATGGTAGGAAAGTCGGGGGAGCTGCTTCCTCGCATCCTGGAGCGCGTGAAGTACCTCAGGAGCTACAGCGTCTTCTAGAGCCTCGCTTTCGCCCCTTCTATTCTTTACATCCGGTGCTCGGACCTTTTTTCAGGCCCGGAAGGTGAGGCGCGTCCCCGCCATGTTGAGGATGAACTTTTCCGGCATGGCCTGCTCGAAGGCCATCACCGCCTTGCGGCCCGTGCAGTGAGTGGGCACGACGTAATCGGGGTCGAAGGAGCGCAACCCCTCGATGGTCTTCGCGATTATGGGCTCGAAAGCCGGGCCGGTGAGGTGAAAGCCTCCCATGATGACGTGGACCCGGTCCACCCCGGTTATCTTCCTGGCGTAGGCGACGGTGTTCACGATGCCGGAATGGGCGCAGCCAGAGAGCACCACCAGCCCCTTGCCCCGTAAGTTCATGACCATGGCGGTGTCCTCCTCGATGGGGTCCCAGCGCTCCTCGCCCCCGCTCTCGCAGTACGCGTTGGGCATGCCCTTCTCGAAGTCCGTGAGGCGCTCGATCTCCCCCAGGAAGAGCATGGTGTCCCCGGCGAGGAGAGCCGGCCCGGGGCTTTCCCTTATCTCCGCTCCCGCCCTCTCCCAGGCGTCGCGGTCGGCGGGAGGGAACATGACCCTTACCTCGCCCACTTTGAGGTAGCGGTTCTCCTTGAAGGCGGAGGGGTGGACGTAGAGGGGCAGCGGCTTCATGGGCAAGGAGGATATCACGGGGATCAAGGCCCCGAAATGGTCCATGTGGCCGTGGGACAGGACCGCGGCCTCCACGCGAGATAGGTCCACCCCCATCTGCTCCAGGTTGTAGGGCACGGCCACGGGGGAGAGCCCGAAATCGAACAGCAACTCATGGGAGCCGTCCTCGACCACCGTCCTCACCAGGGCCGAGAAGCCGTGCTCGGCAAGCACCGATCCCCGCACCTGGAGGTCCTTTACGGGCAGGGCCCTGGTGACGATGTGGCTCGAGTCCATGGAGACCAGGTCGTTGTAATTGTCGGATAGGGAAAGGATCTCCACCTGCTCGACTTCCCTGAGGCCCACCTTTTCTCCCGCCATCTCTCCTCCTTCCCTGCGCCCGAGTTTTTCCCGGTTCTCGATCATAGAAACGCTGCTTGCCTGTTTATCCGTCCCCCCGCCTGAGGGTTCATTCCATCCGCCACCATGTTGGCGGACTGTTGCGCTCTCCGTCCCCCCGCCTGAAGGCTCCATTCCCTCCGGCGCGGCCGGGATGGAGCGTTTTCATCCATCCACTCGCGCACCGTCGTCACCCTCAAAGTTTATAGGCATATACCATTTTGCGTAAAAGCTGCAGTACCGCGGTTTATCTTCTACCCTAATCTTCTATCCATGGTTCCATATCCGATCGAAGGGGCCTTTCTCCCTTGCCGACCTCGGCCGTTTGCCGGTCTGCCGCCGACCGCCCTTCAGGCAAGAAAGAGCTTGAGGGCCGCCGCCGCCGCGAGCAAGGCGGCGAGCAGGGCGTACTGAGAGAAGAGGACGGCTCGCACGCGCCAGTTCGCCCGTTTGCCGTCCTGCGCCCGGGAGACCCTCATCACAGCCACTCACCTCCGAAACGCTGACGGTAAGCCCATTTTACACCCTGGGCATGAAGCACATAAGCTGCCACTATGGCCAACATAAAAGGCCAGAACTCGCCTGGCAGTGCAGTCAGACCAAGGGATCTTCCCAAGGTGGTGAAGGGCACTGCAGCTGCTGTGGCCACCGCGACCGTACCGGCAAATATAACCGGAAGCGCAGCGAGGCTATCAAGGAAAGGCTTCTTGTCCGTTCTCAGCACCAGGATGACCAGTACCTGCGTGGCCATGCTGACCACGAACCACCCCGACTGGAAAAGCGCCTGCTTTTCCGGGATTGAAGCGGCGAAGAAGAAGTACATAACGGCGAAGGTCACCAGGTCGTAAACGGAACTCACCGGCCCCAGGAAGAGCATAAAGCGCAGCATGCCGCGCGAATCCCAGCGGCGTGGCCGCATGACGAAGTCACGGTCCACGTGGTCGAAGGGTATGGAAAGGCATGACAGGTCATAGACCAGGTTTAGAAAAAGCAGCTGCAGAGGGAGCATGGGTAGAAAGGGCAGGAAGATGGAGGCGGCAAGGATGCTGAAGACGTTGCCGAAGTTGGAGCTGGCGGTGATCTTTATATATTTCATGATGTTGGCGAATACCGTCCTACCCTCCACGATCCCGTTCTCTAGCACGGTAAGGCTCTTCTCGAGTAGGATGATGTTGGCCGATTCCTTGGCGATATCCACCGCCGTATCCACGGATATCCCCACATCCGCAGCCTGCAGCGCGCCGGCGTCATTTATACCGTCGCCCATGAACCCCACTATCCTGCCGGCCTCCCTCAGAACCTTGACGATGCGCGCCTTCTGCATGGGGTCAAGGCGCGCCACCACGCTGGCCTTCTCCAACGCCGTTGCCAGCTCCTCGTCACTCATCCTCTCCACCACTCCGCCCGAGATGACGCGGCCCACCGGTATGCCAACCCTCTCGCAGACGGCGCGAGCCACCGTCTCGTTGTCCCCGGTGAGCACCTTTATCTCCACCCCGAGCTGCCGCAGGCCGCTCACCGCCTCCACCGCGCTCTCCTTGGGCGGGTCGAGGAAAGCGATGAACCCCAGCAGCACCAGATCCCACTCGTCCTCTGGGGAAAACCTCCTTTGTTTCCCCGGGATGTCCCGGTATCCCACCGCCAGCACGCGCATTCCGCTCTCGTTGAGCTCTCGTGCCTGTGCCAGCGCTCTCTCGCGCACCTCGGGGGTGATGGGCAGCGTCTCCCGGTTCATGTGAGCGGTGGTGCTGGCAGCCAGCACCGTTTCCACGGCCCCCTTGCAGATGAGGCGGGATCTGCCGAATTCGTCCCGTACTATGATGGACAGCCGTTTGCGGGAGAAGTCGAAGGGGACCTCATCCACCTTCTCAAGACCGTCGAGTCGGTCGTGCACGCCCAGTCTTCGTGCGAAGTCCATCACCGCATCGTCCAACAGGTTGCGCAGCCCAGTCTGAAAGTAGCTGTTGATATATGCGAGACGCAGCACATCGGGCGATTCGCGACCCTCCAGGTCGACGTGCCGCTCCAGGACCACCTTGTCTTCGGTCAGGGTCCCGGTCTTGTCGGTACAGAGGATATCGATAGCTCCCAGGTTTTGTATCGCGCTCATCTGCTTGACGATGATCTTTTTCCGGGTAAGGCGTATGGACCCCTTGGCTAAGTTGCCGGAGACGATCATGGGCAGCATCTCCGGCGTCAGTCCCACCGCCACTGCCAGGGCGAAAAGGCCGGAGTCCAGACTCCCCTTACCGCCCAGCATGTTGAACAGGAAGACCAGCGGGATCATCGCCGCCATGAACCCCACCAGGACCCAACTCACCCGACTCACGCCGCGATCGAAGGAGGTGGGCTCCGGTTTCTTGACCAGCTCTTGCCCGAGGGATCCCAGGAAGGTGGAGGCTCCGGTGGCGATTACCACGCCGGCTGCACTGCCGCTGGACACGCTGGTTCCCATAAAACACAGTGTCTCCGCCTCCAGAGCGGTGGACGGCAGCTCGGTAAAGCTCCTCCTTACTGTCCTGGCATGCTTCTCCACTGGCAGCGACTCGCCGGTGAGGGAGGACTCGCTTACGAAGAGGTCGCGAGATACCAGCAAGCGTATGTCCGCTGGGACCAAGTCGCCGGCATGCAGGTAGACGATGTCCCCGGGCACTATGTGCTCTACCGCTACCTCGCTCGCGGAACGCATCATCTCCGGGGAGAGCAAGGCCTCCAGGTCGCCGGATGGTTCCTCCCGTGCGGTCCCGATCCTCCTCAGTACCAGGGCAGTGGTCTTGACGATATCCTGTAGATCCGCCGCCATGCGGGCGCTGCGGTATTCCTGGAAGAAGCGCACCAGCCCGCTGGCCAGTATCATCACCGATATGATGATGATCTTGGAGAAGTCCGGATCATCGGCCAGCCGCACGTCGGTGAAGTAGGAGACCACCGCCAGCACGGCCAGTATTCCGTTGAAGGGGCTGCGGAAGGCCCCCAGCAGCTGTGTGTACCAGCGCAGGCGCTTGCGGGGCGATATGAAGTTGAGGCCGTACTGCACTAAGCGGTGCCTTACCGTTTCCTCGTCCAGCCCCTCCACCGCCGACTCCATCACCAAAAGGGCTTGTTGGGGAGATACGCTTGCAACCTGCAGGAGCAGGTCGGGTTCCTCCGTAGGCCTCCTGGCCATGCGCGGCGCGCGTGGGGTCGGGCCCGCGCGCAGGCGCTGCACTATCTCGATGACGTCATCCAGGGTCACCACGCCCAGCAGGGTTCCCACCTCGTCCACCACTGGGAGGGAGAGGAGATCGTATTTGGTCATGGTTTCGGCGACGTGCTCTTGGTCATCCTCCGGCTGCACAGTGACCACGTTGGGGGTCACCAGCTCCCTCACCACGGCGTCCGGCTCCGCAATGACGATATCGCGCAGAGAAACCTTCCCCACTAGGCGCCTGTCCTCGGGTCCGCGAACCACATATAGATAATGAGACTCGTCGATGATAGAGGGGTTGGCGCGCAAGTGGTCGATGACCTCGTGTGCTCTCATTTCCTCGGGGATAACGGCCGAGGCTGGCTTCATGATGCCCCCGGCAGAGTTCTCCCGGAAGCCCAGCAGGTTGCGGATGGCCCGCTGCTCCTTCAGGCCCATTAGGCGCAGCAGCTTCTCCGCTTTCTCGTATGGAAGGTCGCCGATGACGTCCGCGGCGTCGTCCGCGTCCATCTCTTGCAGGATGCTCGAGGCCCTCTTTAGGGTCAGAGCATCTATGGCGTCCGCCTGCAGCTCGTCTTGCATCTCGCTGATGGCGCTTGCAGCTGCGCCGTCGTCCAGCATCTCGAAGACCCTGGCACGTTTTGACTGGGGGAGCTGTTCGATGATGTCGGCGATGTCCGCCGGATGCAGTTCATGCAGGCGCTTATGGGTTATGGACAGCTTGACATGGCCAAGGTCGCGGTCCAACAAATCCATGTAATTCCAGGCGATGAGGTTCTCGCGCAGTGGGCGCCCCAACCGACCCGAGACCCTCGTGACCGCGAACTCCAGGAGGGGGGACAGGCTGCGTAACATGCCCCGGATGCCTACCTCCGCTCCCAGCAGCCTCAGTTGGTTCCTGGACTCCACAAGCTCCAGGTCACGCACTCGCACGACCTTCTTGCCCTGGGTATCGATGATGTCCTTGTTGAGGAGGTCTCGGGAAAGCAAAACCTCGTTGGGCTGCTGGTAACTGAAGCGGAGGTCCTCGCGTTTACTGTTGAGTTTTATTCGATCCTCGTCGAACTCCTTGACGAACTTGCGCCAGGACAGCATGAACGGCGTGCGGTCCGCCCCTAGGAAGGCGACGGCCGTTACCCGCGGAAAGACCTCTCGGGTCTCGATGGCCAAGTCGCTTACGCGACCGATCTCCTCTCCCAAGGCGTCCATCACCGGCGTTCCGAGGAGCTGTGTCAGGTGGATCATCGCTCATATACCTATCTCCGGCTGGTCGAACGAATATCTCCATTGTCGATCTAGGCGCTAGCTCGTTCATCGCACCAATATAGCACAATCGTCTGGGATCATGCCCTTTATTTCCGGGGTTTCGGCAGGAATCCTCAATTCCTGCACGGATGAAGGGCGTTGAGAAAGAGAGCCCCTTTTTGCTGCAAATGCCTCGTTCGCTCAAGCAGTCTCGCCGGTCTGCATGACATGCTGCAACCGGATGGGATTCGGTACCAGCGGTCAAAACCCTCATGAATCGAGAACAGGTATCCGAGCAATACAGAAATAAATCCTCTCTCTATATGGTAATAGATGAAAATGAATACCATACAAAATCCCTGCTTTCGTAGGATTTCGACAGCGGATAGATACCGCTGGATGACAAGGTCGCGGCCACGGCTGAAAGAGGGTCCAACCCCTTGGTCATGACCTGCTCAAACATCGCCGCTTTCGTGAATACGCAAGGTGGGATAGAGTTTGAACCGTGGCGGCGTTTGTTCTATGTTGGAATAAGCGGTCCGGGCGGCATGGGCGACGGCGCGCCTGCCTGGGGCATGAGGCGGCGGTCGCGGTTGGGGTGCCGCGTCATACCGGCAACGCGGTCAAGGGACGGGAATGCCGCGGCGGAGGGTGTTTGCGGCGACGAAGGGAGAGGCGGGACGAGATGGCCGATAGGGTTTATAGGTGCGCGTTTTGTGGGGAAAAGATATCCCCAGGTGTCGAGATCTACGGGCTAGGAGCTCGCCTCTCGGAGGAATTCCGGTACCGTGAGGCGGTGGGAAGGGCCACGGTGGTTGCACTATCGGTCGGGGACAGGGAACTGGAGTGCATGGTGGTCGCGGACGGGTCGCAGGCCAAGCTGGAGGGCTGGGATCTAATATTCATAACCTGCAGCGAGGAGTGCGGAGCCGGGCTCAGGAGCCTGCTGGAGAAGGAGAAAAGCCTCTTTGACGCGATCATGTGAGCGAAAGGAAAAAGAGGCATGACCATGGCGTATGGTGGGCGCGACGGCTTTTCCCGCCGCGGTTCCATGGCCACAGGGTTGGCGGATTTTGGTATGACGCGAGGGATATGCCGCTCAAGGCCGGGATCGTAACGGAAGGACTCCTGTCTGCTTCCGGCGAAGGTCCGATTCCCGGTTAGCCCGGCCGGACCTTCCGCGTGGTTTCGTAGGTGTGAGAGACGTTTACCGGTGCGACGTCCACGGAGCGCCTCTCTTGCCCTGGAAAGCGCACGTGGCCTGGTGGGGGTTGTTTGCGGCGGCGGGGTGACTACTCATCTCTTGAGGAAACATGAAGGGTTGACGACGCGTCATCCTCAAGAGCGGCGAAGATAACGGGGATGGACCTGGAAGCGATGGCATGTGCCCCAAGGCTTGGCGGCGTCGTCCCGGGTCGTTTAGACCCCCGGTTGTGGGTTGCGGGAAGCGATGAAGAAACGGGGTATCCCTTGATGAACAGGAGCGGGGAAGAGGAAAGGGACGCCGGGGGGGATGCCGGCGCCGCGTCGGCGTTCGAGGAGGGCTGGCGCGAGATAATCGAGGACCGCGCCAGGCACGCTCCTTTCTACCGCCTGCTGGGGATGGAGGTGGTGGAGCTCTCGCGCGGCGGCGCGACCATAAAGCTAGAGGCGGGTCCTGGACACCTGGATGAAAACGGCACGGTGCACCGCGGCGTTCTCTTCGCCCTGGCGGACGCGGCATCCGGGGTAGCGCTGGCCACCCTCTTTCACCGCGGCTCTCGCCGGGTAGTGACGGTGGAGATGAAGGTCAACTTCATGGCGCCTGCGGGGGAGGGGACGCTGACGGGCTGCGGGCGGGTGGCGGCCGAGGACGGTGATGTGGCGGTGTGCGAGGCGGAGGTACGCGACAGCCGGGGCGCGCTGGTGGCCTTGAGCATGGCCACGTTCATGAAAATCCGCCGCTGACCTCCGCGCGCCCGACACCGCAAGCGCGTCTGGTGTCGTTTGGGAGATCGAGTCCGTGTCTGGGCTATAATGGGTGGAAGGCTTCCGGAGATGATGGGGGAGTCGTTGCCGGACGCAGCGCCGGCCGCATAGGTTATCTGACGCGGCGGCGGTCCGTTTACGTGGTGTGCGTGCTAAGAAGATGCTCGTACGGGTGGATTCAAAGGGGTGGTGACGATGGCGGACGCGTCCAGGCTCGATAGCGGCCTTAAAAGGGGGCTTGCGAAGGGGGCCGTGAAGGCGGCGGAATTCGGGCTGCGCGCGGCGATGAGGATACCGGGCTTGAACAAGGTGCACCCCTGGCTGCGCGCGGAAAAATCGGAGCTGCGCTGGCTCCCCATCAATGCGGACATCGAGATGCCGGGGGACGCTCCCATGCCCCTAGCCCTGCTCGACCGGTTCATAGAGGAGGCCTCGCATCGCGTGATCATCGACTACTGCGGGTGCCGTGAGGGATGGAAGTGCGAACACTACCCGCGGGACATCGGCTGCCTGATGATGGGCGACGACGCTCTCTCGATCAAGCGTTTTCCCGGCCGCGAGGTGGGTATCGAGGAGGCCAAGGCGCATGCCCGCCGGGCGGTGGAGGCGGGGCTGGTCCCGGTGGTGGGCAAGGCGAGGGTGGACAATTTCATCTTCGACGTCAAGGACCGCTCCCGCATGCTCACCACTTGTTTCTGTTGCGAGTGTTGCTGTATTACGCGTTATACTCGCTACACGCCCGTAGGCTGGCTAGACCCCATCCAGCCTCGCCTGGAAGGTATATCCATCACGGTGGGTGACGCGTGCACAGGTTGCGGAAAGTGCGCCGGGCACTGCTATATCGAGGCCATCGAG
>JACVJD010000079.1 GCA_015711825.1 Candidatus Solincola daggyaiensis
CATTCCGGCATGGCGCCCTGCATCTCCGTGAACCCGTAGGAGTTGGAGACGAAGGGATCCTCCGCGCCCATGTTCATGAGGCGCTGCCGCATGTCGTCGCGCATGCCCTTGGGGCAGGCCTCGCCCAGGGCCTGGATGTGCTTGGTGGCGGAGAAGTCGCGCCCCTGCTCCTCTGCCTTCATGATCAGGCGGCGGATGAAGCTGGCGATTCCCAACCACACCTCGGCGCGGCCTTTCTCGATGAGGTCGATGGCGTAGTCCATGGAGCGGTGCACGGGGAACTCGGGGTAGGTCATGCCCGTGCAGCCGAACATGTTGAGGCTGCCGAGGCCCATGATGCCGATGTCCCGGGCGCGGAAGAAACCGATGTGGGGCACGGGTCCGAGGGGGAAGAGGTTGATGCCGCGGGCATAAGGGGGAAAGCCGCCCAGTTTGATGCCGCGGAAGATCATCTGCCAGACGCCGTGGGCGTCGTGGATGGTGTTCCAGAAGGGGGTGGGCACCCCGGTGGTGGAGCCGGTGGTGTAGGTCACCTCGAATATCCAGTCGTAGAGGGTGGGGTTGGAGGGCTTGAGCTTGAAGGCGTCGGGCTCCGCCATGTAGTCCTTCTTGTAGGTGAGGGGGAGCTTCTCCAGGTCTTCGAGGGTCTGGACGTCCCCCCGCTCGATGCCGTGCTCCGCGAAGAGGCGCTGGTAGTATTCGTGGCCGTCCCACACCCAGTCCATCTGGCGCTTGAACATCTCGTCCTGCATGGCTCGGATGCGGTCCTGGGACCAGAAGGTGGGATCATCGTCCTCGGCGTAGAGCGGGATGCTCTTGATGTAGCGTTGGGTGTTCTCCGGCGTCACCGGGACCTTCTCGTAGGTGCCGTCGTCCCTCGGAATGTAGAGAACGCTCATGGAAGCCTACCCCCTTGTCTTTTCCGGATGCTCCATCCCTGCTTGACGGCCTGTGGAGGGCCGCCGACCGGCCTTGACGGGAAGATTCTAAACCCTGGACGTGCCGCTGGCAATAACCTGACGGAAAGTCAGGCCTGGTCCTTTGCCGCGGGTACGGTGAAAAAGAAGGTCGAACCCCTCCCGGGCTCCGACTCCACCCACACTTTTCCTCCCCATCCCTCCACGGCGCGCCTCACCGTGGATAGCCCGATGCCCAGGCCTTGGGCATCGCCCTCACCGCGCAGGCGCACGAAGGGCTCGAAGATGATGTCCAACTTCTCGGCGGGGATGCCCTTGCCGTTGTCGCTCACCGCCACCACCACTTCCTCTCCCCTAGAGGAAGCGGATAAGGCCACGCGCGGCGGCGCGGCGGCGCCGGCGTGCCTGGCGGCGTTATGCAGCAGGTTGTAGAGCACCTGCTGCAGCCTGGTGGCGTCGGCCTTTACCTCCGGTAGCGGCTCGGCCACATTCAGCTCCACGCCCCTTTTCATGAACACGGGCTCGAGGCCGCGCAGCGCCAGGTCCAGGGCCTCCCGCAAAGGGATTCTCGTTGCCGCGCCTTCGGGAACGCCGGCGCGCGCGTATTCCAGCAGGGAGGCGGTAAAACGGTCCATCCTGGTGAGGGATTTGATTATCTCCTCCAGCCAGGAACGCCTTTCCCGGTCCAGGGAGTTTCCGCACACCCTCTCCAGCATGCGCGCGTAGCCGTATGCCGTGGACAGCATGCCTCGCAGGTCGTGTGAGAGGGTGTGGGCGAAGGCCTCCAGCTCGCGGTTGGCGGCGCGCAGCCTCTCCTCCACCTCCTTGCGTTCGCTGATGTCGCGCACGATGCCCACGGCGTGCCAGCGGCCCCCTACGCGCAGGGATGACAGCGAGAGCTCCATTGCGAATCTGCCGCCGTCCTTCCTCCTGCCTTCCAACTCATGTGTCTTTCCCAGCATGCGGCCGCTCCCGGTGACCGAAAAGGCGGCGATGTCGCGGTGATAAGCGGCATGCATTTCTTCGGGTATCATCATCTTATGCAGGTCGCGTCCCATTACCTCATCCGCGGCGTATCCGAACATCCTCTCCGCCGCGGCGTTCCAGAAGGTTATCTCTCCCAGGTCGTTGATCATGATGATGGCGTCGTGGGCGGTGGCCGCCAGGGCGCGGAAGCGCTCCTCGCTCTCGCGCAGCGCCTCCTCCATCTCCCTGCGCTCGGTGATGTCGTGGTAGTTCACCACTATGCCGCGCACCGCTTCGTCGGCCAGGAGGTTGCTTCCCACCGCCTCGAGATAGCGCCATGACCCAGCCGCGTGCCGGTAGCGGTACTCGGCGGTGGCTACGGAGTAGGGCTCTTGCAGCTTTTCGGCGAACATGGCGGCGAGGGCGGGGAGGTCCTCGGGGTGGATGAAGTCGAAGGCCACCTTGCCGGTGAGCTCCTCGGGGTCGTATCCGGTCATACGCTCGAAAGAGGGGCTGATATAGCGCATGGTTCCGTCGGCGTCGAGCACGGTCACCGCGTCATATGCATTCTCGATGAGGGAGCGGAACCATCTTTCCGAGGCGCTTATCGCCTCCTCGGCCTCCCGGCCGGAGCTCTTTTTCACGTCGTCTCTTTCCATCGCAGCTCGCGTCACTCCCGGTGTGCGGTATCGGCTCTTGTCATCACGTGACAGGATCACAAGATAGATTTCGGAAATCCGTGGCTTGGTCTGAACCCGGCCGGATGCGGTGCGGCGACCGCAACCACGGGCTTGCAAACCTCGTCCGTCCGTTTTCCATCATCGGCTGCCGGGGCGAGTGCCGGTCGATGCCCCCTTCACGGGGCGTGACGGCCATCGCCCACGGGGAAGCCTTTTCACCGCCCGGGCGGTGTCGCTCAGGCCTCGTAATCGCCCATCAACCCCGCCAAAGACACGCCCCCGCTTTTCTGCACAGACTCCACGCCACAGCCGGGCCCGTTGCCCTTCCGCGGACCCTGGCGCCTGATCAAGACTCCCTCAAGGGCAGGTCCAGCGCGCATCTATCCTCACCGTAAACGATTCTCGCTCCTCTACCGAACACCGGAAAAGCGAAGGACGGGTTGGCGCCGCTCAAGGTGAGGCGGAAGGAGTGCCCCACTTCCAGCAGGTAGTCGGCGGCCACCAGTTCCATGGACACCACCCTTTCCCTGCCCGGCTCCAGCCCCTCAAGGGTGGCGGTGCCGTAGGTGATGAGACGCGGCGGCTTTCCGTTGGGGGGCACATCATAAAGGAGGGCGTTTAACTGCACGCGCTCCTGCAGGGGCTCGACGGTGAGGGTCAAGCGGGGTATGCCCAGGAGCTCGAAATCGCGCTTGGAAGGCGCGGTGGTGAAGGAGAAGTATCCCCTGCCGCTATCGCGCCTGGGCCCCGGGACCACCAGGCCAAGCGCCTGGGGCCTTACCACCGAGGGCCCCGAGGTGGCCGCGGTGAGAAGGCGAGGTTTCAGCTCGGCCTCGCCCCTCCCCCCCCGGGGCCGGGAGCTCATCTTGAGCACCCCACCCTCCTCTCCCAGGAAGAGGCGGTGTACGGCGACGTCCGGAGGGGGCCAGGCCTCTTCCGCCTCCACCTCTTTTTTCCAGGGACGGTGAAGGCGCACGGGCGGCTCTTCGAGCACTCCGTTGTCCTCCCCCTTCAACCAGTAATCGAACCAGCGTCGCGTCAGGAGCCAGATCTCTCGTCCCGCCCCGCGCGGGCCGAAGCCTGCGTCCAAGCCGTGAACGCCGTTGGCGATATACAGCATCTTGGGCGCGTTCAGGCGCTCGTAAAAGCGCATCATCTGGTTGGGCTCGAAGAGGTCGTCGTTCCATGAACCCACGATGAGCATGGGGGTCTCGATCCCTTCTACATCGTGGATACGGGAGCGCCGTCGCATATCCTCGTCGAAGGCATCCTTGTCGCCGCGGCGCAACAGCATGACGCCGGTCCAGCGATAGAGGGCGTTGCGGGGGTTGAGGCGGGTTGCCCAGGAGGCCGTCAGGAGGAGGAGAAGCCCCCAGAAGATCTTCAACGATCCCTGGGGAAGCAGGCTCTCCCTGAGGTCGGTCCAGCCGTTGATGGGCACTACGGCTGTTACCCTGGGGTCGCGGGAGGCGATGAGAAAAGAATGCCCTCCCCCGTAGGAAATGCCGGTGACCCCCAGCGCGCCCTCCTTCAAAGGGAGGCCGCTCTGCTCGAAAAGCCAGTCGATGGCGTCCTCGAGGTCGCGGATCTCCAGGTCGGGGTCGGCGCAGCTCACCTGGCCTTGGGAAGACCCCCAACCACGGCAGTCATAAGCGAGGATGACGTAGCCTTCGGAGGCGAAATAGGGGGCATAGAGGTGGCATTGCCAGCGCGAGAGCATCCAGGAATGCACCATCACCAGGGCGGGAAAGGGGCCTTCCCTCTTCGGCACGTAGAGGGCCGCCGAGAGCCTGGTGCCGTCCCTCGCCGTGAGCTTGAACTGCCTGATCTCGAACCCCTTGCGCTTACCCTCCATCTCCGCCGCTTTCCTGGCCGCGCGGGGCAGCAAGGGGAGTGACGCCAGGCACGAGGCAATGAACACCGGTTTCCTGAGCCTGCGGCGTTTTTCCGCAGCGCGTTTCCGTTCGGCCATGATTGACCCCCTTCATGAGTTTACCGGGCGCTTGCTGCGCATGAATGCCTTTGAATACGGGATAAATGATACCAGAAGAGGCGGAGGAAAGCGGATTTTTCGGAGCTTGATCTGGGGGTGGATGACGGACTTCACCCATATCTTTCAAACGGAAAAGGGATGGATAACGGGCGCCTCCGATAGCCTTCAACCGGAAATGCGCCCACCGAGTTCTCGTGTCGTCCACGCAAAGGGTAACCGGTGCGGGTCCGGCGATGACGGTGATATTATTGCTCTAGAGCATGCGCACGTTACAAGGGAGTCGAAGAGATGGGGGTCGGGGCCGCGAAACATGCCCGGTGAGCCTGGAACGGCGTGCGGCACGACGGGTAAGGGGTGGGCGGAGATAGAAGGCCGATATGGCGGAGCAAATCTCCCCCTTTGGAAACGGTGTATTTCCAAAGAAAACCGTTTACTCACGTGGCGCGAACATCGGCGCGAAAGCGTGGAGCCGCACATCGGTCATGCAAGGCGCCTCTATACTCGCCGGCATGGCTGAGGGAGATGTCGCGGCGAAGGGACTGGAGGCGGAAGGGGGTTGCCGGTGGACGCCCAGCCCTGGAGATTGATGCAAGTCCCGGTTTCCATATCGCCTTGCCGAAGGTGGGAGGCGGCGGGGGAAGGGAGAAACGTGGCGGTCTCCACCTTGCGCTCGCGGCCGATATGCGACACCGGAGCCGCCGCCGCTTGTCTTACGCAGATCACCAGCAGCGCGGCGAAGGAGGCGAAGCTCCCGGCCGCGGCAAGTATCCATATGGGGCCCGTACTCTCTGCCATGGAGGCGAGGAAGATGCCCGCCACCAGCAAAGCGGTCTTCTTTCCTTTCATCTTCACACCTGCCTGTTCGCTAAGCATTTCGCCTTCCAGGAGCAGGCTAACATCGCCCAGTGACAATCCTCGCCCTTCGTTGGCTTTCCCCCCGTGGTCCTGGCCTACGCTTTTTTCCGATCAAGAATCGATTCATGACGGTCTTTGTTCATCGCGGGGGAAGGTCGGGTTGCCGGTGGCGCAGGTCGCCCGGCCTTGTCTGGGCAGTAAATCTAGCCCTGCGCGGGAACGATACGGTCTTTTGGCGGGGAGCGGAGGTGCGACTTGAACAAGGCGGAACGCCTCATCGACCTCATCGCCATGCTCCTGGAGGCCCGCAAGCCGGTGACCCTGGAGCAGATAAGGAGTTCCATACCCGGGTACGAGCAGGCTTCCACGGCCGCCTTCAAGCGCATGTTCGAGCGGGACAAGAGCGAGCTGCGCGAGATGGGGGTGCCCCTGCGAGTGGAGCCGGTGGATGCGCTAGGGGAGGAGGTGGGATACCGCATTCCCAAGGAAGAGTACTACCTTCCGGAGCTGGACTTCACCCCCGAGGAGAAGGTGGCTTTGCTGTTGGTCAACCGCCTCTCCTCCGGGGAGCTTACCCCCTTCTCGCGCGAGGCGCAGGCGGCCTTAAAAAAACTCAGCCCCGATTTGGGGGAGGGCAGCAGGCTGGGCAACGCCGCCCCGCCCCGCCTGCGCTTCGCTCCCATGCGCGAGCGGGAGGATATCCTCAACCGGCTGTGGCAGGCGGCGGTGGAATGCCGGAGGGTGCGTTTCACCTACCGCTCCCTGGGGAAGGGAAAGGGGAGGGCGCAAGAGCGCGAGCTCGACCCCTACGGATTGTATCTGGAGCGCGGCGCTTGGTACGTGGTGGGGTTCTGCCATCTCCGAGGGGAGATACGCTCTTTCCGGGTCTCGCGCATCGAGTCGCAGGTGGAGTTCGCGAGCCCGGAAGGCGAAGGGCCGGACTTCACCCGCCCCGCGGACTTCCGGCTGGAAAGATACGCGCGCATCCTCCCCTGGGAGTTCGAAGAGGGCGCTCCCCGCAAGGCGAGGGTGCGCTTCTCCCCCCGCATGGCCTGGCAGGTGGAAAGGGACCTGGGTGATATATACCGTTTCGAGTGGGCGCCCGATGGGGGAGGGATACTTGAGGTGAAGGTGCGTAACGAAGAGGCCTTTCTTAACTGGGTGCTTTCCTTCGCCGAGGATGCCGAGGTGATGGCTCCGCCCGAGCTGCGAAACAAGGTCAAACGGCGCTTGGAGAAGCTCCTTGAGAGCTTGGGGCAGGTATAGGCATGGCGGATCCGAAGGACAGGATACAGCGCCTTCTCTCCCTGGTGCCGTACGTGCTCAGGCACCAGGGAGCGACGCTGGAGGAGCTGTGCGAGGTCTTCGGGGTCTCGCGCCATCAGTTGATGCGCGACCTCGAGCTCATATTCATATGTGGCCAGCCCGATTACACTCCCGCTGATCTCATCGAGGTGGATTTCGACGGCAACCGGGTGTACATACGCATGGCCGACTACTTCGCGCGCCCTCTGCGCTTCACCCCCGCCGAGCTTTACGGGCTCCACCTGGCCTGCAGCGCACTGGCCAAGCTCTCGGACGATAAGGCTGCGGCCCCCCTCTTCTCGGCCATAGACAAGATAACACAAGCCCTTCGGCAAGGGCGTTCCTCGAACGACGAGATCGAGGGCAGGATGGAGATAAAGCCCGCGAGCCATGAAAGGGCGGTGCTCTCGGAGCTTTCCCGTGCCTGCGAGGGCAGGCTGGTGGTGGAGATGGAGTACTACAGCTACGGGAGGGACGAGCTGACCGGACGCCGCGTGCACCCTCTTTCCCTGGAGTTCGGCATGGGACACTGGTATCTGCGCGCCTGGGACGAGCGCAGCCGGGAGGTAAGAGTGTTTCGCGTCGACCGCATCAAGGAGCTGGCTACCAAAGCGGAGACCTTCGATCCTCCCCCAGGGGAGGATCTGGAATCGAGCCCGCCCGGACCTTATGGGGTGGTCGGGTCCGGAGGGATAGAGATAAAACTCAGCTTCTCCTCCGCCCTGGCCGGCTGGGCTCGGGAGCAACCCATTTTCACCCGCTGCGAGGAGGTCAGGGGCCGTCTGGTCTGTACCCTGCGCACCGAGAACCTCTCCTGGCTGGAGCGGGAGCTGCTCAGCTACGGCACGGAGGTGAAAGTGATCTCACCGCCTGAATTGAAGAAAAGGTTGAGGGAGCGCGCCCTCGCCACCCTCGCGTTGTATGGTGATGAGAGATAAGGGACCGTGCCTCTAAGAAGAGACACGATTATAGGAGGCAAAGCGCACAAACGGCTTCGACGAGAAAAGACCGGATGAAACGGGCTTTCTAGACCCTGGGCTGGCGGGAGAGATAAGCCTGGCGGAAGCGGTCCAGGCTCATGTTGTCGAGATCGTTCTTGATCTCCCTCTGGCGGCGACGGGCCTGGCCCAAGTCCTTGTACTTCTCGCCGTAGACCAGGCGTTGCATGCGGAAATCCCAGACCTCCACCAGGAAGCCCTCTCCGAAGGAGGCGTCCACGAACCCCTTGCTGATCCTCACCTTGTAGGAGTTGCTCGCGGATTCGCCGCCGTTTCCTCGCATTAATGTGTCCCGTCTATGCAAAAAGTCCACCGCCCAAATGCCAGAGATCGGGCCGTAATATACATTCTAACACCAATCGCAAGTTACAATGAACATTATTACATATATTGTATGCCATCATGTCGCTGCCTGGCCCGTCTGACCATGGAAGCGGATCCGCGGGAGCCTTGAAGGAAATGGGCTGTGGGGAAATCCCGCACGGCCCGAGCGCGTGCTGAGGTCGCGGTTGAGCCAACCGGTGAAGGAAATGGCCTGTGGGGAAATCCCGCACGGCATCCTAAACGATAGAAGGGCCGGCCTGCGCCAGGGTGGCCGACGAAAACGAGCGCAAAGCAAAGGCTTTCCCTATATACGGTTATAATGCCGGGAAAACGCCCCCCCGTGTCGGCCCTACGCCGCGGCGAGGTTCTCAGAGTGGCGGGGGAGGAAGCCGTCGCAAGGTGTTCAGGAAGGCAGGGGCGGATATTATAATGGTTTGAGCCTTGGCCTTTTCGAGGGAGAGAGGATATGCGAAGTGCTCTAGGCCTTCTCCTGGCCGTATGCATGGCACTCTTCTGCGTCGGGTGCGGGGGCGGCGGGGAGATGGGTTTATCGGATTACTTGAAGGCCGTCTCCGAGCTGCATGACGGGGTTGCGTGGGACCTGGGGGTGATCCTGGGGGAGATGGGCGGCCTCGACCTCAAGGATTACTACGACCTGCCCTCGCTGAAGGATCTTTTTCGCGAAGCGACGGAGGTTTTCGACTCGGCATGGAAAGGGGCAGACGCCATGTACCCCCCCTCCGAGGCGGTTCCCCTGCACCTGGACCTGCTCGATTTTTATGCCCAGGGAGTGCGTGACATGAGCGACGCCGAGAACACCATCGGGTTCTTCGAAGCTGCTCTGCCCATGCTCGCCGACGCGGAGAACCTCGCCCTCCCCAACCTCTCCGAGGGTGCGGGGGTGCCGGAGATAAAGGCCGCCGCCACGGAGGACAGCAAGACCATGAGCGGATACTTCCGCGAGCTGAGCGGCATGGAGCCTCCGGAGGGCTTGGAGGATTTCCGGGAACGACTTATGGGGTACATCCACTCCATTGACGACGCCGCCGCCAACGTGGATCGGGAGATAAAGCCCGAGGACATGGGCCCCTACCAGCGCTTCAGGGAGTGGTTTGCCGGCGCCGTGAAGGAGGCGGACGCCCTGACCGCGGAGGCCATGGACCTCCTGGGGGGCTTGAGCGGGAAGGTGGACGGTTTCCTGGCGGAGGGGAGGTCCCTGGCGGAGCGCATACAGAGGCTCTAAAGCCGACGCATGCAGGCGCTCCGCGGACGCGGGCCCGAGAGCCGAAAAGGCGGGTAGGGGCGCGGGAAAAGCGCAGGATGAGCGCGGGCGCGAGGTCCAACCGGCGGTAAGGAGGGAGGATTTGGAAAACAACGGCGTGAAGGCGGTGGAGGCGCTCTTCAACCCCCGCCGCATGGCCATCGTGGGGGCGTCTGCCAACCTGGGGAAGTGGGGGAACATCATCCCCAACAATATCCTGCGGGACGGCTACAAGGGGGAGCTTTATCTCGTCAACCCCCGGGGAGGGGAAATCAAGGGGATACCGTTTCACCGCAGCCTGGCGGAGATAGGCAAGGATATAGACCTGGCCATGATCACCATTCCCGCCGAGAGGGTCGAGGGGGTGATGGAGGATTGCGCCAGGGCCGGGGTAAAGGTGGCCATCGTCATCTCGGGAGGGTTCAGCGAGTCCTCTCCCGAGGGGCGGGCCATGGAGGAGAGCCTGGTAAGGAAGGCGCGCTCCCTCGGCATCCGGCTGGTGGGGCCCAACACCATGGGTATAACCTCCGCGCCCTGGAGCCTTACCGCCCTTATGCCGCCGGTGCAGCCGCGGCCGGGACATGTGGCCTTCGCCGCCCAGAGCGGGAACCTGGGCACCCAGATGCTGGGCTGGGGATCCTACCGGGGGATCGGGTTCAGCCGCTTCGTGTGCATCGGCAACGAATGCGACCTGGATTTCGCCGACTACTTGGAGTACTTCGCGCGTGACGAGGAGACCAGGGCCATCCTCCTTTATGTGGAGGGCTTCAAGCGCCCGCGCCGCATCCTGGAGCTGGCGAAGGAGATAACGCCCCGCAAACCCATCGTCATCTACAAGGCGGGTGGCACGGGAGCCGGAAGCCGGGCCGCCGCGTCCCATAGCGCCGCCATGGCCGGCTCACGGGAGATATACCGGGGGATGATCCGCCAAGCGGGCATGATCAGGGCGGAGACCACGGAGGAGATGCTCGACTTCGCCGACGCGCTGGTCAAGCTGCCGGTGGCGCGTGGCCGGAGGACCGCCATCCTCTCCTGGGGAGGGGGATGGGCGGTGGTGGCCGCCGACCTGTGCGAGCGCGCGGGCCTCGACGTGAACCCCCTTCCGGCGCAGGTGAAGGAGGAGCTGGCATCCATCCTCCCCTCCTACTGGAGCAAGGGCAATCCCGTGGACATGGTGGGCATCCTGGACCTGGACAAGCACGTGCGTTGCCTGGAGATCCTGTCCCAATGCCCCGAATACGACGCCGTGGTCTCCCTGGGCACCATCAACGCCGCAGGAGCCTTCGGGCTGGCGGGAGGAGAGGCGGAGAGCGAGCTTCTGGGGGAGATGGAGAAGGCACGCAGGTTTTACGTGCAGCAAAGAAGCGCCAACTTCGCCCGCAGGGTGGTCGAGCTCATGGAGGAGCAAGGCAAGCCCATCGTGACCGTGGGCATGCCCCAAAGGGACGCCGACAGCAACAACCTCTCGGGATATCCCTGGGATCGCATCAGCATATATACAAACCCCGAACGCGCGGCGCGGGTGGCGGCCATGCTGGCCGAGAGAGGAGAGTACCTGCGCTCGATAGCCGCGCGGGAGGCGTGATGGGTATCCTCCCCGCCCTGCTCCTGGGGGCGACGCAGGGGGTGACGGAGTTCTGGCCTATTTCCAGCTCGGCCCACCTCGCCCTCCTTATCCACCTCTTCGGGTGGGGCGAGCCCGACCTGTCTTTCCTGGTGGCGCTGCACTTAGGGACCTGGGTCGCCGTGGTCTGGCACTACCGGCGCCGCCTGTGGGGCATAATCCTCGCCTGGATGGGAGAGGTCACGGGGAAACGGAAAGGCGGAGAGGACGCTCGCCTGGGCTGGTTACTTATCCTGGCCACCGTTCCCGGCGCGGTGATCGGGGCGGTGTTCGCGGAATCCTCGGAGATGATGGAGGGCATGCCGCTGCTCATGGCGGCCGCTCTAGCCTTATTCGGCCTGGTGTTGTGGTGCGCGGATGCCCGAGGAGGCGAAGCTCTGACCTGGCGCGAGGCGGGGTGGCGCCAGGCCATGGCCGTGGGCGTGGCTCAAGCCATGGCGGTCATGCCCGGGGTGTCACGTTCCGGGGCCTCCATCTCGGCGGCGCGGGCGGCGGGCATGGAGCGCCGGGAGGCGGCGGACTTCTCCTTTCTGCTCTCCGTGCCCATTATCGGGGCGGCGGCGGTATACGAGGGAGCCAAGCTGTTGAGGGAGGGAATACCTGCCGGAGCGGCCTGGCCCATGCTCTGTGGCGCCCTGGCCGCCGCCACCACCGGCTACCTGGCCATCAGGCTGCTTCTATCCCGTCTTAGCTCCGGCACCTTCAGGCCGTACGCGGTGTACAGGCTTTTGCTCGCAGTGGCCCTTTTCGCGGTGTTCGCCCTGTTATGAGGGTTTTCGCCGAGAAACACCTACGCGTCAGTCAGGCAACCGATACCGCGGACGGCCTTTGGCGTCCCGGCCGATGGCCGCCTTGGTATGCGTGAGCTCGAACGGGGGATCACGTTTCCGGATTCCGGCCGCGGAATTCCTCCCCCTTGCCGGCCAGCCAGTCGGCCCAGGCGTCGAGCCCTTCCCCGCTGCGGCAGCTCACCTCGAAGACGACCAGGTCAGGATTCATGCGCTTCACGGTGCGGCGCAGCTCCTCCATGTCGAAGTCGCCGAGGCCGAGGAGGTCGGTCTTGTTCACCACCAGCACGTCCGACTCGCTGAACATCAAGGGGTACTTCAAGGGCTTGTCGTGGCCCTCGGCCACGGAGAGGATCATGGCTCGCATGGCCTCTCCCAGCTTGAACTCGGCAGGGCATACCAGGTTGCCCACGTTCTCGATGATCAGGATATCCAGGGAAGAGAGGTCGAAGTGGTCCAGGGCCTGGCGGATCATCACCGCGTCCAGGTGGCAGGCTCCTCCGGTGTTGATCTGGACCACCGGCACGCCGTAGGCGCGGATCTTTTCCGCGTCCACGCTGGAGGCGATGTCGCCCTCGATGACCCCGACGCGCGTGCGGCCCTTTAGCCGCTCCAGGGTTCCGGCGATGAGGGAGGTCTTGCCGGCGCCGGGGGAGGCCATGAGGTTAACGGCAAGAACTCCGCGCTCCCGCAGCAGAGTCGCGTTCTCCCGCGCTATTTTCTCGTTGGCGTCGAATATCCCTTCCAGCACCTCTACGTCCATGCCGCCTCCTACTCTATCTCGATGGATTCCACCAGGAACTCGCGTCCCGACACCAGCTCGGTATCCGCCTCGCCGCATTTCGGGCAGGTGAGGTCGAACTCCTCCACCGCGAACTCCTCATCGCATTTCCTGCAGTATGCCGCCACCGGCACCTTGATGAAGTTCAGCTCCGCTCCCTGGGCGACGGTGTCCTTGGTGACCATGTCCCAGTAAAAGCTGACGTAATGGTCCACTATCCCCGCCAGGTCGCCGAGTTTGACGTTCACTTTGACTATTCTTTTGGCGTGGTTGCGCTGCGCATGCTTCAGGCAGATGGCGGCAATGCTCTCGGTCACTCCGAGCTCGTGCATCTGGCTTCCCTTCTTCCTC
>JACVJD010000080.1 GCA_015711825.1 Candidatus Solincola daggyaiensis
CGCATTCCTCCAGGATGCGGATGGCCTCTTCCGCGTCTATGCGGCGGCCGATGCCGTTCTCGATGTAGTACTCCGCCGCCGCCCCGAAGCTCAGGCAGGTCTCGCGGGGATGGCCGCACGCCTCCCCGGTGAGCTCGGCCTCCTTGCGGCAGATACAGTCCGCCACCGCGATGACCCTGGCCGCGCGCACCTCCTCGATGAGGTTCAGGTAGGCATAGAGGGCGAGGTCCGCCTCCACCGTCTCCCCGATAGGGAGGACCTTGAAGCCGGGCACGTCGCTCGCCGCCATCTCCTCGCGGTAGGCGGCGTCGTAGTACTCGCGGTAGAGCGCCGCCAGCTCGGCGTCCATCCTCTCCACCGAGTACTCGTAGAGCCCGATCATGAAGGGCGCGGTGTTGTAGAGCGCGCGTCCCTCGCGGCGGACGCGGTAGACCAGGCCCTTCAAAGACATCGCCTCCAGCGCGGCTCCCAAGGCTTGCGCGTCCATGCCGGCGCGTTCCGCGATGCTCGCGGCCCCCTCGGGCAGGGGCGAGAGCAGCATGGCGATCTCGGCCTCCTCGGGAGTGAACAGCCGCCTGAGGATCTCCAGTTCCACCCCGGACGCGGTGGCCGGGAAACCGAGGGGCAAGCGGTCCAGGAACTCTCTCAGCCTGCGATAGACGTCGTCGCTCACGCTCTTGCTCCTCTCTCTCAAAGCAACTGTGCCACCAGGGCGAAGGGTTGGGGTGAGAACGGGATGTTCCAGGCCGAGAGCAAGACACGGTAATCGCCGGGCCTCCCCTTGACGTTTATCACCACTCTCTCCACGTTGTTGAGGGGGTCGCGAGAGCTCCTCCCGTTGGGATAATATACCTCGCCCGCCGGCCCCACCACCCGGAGGTCAAGGTCGTTCACGAGTTGCAGCCTCGCTTCAGGCAAGGAGGGATAATCGGACCAGGCCAGGGTAATTCGCAATTCTTCCCCTTCTCCCACCTCTATGCCGTACACGCGCGAGTCCCCAAGACGCATGCCCTCGCGGTCGTCCACCACCTTGGCCCATGATCCGGCCTGCAGGAAAGCGCCGAGATCCAGCCTGCCCCATCCTTCCACTGCGTTCGGCGCAGGCGGGATCTCCCGCTTCTCCCCGCCATACTGCCCCGGGCTCATCTCCACCGCGCCGTTGACGGCGAAGGCCTTGAGCAGCGCCGCGGAGGGTTCCGCGCCCAACGCCCGCGCCAACATCGGGCGCATGGAGGCCATCGATGCGGCCGCCGCCGCGGCCGCCACGCTGGTTCCAAAGGCCGACACCCGGTCCCCGTCGCCGGCGACACGTAGCCCGGGTGCGGTGATCTCTCCTCCGAAGGCAGGCACCGTGACCCCCGTGGCCGCCTCCACAAGATCCGGCTTTATCCTGCCGTCCCGCGTGGGGCCGCGCGAGCTGAAGGCCGCCATGCCGTCGCCTTTACCCACGCAGGTATCGCTGCGCAGCGGATCCGCCGGGAAGCGGCCTGGGAATTCTCCCTCCAGCTCGGCATAGGCGGGATATCCATCCTCGCTGGCCAACACAGCCGCTCCCTCGCAACCCCCGATGCTGAGCGCGTTCTTCGCCGTCGCTCCTCCCAGAAGGCTACCTTCATCCACCCTGCCGTCGCCGTCGGCGTCCGTGCCCTCGTTGCCGGCCGCCTCCACCAGCGTCATATCGGGGCGTTGCCATACAAAGGCGTCCCTTTGAAAGGAAAAGGCGCCGTAAGCGCCCAGCGATTCGCGGCCCTCCGGCACGCTGCCGCAGAGAAAGGTGCGCGCACCACGCGTGTACGCGTCCTCGAACATCCCGTAGAGGCTCAGCGGTTGCGGCGGGCTGGAGATACCGTAGCCGACGGCGTAGTCGATGAGACGCGTTTTCGCCCTCACGTCCTGGCTGGCGGTTCGGCCTCCATACCCCGCAAGCACGTCTGCGATCGCCGTTCCGTGCCCGCATGCGTCCGCGCCGTCGTCACCCCGCATGGAGTCAAGCGCCGCCACCGAAGCCGCAAGGGTTCTAGGCACTCCCCCCCATCCGCCCTTTCCCAAACCGGTGTCGCACAAACCCACCAGCACGCCGCCATCATCGCTTACCTGGTAAGACAGGGCATGATGCCGCGGTTCTCCGGCGGCCCACAACGCAGCCGGGAGCGTACCTCTTCCGCATAGCTCGAGCCATTCCACCGCCTCCAAGGCGGCCACCTCCTTCAACCTCTCCACCGGCAAACGCAACACCACCAGCGCTCCCCAGGCGTCGGCAGCGGATCCTAAAATCTCTATGGAGGCGCTCGAGAATTCCTCCAGAGAGGGGGCCAGCAGACCGGGAGAGAACAACATGGCCAGCACCGTGACCTCCCCTCCCTGGGAAAGGCGCAACTGCAGCGCGGGAGACAACTTGAAATATGGTTGATAGAGGCCGTGCCACCTCAAGTGGTCCATCTCTCCCAGGCGCGAAAGGGCCTTCCCGTCCATTCTCGCCAGGACGGTGTTATAGGGGACGTATCCACGGAGTTCAGCCCCTATGCCCCTCAGGTCCTCGACCCATGCCTCACGGATGGGGCCGTCGAACTGCAGAAGATACGGCGCCACCGCCTGGGAAGAATACCCTTGCACTCTGAAATCCGGCGGCAGTTGCGCGGGGTCGAAGGAATCGGCATATACGGACGCGTTGAGCAACAGCACCGGCAGCTGGGGAGACTGGTTTCCGGTATCGGCCGGCGCCGTGCCGCAAGGAAGGGTGCATGCCGAAATGAGGAGCAAGGCCGCCATGACGGCCTGGTGTTTTACCGGGGTCTTTCCACCTTTAGTACGGAGCAACCGACACCCTCCCGCCAGCAACAGATTCTCCAGGTCCAGGACGGCTCAGAGCACGGAGCGTCGGCGCCAAGCCCTGGCCTCCTCCACCATCGCCTCCAGGTTGGTGATGGGAGTATCGTAGGACACGTCGCAACCGGAGGAAAGGATGAAGTTGCGCAGGCCGCCGGTATGACGCAGAAGCCTTCTCACCTCCCAGCGCACGTCCTCCTCGGTTCCGCGGCGCAGCACGCGCTTGGGATCGATGTTTCCCATCAACACCAGGTTGGGGGGCACCCTAGGCGCCTCGCGGGCGAGGTCGACCCTGGAGTCAAGTGCAATGCCCTCCACGCCCACCAAAGAAATCGTTTCCAGAAGATGGGTGGAGTCTCCGCATACATGCGCCATGCTGATAGCCCCGGAGGATCTTATTATAGCCGCTAGCCCGCTTAAAAAAGGCCGGTAGAGGTCATGATATACTTGGGCATTCATGGCGTTAGACGCGGGATCTACGATCATGACCAGGTCAACCCTCTGGGCGAGGGCCGCCGCGTACCCCCCCACGATCTCGGTGGCGAAGGCCAGGGGTTCCGCCAGGTCCTCTCCCAAGCGCACGCGTCCTATCAGCTCTTCCGTTCCCAGCAGTTGGGCGAGTAGGGTAAAAGGGCCGGTGACGAAGGACCCGAGAGCCCTCCCATCGCCTTCCGCCAGGTCCTCTGCGGCCTGCAGGAATACGGGCATACGGCCCGCCCTCTCCGGATCAGGTGGACCAAGCTCATAGAAACGCTCCAACCTCGGCAGCTTCTGGTCCTGCAGTCTGGGCGGCCGGCGGTCGTAGAAGTCCACCCCTAGCCCCATCGCCTCCGCCTCCACCGTGAGATCGAGCAGAGTGAACACGACGTCGGGGTGGAGCCTCGCCTGCAAAGCCCGCACCGCCTCCACCTGCCCACACGCGTCATGCAGCGCTTCCCGCACCGAGCGGCCGGTGAGTCTCACACCCGGATAACCCGCCATAGGGGCAACCATACGACCGCTGCTGCTCATCACCAGGTCCAGGAGGTTCATTCCCGCCAACTCCTGATTCCCCTGCTCCTCGCCCGCCATGGAATATTGTCACCCCGCGTCAGAGGCTTGGCGTTGGCTCCAACCTATCTTCGGGATATACATGAGAACCGCCTACATGCCTTCGACCGAACTCAATTATACCCGTAATCAGTCTGGAGGAGCGGCTGAAGGAGCGCTTCCACCGTGGCATAAGACCGCCCGGCTCAACCCCGCGAAGGCATTATGCGGTAATGGTTGCCTCGTTTCGCCACTGCTCGCGCCGCCACCTTGCAAAGGTCGCCGCTTCGCAGGACGTTCCGCCCTAGCAGCCGGCGGCATGCATGACGGCATCCCAAGCGCATCGCGTTTGGGGAAGTTTACGCCGGAAGAGTATCCGCAAGCGGTATGTCTCGTAAGGCGCCGCCGCTCAAGCGCTGCGTCGGAGGCCGTTTCGCAGAATACCCCGCGGGAGCCTGACCTCCCTGGCCACCGCACGCACTTCGCCTGCGTCGAGATGCAGGCGGCTACCGCGTCGGCAGTGCCCGCAGAAGAAGGAGCCGCGAGGCATACGCGCTCCGCAAAGGGGACAGTGTATGCCGCCCTGGGCGAAGGAAAAGCCGTAACCTGAATCCCCTCTCATCCGCTTTTCCTTTCCTCGACCTTTCCAAGATACGTACGACGCCCCCAGCACCCGTTTTCGTTTGCGACCCTATAATGAATTAACTCGTCCCCTCGCGTGATTACCTAAAGGGTTGTCGGCGGGACGACGTAAGGTTGATTCTTCCCGCCCGGAAGGGCAATGTTTCTGGGGGAGGGAGGGGAGGATATGTATAATAAAGGCATGAAAGTGGTTCACTATTCCGAGGTCCCGGCACAGGATCCGGGCGGCGAAACAAGCGGCGTGACCGTAAGATGGGTGATCTCCTCCGAGGACGGTGCGCCCAACTATTACATGCGCGTCTTCGAGATCGAGCCGGGGGGATACTCCCCCCTGCATCGCCACCCCTGGGAACACGAGATCTATATCCTCTGCGGTGAGGGAGAACTGGTGGGCGAGGATGGCGTCCATGGTGTAGGGCCAGGTACCGCCGTTTTCATCCACGGAGAAGAGCTGCACCAGCTTAAGAACCCCGGGAAGCAGACCCTGCGCTTTATCTGCACCATTCCCTCCACCGGTTCATGAACGCGCCGCCACACGGCTCCCCTGCGCTCATCTCTCGGGGATGAAATCGTCCTCCTCCATGATGTGAATGACCTCCAGGCATTCCATTACCATATCCTGGTATTTTTTCTTTTCCCATCCCAGGTATCCCACGGGACAGCGCACCGCGCGCACCCCCTTCACCAGGAGGTCTCGCTTGTCGTGGATGTGCCCGGAGATGGAGGTGCTGACCTTGGGATGGGACAGGAGAATCCCCCCCGTGTCCCGGGAACCGGAGAAAGGCACCCCTTCCACCGACAACTCGTCAAAGGGCGGATAGTGAGTGACCACCACGATCTCGCTAACCCTCGCATCGCCGGCCAGCATCTCTATGTCCTGGTCAAGGCGAAGGTTGAACTCGCGCGCCACCTCGCCATCAGGCCTCCTGACCATCGACGGCACCCCATCCATCATGAAGGATATATCGCCCCAGCAAGCCCAACGCATGTCGTTCCACATGCTGTCCAGCAGGTAGTGGTGTTCCCGCGGGAAAGCGGCCTGCGTCTCTTTACCTCCCTTGTGATCATACCAACCAACACTGCCCGCGAATCCCACTCCCCGCAGGGTAACCGGCTCCATCCACAGAGGCACAAAGCCGTTGCGCTTGCAGGCATCGGGAAGGTAGAAGAAATATTTTTCGTAGGAGTCGTGCCCGAGCTCCTGCATCTCCTCGGAAAGCACCCACACGTCGTGATTGCCGGGAACGAAAAGCTTCAGGCAGCGCAAGGGAGCAAAGCAGTCCAGGGCGTACTCCAGGTCTCCCAACTCGGGACTCACGTCCCCGGCAATCACCAGCACGTCGGGATCCACCAGCTTGAGCACCTCCACGAGGTAGGGCACCAACTCCCAATTGCGCTGGGAGATATCCACGTGGAGGTCACTGGTATAGGCGATCCTCAACAGCCGCACCCCCGATCACGAAAAGACCATACTCCCATTTTAGGCAACGCGGCCAAGGAAACGAAAGCGGCATCCAAGCCGCCTCGTACCCGACCCGGTGCCGGAAGCGGCAACGAGGTGACCGAACGCGCCTCTCTTAACCTCTCCCTAGCAAGGGGAGAGGAGTATGGCGCACGCGGGCAACGGACATGTCGTACCTGGGATGCACACCGCAGGAGGAGAAGCACCCAAAGCGGGTTATATCCTCACGCCCTTGCAGCCTCGCCCTTGGAAGCATCGTCCTCCAGGACCGGTTGCGGCAGGTGTACCAGGAAAGTCGATCCGCCGCCGTGCTCGCTCCTCACCTCTATGCGTCCGCCCTGCGCCTCCACCAAGCGGCTGACGATATAAAGGCCTAGCCCCATGCCCTTGACGGAAACCGCCTCCCCTTCCTCGACGCGCCGGAAAGGCTGGAAGATCAACTTGAGGTTTTCCTCGCTTATGCCCTGGCCCTCGTCGCGGACTCCCAGCACCGCCTCGCGGGCGCCGCGGCGCGCGAAGACCTCCACCTGGGATCCCGGAGGAGAATACTTCAAAGCGTTCTCCATGAGGTTGAAGAGGATTATCTCCAGCTTGTCACGATCCGCGACCACTTTTTCCGCGCCCGGCTCCAACCTGAACTCCAGAGCATGCCGCGATGAGCGCGCCTGCAGCTCATCCCTCAGGCCGGCCAACAGCGAGCGCAGATCCACCTCCTCGGTCACCAGGGATAGCTTGCCGGACTCCAAGCGCGATATCTCCATCATGTTCACCACGCTGCGCCGCAACCTGTCCGCGGCCTTCACCAGCTTGTTCGCCACCTCGCGGCTCTCCGCCGCGTCCATGCCCTCACCGTAGTCCCGCATCACCTCGGAAAAGCCCATGATGAGGGTTAAGGGATGGCGGATCTCGTGCGAGGCCATGTTGATGAGATCGGTCTTGGCTTTAACCCTCTCCTCCTGCACCCGGCACATCTCCTCCAGGAGGCGGATGCGCCCCCGCATGGCATCATGCTGCAACGGGCCCCTGATATAGGAACCGATTATCCCCGCGGTCCGCTCCACCAGCGCCGCCGCCCTTTCTCCGAAGACCCCGCCGCGCGGGCTTCCCACCAGCACGACGCCCTTCAGGTCCTCGCCCCTCAGCTCAACAGCCATGTAGGAACGGATCCCTTTCATCGCCAACTCGTCCTCGCCGGGGCCGCGCAGGAAGGAGTTGAGGTTGTTTCTCACCAACCTACCCGTGCGCGAAAGCGTCAACATCAGCGGCCCCCTGGCTTCGAGTAGCTCTTCGAAGGCACCGTTTTCCTCTCTTTTCCCTTTGAACAAGGCCATCCTCCTGATCCCTGCCTTGCCGTAAACGGAGACCAGGAGAAGCTCCATGTCAATCCTCGCGCAAAGTTCCTCGTAGAGGGCTTCGCACATGTCCTCGAAAGTCTGGGAGGAGGCAAGGCGCCTGAAAACCCCCAGGAGAGACTCGCCCTCCGAAACCGTGTTCTCCAGGGCCAACTCCTCGCGGCGGGACTCCAGGGTTGAAACGACCTGCCCGGCCAGGAAATGCGCCAGGCGGCGGTGAATCTCCCGGAAGAAATCCTCCCGCAAGAACTTCTCGAAGACCAGGGCGCCTATCCTTCCCCTGCGTCCGATGAGGGGCACGGCAATATAAGAACGCACGGGGGCGTCGCTACCCTCCTCACCGGCGTTCCCGCCTTCGCTCCCGTATAGCGCCCGCCCTGTCTGCAACGCCAGGGCCAAGCTCCGGCTGGAAAGAAAATCCATATCACCCGCGCCCATGCCCTCCCAAGCGTCAACGGCTCCCTTGAGCGCGCCTCCTTCCTCGTCATAGACCATGACCGCTACGCGGTCGCATCCCATCAGCTCCCTGCCCCCACGCGCAACGATGCGCAGAGTCTCTTCGGGATCGCCGCAGGCGGCAAGCTCGTCCTCGATCCTGGTAAGCACCTCCAGGGAAGCGCGATAGTCCTCCGCCGAGACTCTCCCGGCCAGCCCCCGCGTCAGCCCCAGTATCACAGCCGCCAAGGGTTGGAGGGAATCCATTTCCACCTTGGCCAACCGCTTCTCCGGGCGCAGATAATATCCGCTGACCAACACCGCCCCCGCCTCCCGTGCGGGAACCAGCAGAAGCAGGAGGTCCTCGAGGACGGCTTGCTCGCTCGCGGGCATCTCCTTGAGGGCGGGGTTTTCAGGCTTCACCACCGCCATGCGCTCCAGGTGCTCCGCGACGCGCCTCACCCCCGCGGTGTTACGGAAAAGGCTCTCTCCCCCGTAAACCGACTCCGCGTACCACTGAAAAGCCTCCCTGGTATCCTCGCCTCCAGGTTCGCGGTAATAGCAGAAGGCCATGGCCGCCCCCAGCTCAGCCGCCACCACGCACAGCGCCGTGGAGAGAAAGTCCTCCACGCAATCCATGCCCGCGGGCAGGCGCGAAAGCCTTTCCACCAGCGCAGGGAAATCCCATTCCCCGCCGCGCGCCTCCTCTATCCCCGCCACGCTTTTCTCCCCCGCCGCGAAAAGCTCCCCCAGCTTGCGGGAAAGGCGCACCAGCAACTCCATATCCCTCGGCTCCATGGCCGTATAGGCCTTGCCGAAGAGGGTCAGTAAACCCACCAGCCTCTGGTGGTGGAAGATGGGGGTGAGGAGGAAGCTCTTTACTTGGTTGGCGTGAAAATACGGTTTGACGCCGGGAAAGAATTCGGCGATGCGTCCCGCGTCCAGGCTGAACTCGCGCTCCTCCGTACGGTGCATGGCCTGCAGCAAATCCGCCAGGCGGTTCTCGAAGAGATGCTCGATGATCTCGGTCATGCCGCCCCAACCCCGCGAGGCCACCAGCGCCGCCCTGCTTTCCCCCGCCCTTTCCCACACGCGGTGAACGGTGCCTCCATCCACGCTCAAGAGCTTGATGAGGAGATCCAGCACCAGGGAGGCCGCGCGCGCGGGCTCGACGCTGTCAAGCAGTTGATCGGAGAGCACTCCCGTCTCCACGGGATCCGGCCTGCCACCGACTTGCTCCTCCTTGTTTTCGCCCTCGAAAGAGAACAGGTCCAGCAGCTTTTCCAACACCGCACCCACCGCAGCGGTCCGGAAGGACTGCTGGTCCGGAAGGTCGACCTCCTGGGGAATAGCCACCAGCAGCGCCGCCCTGAGTTGAGCCTGGCTTCTCACGGGAAAGATGATCAGGGCCTCGCCTGCCTCCACGCAAAGATCCTGCAGCCCCAGCTCGCCCAGTTTCTCCCTCTCCACCAAGGCGTAGTGGCGCGCCGGCTGCGTCTCGATCCAGTCCGAGGATAAGAGAACGTCTCGCAGGCCCTCACGACCTTGCGGGCGCACCCCCCAGGTCATGCGCAATTCCAGGAACGGCGAGAGGTCCCGCCGCGCGAAAAGCGCCGCCCTCGTTCCTCCCAGCGCCTCCACGACCACCCCCAGGACCTCCTGCACGGAGAAGCCCTGTGAGTAACGCTGCAGGATGTCTCGGTACAGATCAACCGCCTCTTTCAAGTCCATTCGCCCCTCCCCTTTCGCATTCAAGGGCAATATAGCGGCATTTCCGGCGCACAAAACGGTGGCGGAAACCGGGTTTCCGCTCGCGGAAATAACCTCATGAAAATTATTTCTCTTTCAAGGACATTTTCCTTCCCCCGGTTGAGAAGTCTAACGGTGTTCAAGTGACATCCAGGAATGGGGAGCTGAACGGTAACGGGCATCTCAGCCGGCACGCAAACAAGAAGTTGAGCCGCTCGCGCAGGCGCCTCCCTGCCGTTCTGCGCCTCCGCTTCACCGCCTTAGCCGAGGACCGGCCGGCGTCGGGTGGCAAAGCCTATCGAGAGTATGGCCACTATCACCAGGAGGGAGATAATGCCGGCCACCGCCCAGCTCTTCTTCGACCCCTGCCGATAATTGTAGGTAGGAGGGGTCTGGTAGATGAAGGCAAGGGTGTTCTCGGCGCCCTCCGTGCGTCCCAGGATATGGTCGAACTCCTTTCCGCGCTGCCTTATGGCCTCGAGCTGCGATCGCGTGAGGTAGAGCTGTGCGAGGTTGCCCGACAGGCCCTCATACATAGCGTTGATGCCTTCCTCGGATACCCTCTTCAACCCCGACTCCACCTGGTCGGCGCCGTAGAGGAGGGTGTCTGGGGTGGTGGTGGAACCCAGCCCGGAGACGGCCTCCCCCAGCCCGGAAGAGATCATCATCAGGCCTTCTTTGAGGCCGGGATCGTTCATGTCCCCGCTGGAAAGGCCGTTCTTCATGCGATATATGCCGTGCTGTACCTGCGCCATGGCGTAGAGCAAGGTGTTGGGAGCCCCCTCCGCCCCGATGCCCGCCTTCATCAGCTCCAGTCCGTTGCCCACCTGGGCGAGGGCATAGAGCAGGGAGTCGGCGGTGTTTTCGCTGCCGATGCCCTCCTTTATGCGCATGAGCCCGTCTCCCATGGCGGACATGGCGTAAAGCAGGGTCTCCTCCTTGTTGGCCGAACCTATGCCCGCCTTCATGAGCTTGAGCCCGTTCTCCACTTGGGCAACAGCATAGAGGAGAGAGGGGTTGGTGGTGGGATCCCCTATGCCGCCCCTTATCTCGTTTAACCCTTTCTCCACCTCGTTGACTGCGAAGAGCAGCGAGGGATCCTGGTCCACGCCCCCTATGCCTCGCTTCAATTCCTCCAGGCCTCCCCTTATCTGAGCCGCCGCGTAGAGAAGTTTTTCCTCGCCGCCTATACCTTCCCTGATCTCCCGCAGACCTTTACGGACCTCGTTGATCCCGAAAAGCAGGGTATCCTTGGTTTCCGGGGAGCCGATGCCCGCGATCATATCCCTCAGCCCTTCCAGCATCAAGCCTAGCCCGTAGTGCATGGATGGGTTGTCGGGGTCGGTGCTCAGAATCAGACCCTTTTCCAGCTGGTCCACGATGGGTCCGGTCCAAAAGGCGAGCACCCTGATGAGCTCAAGCCCTGACCATAGCTCGCTGCCCACCGAGGTCTGCGCGTACATCTCCGAAACGCCGCTCTTTATCTCCTGCAAGCCCTCCAGCAATCCGGGGTTGGATGGATCTCCGCTGCTTATGCCCTTGGAGATCTCGGAAACGCCGTAGAGCAGGGTGTCGGGGGTGTTTTCCGCACCGATGCCTTCGAGGATCTGCTGCAGGCCATCGGCCATGGCGGCGATGCCGTAGAGCAGGGTGTCGGGGGTGCTCGCGGATCCTATACCAAGACTCGCTTCCTGCAGGCCCTTCTTCATCTCGCTCATGGCATAGAGGAGGCTGGGATTGGCACGCGCCGTGCCTATGCCCTCCCTTATCTGGGTCAATCCCTTCCTCATCTCGTTCATGGCGTAAAGGAGGGTATCCTGCATGGCCGCGTCCCCTATGCCGCGGGCCATCTCCTCCAGGCCGGCGGACGCCTGGTCCACGCCGAAGAGCAGGGTGTCGGGAGTATCCACGGACCCGATGCCCGTGGCCATCTCCCGCAGCCCCTGGCTCATGGCGTTGATGGCGTAGAGGGCGGTGTTGGCGACCTCGCGCCCCCCGATCCCGCCCAGCATGCTCATCAAACCCACGGAAGTGGCGTCGATGGCGTAGCTCAGGGTATCGGGAGTGCCGGGATCTCCGATGCCCGCCACCGCCTCCTCCACGCCGGGGATGAGCTGCTGGTCCATGGCCGCCTTGGCCTCGGGCAAACCCGCGGACATCTGCTCCAATCCGTCCTTTATGGCGTGCATGCCGTATAGCAGGGTGTCCTCCGTCTCCGCTGACCCCAGCCCGTCGCGGATCTGCCTCACCCCGTCGAAGAGCATCTTCAAACCGATGATGAACTCGGGCAGGGTATCGCGCTGGTTGGTCTGCGGAAAGATGAAGTTGGCGGAGATCACCAGGGGCGGCATGCTGAAATCCTTCACGTCCGCCTCCACCCAGATGGTGTGACTATCCTCGGTGGCCGGCGGGAAGAGAGGTATGGACCATCCCACCTGGTAATGTTCGGGCAAGGGCACCACCACCCCCGTGGGGTCCGCCTTGAGGTCGAAGAAGACGTCGGTGGGGAAATACCAGTCGTAGGGCAAGATCACCAAGGGAAGGTATGTCTCCACCTCCTCGGACTTGATCTCGCCCGTCTCCGGGTCCTCGTATTCCAGGGTCCTTTTCTCCTTGCTGGCGTTCTTCATCCTGAGATAGACCTTGAAGTGCCCGTCCTGGCCCGTTTTCTCGTCGGGATCGGAGATGATCTCGCCGTTCCACTCGTAGACGTATTCGATATCCAGGGGGATGCGCATCCTTACCTCCCTTATCTGCTCATCCCCCAGCATGACGGAGCTAAGGTAATTGGCGTTTCCCTCTACTTCCAGTCCCTTCCATACCAGGCAATCCCCATCCACCACCGGGGTGGTGAAACTTTGCACCCCCTGCCAATTGCCGCCTTCCGGCAGGTCGGTCTCCTTGCGCAAGTCCACGCTGCCCTCGCCCTTGAGGCCGAAGAAGGTTATCACCCTTCCCTTCTCGACGGCGCCCTTGTGGTTGGTGTCCAGGATCACCGCCTCGGAGCTCAGCACCTCTACGGCGTCCCCCCCGCTGTCCGCGCCGACGGCGGGAAAGACCGTCAGTAACGAAAGGGTGAGGACGGCGGCGAAAAAGACTCCGGCGCCCGTTTTGGCGGAATGGCGCACGCGCTTCATCTCCCTCACCACCCCTTACTCCGACGCGGCCGGGACTTCCGCGGCCGCGGACTTGGCGGAGGAGAGCAGCGGGGCGTCCAGCACCGCCGCCAGCAGCAGGCCCACCAGCAGGGAGAGCGCGGTGCCGATCAAGGTGGTGACGGCGCGGTGGATGGCCTCCACCGGCTTCTCGGCCAAAA
>JACVJD010000081.1 GCA_015711825.1 Candidatus Solincola daggyaiensis
TTACGTGGCTACTTTTAATAACAATAAAAGGCTTCATTTTGCCCGTGGTTAAGCCATTTCTATGCCCTTTCCGGCATTATTTGAGGGGGGAACTTTGGTTTAACCGTGCCCCACAGATCCTCCCGAGGGGTTCCAGGTTTTCCGACCACCGCCTATAAGCTCTTACGGTATTGCGCGGGGATCTTGTTGCGGCCCTTATTCCTTGGGTTGCTATTTCTTGGTGTACTGGGTGCCTGACTCGTTATCCACGACCGCCGCCACCTCGTCCATGGCGATCATCACGCTCAGCCTGACCTTGGAGCCGTCGTCGAAGGAAAGGTCGACCCACTTACCTCCGGCATCCTCCATATAAACGTAGGTGCCCTTCTTATTGCCCCAGGCGTCGGTCTGGAAGCGCCCCTCCGCGGAAAGGGTTATCGTCTTGCCCTCGGCCGACTCGTAGGTCCCCAGCACGGAGAGCCCCTCCTCGCCCTTACCCTTGTCGGCTCCTCCGTTCCCCGCTCCGTTCACCACGGAACCGGAGCCCTCCTCCTTCCCGCCACCCGAGCCGCCGCACCCCAGGGCGGCCGCCAGCAGCGAGGCCGCCAGAAGGGCGAGAAACATGGCCGTCAGGTACCTCCTCATCACCGGACCTCCTCTCCTTTACCGGGTGAGCTTCCCGCCTCCTTTTTGTTCAAACGGTACGGGACCATGCGTTCTTAAGCCATGCCGCACCGAGCCGTGGGTGGCGACCTGCGGGCGCCACGCGAGGCGAGGCCGAGCGCCCTAGCGCACGATCTCGTACACCGATACCTGGGGCGGCGCGTAGTTGGAGACGAAGAGGCGTTCACCCCGGGCGTCCACGGCCATGCCGATGGGCTTGGAGGCGGGGACGGTGAATATCTGCCTGCGCGCAGCGATGTCCACGCACCCGACGGTGTCGTCGTCATAGTTGCAGACGAAGAGGTACGCCCCGTCGGGGGTGACGGCTATGGTGCGCGCCTTGTTGCCCACCTTCACCGTGGCGGTGGGAGCGCCGGCAACACGGTCCACGTAGGTGACGGTGCCGGGAAGGTTGTTGCTGACGTAGATGGTGCCGCCGTCGGGGGAGAGCACGGCATGGCGGGGGTTTTCTCCGCAGGGTATCTGCCTGGCCACCGCGTGGCCTGCCGCCACGTCCACCTCCGCGAGGGTGTTGCCGCCCATGACGCAGATGTAGGCCTTTGTCCCGTCGGGTGAGAAGACCATCCCGCGCGGGGTGCCGTACATGGAGAGGTCCTTAACCCTGGAACGGGCGGCGGCGTCTATGACCGTCACGGTGTTGGATTGCCAGTTGGCCACGTAAACCCACTTGCCGTCGGGGCTTACCGCGATCTCCTTGGGGATGCTGCCGGTGGGCACCTCGCCTGCCACCGATCCCGCCGCGGTGTCCACCACCACCACCTTGGAGGAGTTGTACAAGGACACCCAGGCGTAACGCCCGTCGGGGGAGAAGTCGCACTCCACCGGCTCGTCGGGGAGGGGGATGACCTTGAGCACCTCGTAGGTGCCGGCGTCGAAGATGAAGTTCTTGTGGGCATAGAGGTCGTTGACGAAGATGCGCTCGCCGTCGGGCATGAGCTCCACCGACTTGGGGCCCGCCTCCACGCGCAGGGTTTTCACCTGGCGCAGCGCGGTCACCGCGCCGGTAGCGTGATCCGGGACCGTCGGCTCCTCCGCCGGCGACTGTCCGGGATCCGGGATCGCCGCCTCTCCCCCCTCGCCCTCTTGCCCGCCGACCCTTGAAACCTCACAGCCGGCGATACAGGAGATGACGATGAGAAGCGCCGCCATGGCCGCTATCACCGCCACAAACAGCGGGCGCACCGCAAAAGAAACGCCGTCCCGTTTGCGAGGCCCTTGCGGTCCCATTCGAGCGGGTAAAAGAGGTCCCTTTTGGGGGCCGTTCGGCCTAGGCCTCGTGTGTCCGCGCCGGCCGCGATTCCCTAGCGGTCCCATTTCTCCCCCTTTGCGGTTGTCGCCAAAAGGATACAGGGTAACCTCGGCATCCCTTCGTCGCCCCTTACTTCCGACTTTAAGGCCGCGCCCGAGGCCCTCACACCTAGTTCCAAAGGGATCGGATCTAGTCGCAGAAGCGACGTCCTTGCGGTAATTGTGGAGCGAGGACGGGGATTACGCAAGACGAGCGGATAGATCCAGCAGCCCAGGCGGGAACTTTAGGAGACGGCTGACCCGCGGCGCGGCCCTGGTCATGCGGCGCGTACCCGCCGTCAAACCCTCAGCCATCCGGGCACGAACAGGAAGGAGTAGCGCAGGGCGAAGTCCGCGTAGTAGGGATAGAGGACCAATCCGGCCCGGCTCAGGTAGCGCAGGCCCCAGGGGAAGGAGGCCTCGATGAAGAGCCGGTTGAGATAGCTCAGTTTCCAGAAAAGGTTCATCTTGCGGAACTCCCTTTGCGCCTCCTGCGGGCGGCTCAGGGCCATGGCGGCGATCTTGCCGGTCACCAACGCGCCGTGAACCCCGAAGAGGAGAACGGGGTCCTGCGCCCCCGCCAGCGTCCCCGCCAGGATGAAGCGGTCGTGGAAGAGGCGGGGGTTGCTGAAGGAGCCCATGGGGAGAACGCCCACGTCGAGCTCATGCCACTCCGGGAACTCTATCCCCTCGTCCTGGGCCAGACGTTTGGGGAACCACTCTTTGGCCTCGGCGGAAAGGGGTTTCTTGCGCTGGAAGAGCAATGCCCCCGCGAGCCCGTGGATGGTGGAGAAAAAGGCGTAATCCCAGGTGTAGCGGTCCATGTACAGTATGACCTGCGGGCCGGCGTAACGCTCCGAGACCATGCCCTGACCGAAGAGGCCGTAAACGGGAACGAAGGGTATTCCCAATGCCTCGAAGGTGTCGCGGAAGAGCCCGGTGGCCAGTATGGTGCGCGGCGGGAGCTGGTCGAAGTCCCGGCGCGTCTTGAGGGGTTGATTGAACTCGAACTTCACCCCCTCCTCCAGCGCGATGCGGTAGAGGAGCATGTCCAGGGAATCCTTGCGCGAGCCGCGCTCCACCAGCACCGCGGGCACGTTGCGGGGGAAATAGGTGTCGAAGCGTCTGCCGAAGCTGTAGATGCGGTTGCTCTCCAGGGGCACACATGCGGGGGATACGTCTATGCCGGTATAGCGAGCCAGCTTTTCGGCCTCCATGGGGGTGCCGTCGGCCATGACGTAGGTGAGCTCGCCGGTGGACATGTCGCGCGCCGGGCCGCCGATGCCGTCACGCCTCTCGAGCACCCGGACTTCGTGACCTTCGCGTCGGAGATTTATCGCCGCGCACAACCCCGCCAGCCCGGCGCCGACTACCATCTGCTCTCCCATGCTCCCCCTCCCCTGATGACGGGACCCCTCCCAGGACGAAAGAGCGACGGGCGACGCAAATGCCGTTCGGGAAACTCCAAGCCTGAGCCGACGCGGCGAGTCTTTTACGCACAGACCGCTCATTCACGCGGCCGCTTTTCGTTCACCCCTCATATATTAACACAGCCATGACGGCGCGTGTCGCAGCGGGGCCGTGCGCTCGGAAAGCGACGCCGCATGGCCACGTCCGTCGCGAGGGCAAACGCGCCTGTCGCCGTCTCGGGATCTGCCGCGGTCGTTTGCGTCGAGCTTGCCGGAAGCGATGCCTGCCCCGAGTGCCCCTGTTTATCGGAAGCAGGGTATAGGGTAGAATGTGACCTGACCGAGTTTCGTACGAACATGCAAGGGTTAGAAAGGTGGAGATGATGAAAAGGTGTCCGAGCTGCGGCGCCGAGAATCCCGATGACGCCGCTTTCTGTTCCCACTGCGCGCATTCCTTCTCGGCTCCGCCTCCGGGTGGGCAGGCATACCCGCCCCCCCCGGGAGCCCAGGCATACCCGTCCCCACCAGGCCAGCCGGGATACCCGCCGCCGGGCGGATATCCTTATGCGCCGGGGCCGCAATATTACCAGGCGGGCTATCCGCGTTACGCCGGTTTCTGGATAAGGTTCGTGGCTGCCTTCATCGACGGCCTCATCATCTCCGCGGCCTTTTTCCCCTTAAACCTCATCTTCTCCGCCTTGAGCGACAGGTTTTATCTCTGGGGCTCATGGGACTGGAGGGAAGGAACCGGCGTGGCGCTGGTGATCCTCTTCAACCTGTTGCGCCTCGCCGCGGGGTGGGCGTATTACGTCATCATGACCGGGCGCTACGGCGCCACGCTGGGCAAGATGCTTCTCAAGCTCAAGGTGGTGGGAGAGGACATGGGCCCGGTTTCCTACGGAACGGCCGCGCTGCGCGAGATCGTGGGCAAATTCCTGTCGAGCCTGATATGCGCCCTCGGATACATATGGGCCGGCTTCGACGACCGCAAGCAAGCCTGGCACGACAAGATCGCCCATACCTTCGTGATCGTCACCGGTCCCTGACGGAGCCGCTTTCCACCAGCCAGGCGTAGGCGGAGAGCGCCGCCTTGGCCCCCTCGCCGGCGGCGATGATGATCTGCTTCTCGATGACGTCGGTGACGTCGCCGGCGGCGAAGATGCCGGGCACGCTGGTGCGGTTGTTGGAGTCCACCGCCACCTCGCCCAGCTCGTTCAGCTCCACCTGGGGGGGAAGGAAGGAGGTGCTGGGAACGCTCCCGATCTCGATGAAGACCCCCTCCACCTCCAGCGCTCCCTCCTTCCCCTCCCTGGAGTAGGTGAGACCCTTCACGAACCTGTCGCCGGTGATGGAGGTGACCTGCGCAGAGGAGAGCACATCGACGACGGGCGACGCGAGCACCTGCCTGCGCCTGATCTCGTCGCCGCCCAGGGCCGCCTCCACGGTGATGACGTAAACGCGCTCGGCTATGGCGGCGAGCTGCAGGGCGGCGTCGAGGGCCGAGTTCCCGCCTCCCACCACCGCCACCCTGCGGTTGCGGAATAGAGGGGCGTCGCAGGTGGAGCAATAGGCCACGCCGCGCCCGCGGTATTCGCTCTCTCCGGGCACGTCGAGCATGCGCGGGACCTTGCCGGAGGCCACGATGACCGCGCGGCCGCGGGATTCACCGTCCCTGTCCGTGACGACCGAGAACCCCTCGCCGGAGAGGGACAGGGAGGTGACGGTGCGCCCCTCGCGCAGCTCCACGCGGAAATTCTCCAGGTGCTCGCGGAAACGCTCCGCGAGCTCGACGCCGGTGATGAGCTGGTAGCCCAGATAGTTCTCCACCTCCCAGGACCAGGTGGCCTGGCCGCCCACGTTCTGCGACACCACCAGGGTGTCCAGCATCTTGCGGGCACAGTAAACCCCGGCGGAGAGCCCGGCGGGCCCCGCCCCGATGATGATCACGTCGCGTATGCGCTCATCGCTCGCGGCCAATACTCCTCCCCCCGCCGGGACGGCGTAGATGTCTCGACACGGCGATGCGTATTTCCGGAGCCCCCGTTCCCATATCCGGCGTCGGGCCGGCATCGAGAGAGAACCACCCTCCTCCCTGCCTAGACCACGTGGAGGTCTAGGCGTGGAAGCGCCTATATCCGGAGCCCCTGTTCCCATGTCCGGCGTCCGCCCGGCCGCGAGAGAATCACCCGTGTGAAGGGTTGTGCGCGGTCATGGCGGCGCTCTCCTCGCGGCCTTCCTCCAGGAGGGCTCGGAACTCGTCCCCCTCCAGGGTTTCCTTATCCAGAAGCACCTCCGCTATCTCCATGAGCAGTTCCCGCTTCTCCTCGAGCAGGGACTTCACCCGTTGGTAATTGCTCATGATTATCCCCTTGACCTCCTGGTCGATGAGCTCGGCGGTGGCCTGGCTGTAATTGGCCTCCTTACCGTAGGAGAATTCCCCCATGAGCAGGCGCGCGCCCCGCTCCAGCCCCAGGGTCACCGGGCCGATCCTCTCGCTCATGCCGTAATCCTCGACCATCTTGCGGGCCAGGATGGTGGCTTTTTCCAGGTCGTTCTGGGCCCCGGTGGATATCTGGCCGAAGACTATCTCCTCCGCGATCCTGCCCCCCAGGAGCACCGCCAGGCGGTCCTCGAGCTCGGGCTTGGTCATGATGTAGCGGTCCTCCTCGGGGAGCTGCATGGTCATGCCCAGGGCTCCGATGCCGCGGGGGATGACGGTGATGCGGTGCACGGGGTCGGCGTGCTCCAGAAGGGAGGCCGCCAGGGCATGACCCACCTCGTGAAAGGCCACCACCCTCCTCTCTTTCTCGCTCATCACCCTGCTCTTGAGCTCCAGGCCCCCCACCACGCGGTCGATGGCCTGCTCGAAGTCCTCCTCCTCCACCTGCTTTTTGTTCTTGCGCGCCGCCAGCAGGGCGGCCTCGTTGACCACGTTGGCCAGTTCCGCTCCCGCGAAGCCGGGGGTGCGCGCCGCGATCCTGCGCAGGTCCACGTCCTCCGCGAGTTTTACCCTGCGCACGTGCACCTTGAGTATCTCCTCCCGCCCCTTGATGTCCGGGCGGTCGATCATGATCTGGCGGTCGAAGCGACCCGGCCTGAGGATGGCGCTGTCCAGCACCTCGGGGCGGTTGGTGGCGGCGAGGATGATCACTCCCGTCTGGGGGTCGAACCCGTCCATCTCCGAGAGGAGCTGGTTCAGGGTTTGCTCCCGCTCCTCGGTGCCACCGCTGGCGATGATGCCCCCTCGGACTTTGCCTATGGTCTCTATCTCGTCGATGAAGACGATGCAGGGAGCCTTGGCCTTCGCCTGCTCGAAGAGATCGCGCACCCGCGCCGCGCCCACGCCCACGAACATCTCCATGAACTGCGATCCGCTGATGGAGAAGAAGGGCACCCCGGCTTCCCCGGCCACGGCGCGCGCCATGAGGGTCTTGCCGGTGCCCGGCGGCCCCACCAGCAGCACTCCCTTGGGGATTTTCGCCCCGATGCTGCGGTATTTCTGGGGATTGCGCAGGAAGTCGATGATCTCGCGCAGCTCCTGCTTGGCCTCGTCCAGGCCCGCCACGTCGTCGAAGGTGACCCGGTCCACGCTGCTGTCGTAGAGCTTGACCTTGGACTGGCCGAAGGATATGGGGCCGGCGCCGCCGATACGGCGCGAAAGGCGGCGAAAGACGAAGAACCAGATGAAGGCGATAAGGCCTATGGGAAGTATCCAGGTGAAGAGAAAGTCGCGCCAGAAGGTGTTCTCGAGCCTCCCGGAAAAGGCCACCCCCTTTTCCTCCAGGGTCTTGATGAGATCCTGGATGTCCGCGTCGGGGATGCGGCCGGCCGTGAAGTCGCGCTCGCCCTCCTCCGTGCGGTACTTCCCCTCCACGCGGGTGTCGGTTATCACCACCTTGGTGACCTCGCCCGCGTTGAGGCGGGAGAGGAACTCGCTGTAATCGATCTCCCGGGGGTGGAAGGGGTTGGCGAACTGCATGCTGAGGATAATGGCGAGAGCAACCGCTCCATAGACCGCGTAAAGCCAGAGCCTCTTTTTCTTTCCCTCTTCCATAAGGCAATTATACCCGCAAGCGCCTTCTCTATAAGCTGAGGTGCTTCAGCTGAGGCGCTTCCTACCGGCGCGCATCGGAAAGGCAAGGGCATGGCTTCCCGCTTCTCCTCTCAACATGCCAGGGTTATGGGAGGAGAGCCCAGCGGGAAAAGCGCCAGCGCTAAGGTAATCAAGATCCCACCGTCTCCAGCTCCTCGAGCGCCTTTCCCCCTACGCCCATCTTGACGGCGCGTATCGGGATTTCCCTGCCCCAATCCGCGAGGGCTTGCTTTGCCAGATCGACCAGCCCGTGGCAACAAGGGACTTCCATGAAGAGCACCGTGAGGCTGCGGATCTCGTTCTCCCGCAGTATTTGAGCCAGTTTCCCGCGGTAGAACGCGGCGTCGTCGAGCTTGGGGCAGCCCACGAGGAGCACCTTGCCCGCGAGGAAGTCGCGGTGGAAGGAGGGGGACGCGAAGCCGGTGCAGTCCGCCGCCAGCAGCAGGTCCGCGCCGCGGAGATAGGGGGCGTTTACGGGAACCAGCTTAAGCTGTACCGGCCAGTTGCGCAGTCGCGAGACGGAAGGCGCGGCTTCTCCCCGTTCCTCTTTGCCGGGGGATTCTTCTTGTGCCGCCCCTATCTCCCTCGCCATAGAGCCGGGGCACCCGCAGGCGAGCGCGGAGGCATCTCCGGGCCCCCCTTCTTGCCGCCCTGCCTCTGCGCTCCCCGCCTCATCCAGGAGCGCGAGGTGGCGGGCCGCCTCCACCTCGTCGAAGGGGTCGGCCTCGCGCTCCACCATAGCGATGGCGCCGCGTGGGCATTCGCCTATGCAGGCTCCCAGCCCGTCGCAGTAGCTCTCCCTCACCAGCCTGGCCTTGCCTTCGACAATGCGTATGGCCCCCTCGGCGCAGGCCTCCGCGCAGAGGCCGCAGCCGTCGCACTTATCCTCGTCGATCTCGATGATCTTTCTCTCCATCCTTATTTCACCGCCTCCGATTTTTCCGGATCCCTCTCCATATCCTCCAGGGTCGCTCTCCTCGCCGTCACCGCCGGGGCTTACCGCCCCCTCCCACCTCGCCCCCTCCACCTTTTTCCAGGCCTCTCCCGATATCCTCCAGGGTCGTCCTCTCGAGATAGGTGGCGAAATCTCCGCTGCTTTTCTCCAGCAAGCCGCCGAAAACGCACCTTCCGCCACCGCATATGGGTTGGGGAGCGATGCAGAGTGGGGGGCGGAAGGGCCCCTCCACGCCTTCGTATATCTCCATGAGGGTGATCTCCCGCGCCGGCCTGGCGAGGGAGAAACCTCCGCCGGGACCCCTGACGGAGCGCAATATCCCCGCCCTCACCAGCCGCTGCAGCACCTTGTAGAGATGGTGTTCGGATGCTCCCAGGGTGGCGGCCACGGATTTCGCCGGCACCCTTCCTCCCCGCGATGCCGCCACCAGGGCGGCGGAGTGAAGGGCGAGGGAGAAGGCCTCGGATATGTTCAGGACCCTGCGCATATCGACCTCCATTAAAATATTCTAGTACTATAATACCATATATTTTCCCGCGGCACCAGCTGCTTGTTGCCGGGTGGGGATCTTAAGGCAGGGATCCGCGGCAGAGCGCCAAACCGTATAAGCGTTCCGAGGCGGCGGTACTTAATTTTCCCGTGGCACCAGCTGCTTGTTGCCGGGTGGGGATCTTAAGGCAGGGATCCGCGGCAGAGCGCCAAACCGTATAAGCGTTCCGAGGCGGCGGTACTTAAGCGTTATCTAGGGCATGAACGTGATGGTAAAGCATGGCCTTGCGGCATGGCGCAAAACCGCGATATGGGAGAGGTAAGGGCCCCGCGGCGAAGGGCGGCTTTCACCACGTGGGCAGACGGGTAAGCGCAAGCAGGCTTCCGCGGACGGAGTTATGACCTCAGGAGACGTGGGAATAATGAGCCCTTGGAGGGGGTGGGGTTCCCCCTTCACGAGGCCGATAGAGGCGGAACGGTGCCCGCACGCGACCGGGCGCGGGCTCGCGCAACGAAAGGAGGCAGAGGATGCTTTCGGAGATCCCCAAGGACCTTTCCAGGATGAGCCGGAAGGAGCTGGACCGGGAGATATGCCGCGTGGGCATGATCGCCGAGCTGGACGCGGTCAATCTCTACGAGCAGCTGGCGGCGATGACCGACAACAAGCTCATCAAGGACGTGCTCCTGGACATCGCCAGGGAGGAGAAGACCCACATGGGCGAGTTCCAGGCCCTCCTGCTCATGGAGGACGAGGAGCAGGTAAAGGAGTTGGAGGAAGGCAAGGAGGAAGTCGAGGAGCTGAAGGGGTAGGTGTTAAAGAGGCCCGCCGTAAGGGGCGCCCGCGCGGGCGCCCCTTACAATGCAATGCTTCGCCGGCTCTTCAGGCTCAGCTCGACTTCCAGAGGCCGTGCAGGTTGCAGTACTCGCGGGCCTTGACGCCCTCTTTGGGCACGGTGAACTTCCCTTCGGGCGCGATACCCGGCTTGAGAAAGATGCGGTAGGCCTTGTCGTCGACGATGATCTGGACCCACTCGATGTAGTGATCGTCCTGCATGGGATGGGCGACCTCGCCCACCTTCACCAGTATTCCGTCTTCGAGCACCTCCACCACCGGGACGTGCTTCTCCACCGCCGCGTCCACGGTGTTCTCGGCCTGAAGCACCATGTCCTCGCCGCAGCAGACCAGGGTGCCCTTGCCGCCGTCCAGCACCTCCACGATGTTGCCGCATATCTCGCACTTGTAGATCTCCAACCTCTCCGCCATCTCCTTACCTCCTTATCGCTTTATTGCAGCGCGCTCGCGCCGCCTGCGTACGCCCGCTCAGAACTGCACGAACTTCTCCTTCGAGGCGCCGCAGATGGGGCACTTGTCCGGAGCCTCGCCCTCGCGGGTATGGCCGCAGACGCTGCAGATCTGGATGGTCCCCACCTTGACGTCCTCACCCTTGTCCACCGCCTCCTTGGCGGCCTTGTACCAGTCGGCGTGGATCTTCTCCGCCTCCAGGGCGTAGTAGGTGCTGCGCACCGCCCCGTCCTCGTCCTGCAGCTTGGCCACCGCGTTGTAGGCGGGGTACATCTCCTCGATCTCGAAGGTCTCGCCGTTTATGCAGGACTGGATGTTGTCCGAGCTCGATTTGAGCCCTCCCAGCACCTCGAGGTGGTTGCCGGCGTGCACCCGCTCCGCGTAGGCGATGGCGCGGAACATCCTCGCCATCTCCGTGAGCCCCTCCGCCTCCGCCTTGTCCGCGAAATGCTGGTATTTCATGTGCGCCATGCTCTCGCCCGCGAAGGCGTCGTTCAAGAACCGTTGCGTCATCTCTCGCATTACCACATTCCTCCTTTCCCGATCCATATCGTGCAAAAAGTATCTTACCCACGAGCCCTCCTTATAAACACGACCTGGATCAGGCCGCCGTTCTCCGCTGACCAAGCAGTGCGCGCCTTGCGGCCGGGTATTAAAGTCGAATCGCAGTCGACCCCTTTGCTCTGCATGATTCCATCAGGATGGGCCTTTGTCACGCTGAGCGAAGCAGCCCATCGCAAGTCGGCTTTCCGTAGCGGGCGGGGTTCGGTCCCAAGTCCGGGCCTGACCCCTCGGGTATACCGATTGCTCGTCCGGCTGGCGGGGTATCATATTAGGGGCCGTGACGGGATTCCGCTGTACCGCGAAGGTGGAAGATGAGTATGTTCGAAAGACCGGAAGAAAGGATGCGCCAGACCCTGGAAGGCCGCGCTCTGGACGGCCTTTCCCTGCTGCCCCGCGACTTCAAGCCGGGGAGGACGGAGCGGGAGACGTATTTCAACGTCTTTATCTCCCGCAACGGCCAGGCGAGCAAGGAGCCCGTCCTGCAGGGGCTCTACTTCATGGGCAGGGGGGAGTATATCAAGGCCTGGGTGGAGTTCCGCTACGAGCCGCGCTACCGCTTTCCCGACGGAAAGGAGGGCGACCTGGAGGAGGAAGGCCTGACGCGCGCTCTCTTCGCGCTGCTGGGCGAGCTGATCCCCCCCGGCGGCTCCATGATGGCCATCTACGGCGCCGAGCCCCACCACATAGCGGCCGACACGGATAAGGGTCTCAAGAGAGGGTTCCCGCCCATGATCACCCCCATGGGATACTACCTCTGGCTGAACGGCTTTCGCTGGTTCAAGGACTGGTACTTTCCCGAGGGATGGCTGGAGGGCAGCATGAAGCTCCAGGCCACGCGCCCCCTCGACGAGAAAGTACGCGCTGCGAGGGAGGCGGGGGCGGCGGAGGAGCTCAAGTCCTTCCTGGCCGCTTACGAGGGAAAGGAGGCAGGCGCGCTGGAGTGGGAGGCGCTCGAGCGGGCGAGGGCGATCCTCTCCGCTCTTGCCGCGGACAACATATCCTAGGCGGCATTGCGGAGAAGCGGAGGAAAACCGTACGTCAGGAGGCGAGCAGCCTCTCCTTGAGCTTGGCGTTGAAGGCGGGCAGGTCTTCCGGCACCCGCGAGGTGATGATGTTGCGGTCCGTTACCACCTCGCGGTCAACGAATACGGCGCCTGCCTCCTCCATCTCCTCCTTGATCTTGGGGTAGCCGGTCATGGTAAGCCCCTCCACCAGCCCGGCCGCCGCCAGCAGCTGCCCGCCGTGGCAGATGGCGGCGAGGGGGTTTCCCGTTGCCGCGAAGGCGGCCACGAATTCCCTCGCCTCCGCGAACTTGCGCAGGTACGCCGGCGCTCTCCCTCCCGGCACCACCATGGCGTCGAAGTCCGTGGGTTCCAGTTCGGAAAAGGTCTTCGCGACCTTTATCACCGCGCCGTGCAGGCCCCTCACGTCGCCCCTGTCCGGACCCACCGTCACCACCTCCGCCCCTTCGCCTTCGAGGAACTCCATGGGAACCAGGGCCTCCTGGTCCTGGAAACCATTGCCGACTACCACCGCTACCCTCTTTCCCTTCAGATCCATCTGCCACCTCCGTTTTCCCACCGCATCCTCTGCAAAGGCTATGATTCCCCGTTCGAAGAGGTTGAAAACCGGCTTCAACCCCAGCTTGCAACACCGGCGTGGTTCTCTCATGTCTTGCATGCGTTATGCAATTCGGAGATGCAAACGGTCACGGGTCGCATGAGACGAAACATATCAGGTAGGACGAACTTTATGAGCATTCCCCGGTTTTATAAGAAACGGCGACAAGGCTCAAACTGTTTGCCGCAAGGCCACATCGTGTGCGGCTTAGAGCATCGGCCGAAACCCCTAAGTCCGGCATAAACAAAGGATGTTGAGGAGCCAAGCCCCCTATTTTTCCTACGAATGCCACATTCACTCATGCCGTTTTCATACTCCTTGCACCAT
>JACVJD010000082.1 GCA_015711825.1 Candidatus Solincola daggyaiensis
CTCGCCCTTGCCCTTCCGCGAGATACCCGACGCGCCTGATCACCTCTGTGCTTCTCGCCGGCACCCGGCGCGTTTCCGTCTTTCCGGGCGCGAACTCGCCTCCTCGCCCTTGCCCTTCCGCGAGATACCCGACGCGCCTATCTGCCCTTCTTCTTTTTCCCTGGGCTTTTCCGGGAGCCGGCCTTGTCGGGCCCCTTCGCATCCTTCTTGCTGTTCGCCGCGCGTCGCCTTCTCGCGACTATGGCCATCGCGGCCAGGAGGGCAAGGGCCGCCAGGCAAGCGAAGACGATGCCCAGGACGCGACCGGCGTTGCTCCCCTCCCCCTTCTTCCCTGCCTTCTCTCCTTCCCCGCCCGTTCCCGTGATCTCGGCGCGCGACACGCCCAGCGCCTCGAAGGCGTCCCGGGGATTTTCACCGGGCGAATCCGCCGCCACGGTGACCCCGATGTTCCGGATCCCGCTCACATCCTGCACCGTCTTCACTATCTGCGTCATCGCCTTGGCGGATGCCTCCTCGTCTCCCTCAAGCTGCAGGAGCTCGCTGGAGAGGTTGAGGCTGAACTCACTGCGGTCCTGCTTGATGGTGGTGTACTGCAGCTTGGTGCCCTCAGGGATGTAGGTTGTATATCCTGCTGCCTTCTCCTCCTCGGTGGGGCCCTTGAGGAGCTCGAGGACGGCGAACTCCACCATCTGGCCGCCTCCCGTTATCTCCCGCTCCACCTGGGCGGGCTCGCCGTCCCGGTAGAAATAGACGTGACCGGGTGGGGCGGTCTCCCCGCCGGGTGGGGCGACCTCCGGGGTCCCCGGTTGCGGTACGGGCGGCTGGACAGGCGGCTGCTCCTGGGCGTATGCCGCCACGCAAGCGAGGGCGAGGAAGGCCGTGACGGCGATGACGACGACCGTGAAACTCTTCCTGGGCATGATCACGCTCCCTTCGCGCTGTAAGTCATCCTGTCAACCGGAGCCGGCCTCGACCTTTGCGGATCCGCGTATCCTTCAGGCCATGGCCTTGCCTTATTGTATGGAGAAGCCGGCGGAGCGGGCAAGGTTCCGCCGGCATGCGCAAGGATGGCGACGCGGCAGGGAGAGCCGCCAGGGGAGAACGCGCCCGCGGGGTCGCAAGCGGTTTTGACCAGGGGCGAAAAAGCCCTTTAGTCGCCATGGCGCGGGAGGAAAGAATAGTCCCATGCCATGGGGGAAAAACATATAATAACAAGATGGGGACCATGGGTGGCGTGGCAGGATTGGTTTCCCGGATGTTGCCTGATGTTTACTTATTGTTTTACGCTGCATGCTATCATAGCTAGTCGCTGCTGATACGGGTTTCCCCCACAACTGGGAGATTGCGGCGAGAGAGGTAGAGGAAGAAGACCGGAGGGATGAGGATAACGGTCGCAAGCAACCTTGGCGCGTCATAGATGCCTGCTGTCTGGTAGGGAAGGAGAAGGCCGAGGGAATGAAGGTAAAGGAGGCGCGAGGGCTTGCGGTCATTACGGATCCGGCGCGTTAGGAAAGGGATGTCCTTGAAGCACGCTCAAGGGTCAAAGGCGGCCATGCGGGTGGGGGTGCCGCGCGCCCTGATGTTCTACCGTTATTACCCCTTTTTAAAGATGCTGCTGGAGGGCTTCGGATGCGAGGTGGTGGCCTCCCCCCCCACCAATCTGCGCATCATGGGCATGGGCACCGATCTCTGCGTGGACGACATATGCGTGGCGGTGAAGGCCCTGTTCGGCCACGTGCGCCACCTGGAGGGGGAGGTGGACGCGGTGCTGGTCCCGCGCCTGGTGAGCGTGGAGAAAAAGGATTACGATACCTTTACCTGCCCCAAGCTCATCGCCGCCCCGGACATGGTGCGCTTTTCCTTCCCGCACTTGCCCCCGCCCCTGGAGTTCGTGGTGGACGTGAAGAAAGCCCCTTTCTGGTGGGGTTGCCTGCGCCTGGGAAGGCGGTTGGGGGTGTCGCTGCGCGGCATAGCCCGGTCCTACGCGGCGGCGACGCGGGAGCAAAGGCGCTTCGAGGATCTGCAGCGCGAGGGCCTGCTTCCCGAAGACGCCCTCAAGCGCATGGAGAACGGCAACGACGGGCCTCCCCCCGCGTATGCCTCGGCGGAAAGGGACGTCACCGTGGCGGTGGTGGGCCATCCCTACCTCCTGGGCGATCCCCTGGTGAGCAAGAGGCTCATCCACTGGCTGGATTCCTCGGGGGCGAGGGTGTTGGCGAGCACCATGCTGTCGCGGCGCGACCTGGAAAGAGAGGCGCGCAAGCTGCCGGACCTGTCATGGAGCTACGAGTGGGAGCTGCTGGCGGCGGCATCCCATTTTATGGAAGCGGATGGGGTGGACGGCGTGATCTATCTCACCAGCTTCGGGTGCGGGCCCGATTCCCTGGTCACGGAGATGGTGCGCAGGGAGGTGCCCAACCCCCACGGCAGAGCCCTTCTGGACCTGGTGCTGGACGAGCACAGCGCGGAATCGGGGGTGAGGACGCGCGCCGAGGCCTTCGTGGATCTCTTGCGCCACCGCAAGAGAGCGCGTTCAAGGGAGGTCGAGAAGCGATGAGGGTCGCCTTCCCCCACATGGGAAACGCATACATACCCTTGCGCGCCCTGGTGGAGCACGTGGGGGTGGAGGCGGTGGTGCCGGAGCGCCCCAACCGCGCCACCCTGGAGCTGGGGGCGAAGCACGCGCCGGAGTTCGTCTGCCTGCCCTTCAAGATAACCCTGGGGGACTGCATGAACGCCCTGGAGAAGGGGGCGGACACCATGGCCATGGTCTGCGGCATGTGGGCCTGCCGCTTCGGGAACTACGGCCACGTGCAGCACCTCATCCTCAGGGACATGGGGTATGAGTTCGAGTCGCTGCTCATCGGGCGCGAGGACCCGCGCGCGGTGTGGGAAAAGGTGAAACGCGCGGTGGGAGGGGGGGCCTTCCGGCGCCTGCTGGGGGCGGCGGCCGTCTTCCGGGCCAAGGCCGCGGCGGTGGAGGAGATCGAGAGCAAGGCGCGCTTCGCGAGGCCGCGTGAGGAGAGGAGGGGCGATACGGACAGGATCATGGAGCGCTACCTCACCCGCGTGGACGAGGCGGACACCATAAGGCGGGTGCGCGAGATCCGCCGCGAGCTGCGCGAGGAATTCAGCGCCCTGCCCCTGCGTGACGATGACGACGTCCTGCGCGTGAGGATAGTGGGGGAGCTTTACGTGCTCCTCGAGCCCTCCCTGAACTTCGACCTGGTGAGGAGGCTCGGCGCCGTACACGGCGTGGAGGCCCAGCCCATCCTCTCCACTTACCGCTGGCTGCTGAGCCCCCTGTGGCTGGACCCCTTCCTGCACGTATCATCTTCACGCGCGCGCCGGGTGAGCCGCGCCTACCTGCCCTATGTGCTGGGGGGCGAGGAGCATATGACCATCACCGGCGCTTTGGACGCGCCCCGCCAGGGGTTCGACGGCGTCATCCACGCCTACCCGCTCACCTGCATGCCCGAGAACATCTGCCGCACCGTCCTGCCCCATATCTCCGTCACACGCGACGTCCCCATCCTGGGCCTGTGTTTCGACGAACACACCTCCACCGTGGGCACCAACACGCGCCTGGAGGCCTTCCTGGACATGCTGCGAAGCCGCCGGGGACGCGGCCGGAACGCCAAGGAGCTTGAGGCCGAAGGTGTCTTGCGCGCGTAGAGATGATGGCAGCGCAACGGGTTTTCGCAGGGCGGCGCCGGCTCAGTCCCGCACCTTCACTTCCACGGAGCATTTACTGGGAAGGATTTCCATGTAATAAGTCCCCGGTTTCAGGTATAGGGTTTCCTGGTGTGGTCCGGGCTCGAAGGCGTTCGCCCCCGCCTGCATCTTGCCGTCGGGATGGGAGAACACCGTTATGGTGACCTTGGCGTCTTCCCCGCCGATAAGGTCGTAATAAAGCTCCTGCGAGTTCGTGGTCACCTGGAAGGTCTCGGTCTTGGTGTCCTCGCTCACCGTGACCGAGAACACATAGCCCTGGGACTTGGAATCGGCCTCCCCGCCCGCTTGCGCGCTCTTTCCCGCCTCCGGTTCCTGCGAGGCCTCCTTGGAGCCGCAGCCCGCCATGGCGCTCGCCAAGAGGAGCGCCGAAAGGATGACGGTGACGACCCCAAAGGTGAGGCTTGCCTTCCTGTTCGCCATCTCACACCTCCTTGTTACGAGCCGTTTTCTTGAGCCTCTCACCGATAAAAAATATAAAAAGCAGGCTTTGACGTATGCAATACCATGTTTTTTTCGCAACCGGCCGGTTAGCGACGCCTGGCTCGCGGTTGCCTGGAGAGGAAAGCGCCGCAGTCGTCCGGCAAGCCTGTCGATGAATGGCCATGCGCACGGTCAGGATGTGCCTGATCGGCGCGGAGATCAGCCGGCGCGTACGGAGACGATCGGATTCGAACCGCCGACCTCCTGCTTGCGTGGTGCCGACAAGAAGCTCAGGATGGTGAACGATAGCGAACGAAAGAACGGCCACGGCTTTCGTGCCGTGGCCGTTCTTGAGGTTCCGGTGCCTGCCGTCGCTTTACCAGTCGTCGGTGTGAGGGATGTTGCGGGGGTCGAGGCGGGTGCCCAGCCTCTCGAATTCCTCTTTGCTCATGTAATGCAGGACGGGATGCCAATCCCCCAGCGCACCCGGACGGTTGTTGCCGATGAGATCGCGGTCATACCCGGGCTGAGCCCAGTCGGCTTTTTCCCAGGGCAGGTTGTTCATGTCCGGGGTTTTTCCCGTTTCGCGCCACTCGGGCGCCACGCTCATGAAGCGTATGAGGAAATACTGGGTCGCGCTTGACGGTCCCCAATCGTTCCAGGTCACTCCGTACTCCGGCTTCGCGTTGGCGGGCCGGTCCTTGGCGCGGGACATGACGATGATGTAGCGGCCTTCCTCGTCGGTGGCGATCTGGGCGTCGCAGACTCCCCCGTAATCCAGGATGGTGTCGGCGTAGTGGGTGATGCTGAAGAAGCGCAGCTCGCCGTCCTCCATCACCGTCTCCCCGTTATAGGTGCGTGGCGTGCGTGGAAGCTTGCCCGTGAGGACCAGCACCTTGCCCTCCTCGATGGTCATGTATCTCGAGAGGTAGTTGTTGTACTTGCATACCGTGGAGGACGACTCCAGGCTTCCCGGCGGCGGCTGATCGGGCCCCCGGCCAGCGAGAAGCCTGTCCAGGGCGCGGATCAGCGGTTTAACGATGCCCGCGACGTCGAAGCCGAGGAACTTGCAGTCCACTCCCAGCGCCGAGACCGCGGACATCTCCAGGGAGCCCAGCAGCACGCCGAAGGGCTTCCCCCAGCCGACGCTTGAATTCCAATTCGTGAAGCTGGGGCTGAGCGCGAACCCGGTAGCCGCCCGGTAGATCCCGTAGAAGAGGTCGAAGAGCCCCGCGCCGGAACGGGGATGCATCTCCCGGGGCAGAAAGGTTCCGGTTGGGAAGGGCAGGTTGGCCCGCCGGATGTAGCGTTTCATGTTCGCGGGCTTGGGCCTTATCCAGAACCTCTCCCCCGAGGACAGCTCGAGATGGGCTTTGGGCAGCGCGACTCCGCCCAGCGGTCCGGCATCCCTGTCCGGAAGGTAGATCCGCATCCAGAGGAGGCTGGGGATGATCTGCTCCGAGCCGGTATAGCCCCAGTAGATCATGGGACCCCCGACGCGGGTGTTGTTGGTGCTCGTCGGAGTGCGGTAGGTCAAGGGGGTTTCGGTCATGGAGCCCGGGTTGAGGGCCTCGTTCAACTGGTAGGAATTCCCTTCTTCCAGCTGGAAATAGACGTGGTAGCGGCGATTGGCGGCGGTGCGGTCCGCGCCCACGCGGAAGGGGTTGACGTGGCCGGGGTCGGGCTCTATGTCCGCGTCGACGATAGGCACCTCCGCGTTGCCGATCCCCGTGGGGCTGTAGGGGAACCGGGGGTCGAAGGGAGGCGCTATTTCGTAATCCAGGAAACGGGCGTGGGGAAAATCCCCCTCCAGGACGAGCCTCGATCCGAACGGCGCCAGGAACCACAGCTGGCCGAAGGTGCAGGCCTTGTCCGGTATCCAGGAATGGACCCCCCGATCGAAATCGATGTCCTCAAGGTCCGCGTCCCTTATGCCCCACTGCTCCTCGGACTGCACCTCTTCGGGATGCACCAGTTCCCATTGCATGCGATCGTTGTTGAGGCTGTAGGGGAGGAGATCCCTCGGCAGCTCGGAAGGGACCTCTCCTTTAAGCCATTTCCTGATATAATCCTCGAGCCGGTCCGAGATCTGGTGCGCCTCATTCACGCGCTGTTGGTAATACTCCTCCGGGTGCAGGGCATGGCCGAGGGCATTTCGCAGGAACTCGTAGAACGACGCGTCAAGGGGATCGATCTTCTGTTCCAGGAGATAGAAAAGATAATCCATGGGTATCCCGAAAAGCGGGTTCTTGGCATGGACGGCGACCTGCGAGGAAAGGCCGCCGTAGGCCACCTCCACCTTGCCCCAGGCATCGTTGCCGATATCGGTGCTCCACAGGACCTCTTTTCCCGTGGTTCCGCACATGCGCTCTTCGGGATAGGCCACGTCCATGGTGAGGTTTCTGACCGCTCCTTTGTCTCCCTCGAACCATCCGTAATCGCAGGACCACCGGGGAGAACCCGCCCGCGTGCAATCCGGGTCCGCGGCGTGGTCGCTCCATGTCGGCACGGCTTTGAAGCCCACGATGTCGTAGGTGGCCCAGCCTTCCCAGACCCCGTCTTTGAAGGTGGTGCCCCATCCTTTCTGCATGTCGGTTTCAACCAGGTCGGGCTCGATGGATAGATTGACCAGCCTTAATCTATACACCTTGAATTCGTATAGGGCATAGGAGAAGAAGGTCCCGCGCTCGCTGCCGTGGACGCGCACGTACCTTCCCGAGCCCTTGAGCCCGTTGATCTCGTCCAGGCCGCCGTCTCCCGAAGAGGTGCTATAGATGGTGGCCCAGTTGACGGCATCATCGGACACCTGTATCTGGTAGCTTTTAGCGTAACCCCACTCATGCCAGCGCAGGATCACGCTGGAGACGTCCGTGCTTTTGCCCAGGTCCACGTAGAACCACTGCGGATCCGACCACTTGCTCGCCCAGTAGGTGTTGGGATCACCGTCCACCGCGTGTTTCGGGGCATGGTCCCACCATGATTCCCGGGAGGAGGCCTTGACCGGGCGCCCGAAAGCCAGGTCGACCCCGATATCCGAGCCGGGGACCTGCAGAGCCGGGCCGGGTTCACCTCCTATATCCGCCGCGGCCTTTTCGCCGCGGACGGGGACGCCGCCCAGCAGCCCCGAAGAGAGCAACAGGAGCATAATGGTCAGGAAGGCCGCCGTTGCCCGCTTTGCGGGCCGCTCGCTGTTTCTCCCACGCGAGAAGCCCCGCCGTTTTCGTGCTTCACCTCCAGCCATTTCGCGCATCCCTCCTTCTCGTCCCGTTTTCCGCCTTGTCACCATGATCGTGTCTTCCGCTGTTCTTCCTTCATCTTGCCCCGGATCACCCCTTTCCTCGTTTTGCTCCTCTTTCTACCCAGATCCAGGTAAGCTCCGCGCTTGAATCGGTAAGACGATGCGGAGCTCGTCATCCCGCAGAGAGCGAATTCACCGTGGTTCATGCTCGCCGTGGTTTTGCTCTCCCTCGCGCCACGACAAGGGTTCAGCGCCGTCCCCTGCATACGAACCTCAAGGTATAGATACGCGCGGGTCCCTCCACGCGGCATCTGGCCACGGTCTGCCCCGACGCGTTTCTGGCCTCCGCCTCCACCACGGAACCGGAAAGAGAGACGGAGGGCCCCGAGGCGCCGAAGGAGCGCTGTCCGGCGGGAGGCGTGGCGCTCGCGCCGGCCGTGGCCACTACTTTCACGCCCTCTCCCGCAGTACCGTTGCCGGTGCAAGTGATGACCGTGCCGTCCTGCAGGGTCAAGACGGAATCGCCGCTGCCGAAGACGGTTATGGTCATGCTCCCCTGGGCGTCGCCCAGGCCCACCAGGTCGGGGTCGCTCTCCTCCGCCAGGGTGTCCACGGGGGCATCCAGGAAGGGAAGGGCCGTGCCCTCCTTCAGGAAGATGGGGATCACGTCCACGGGAGCGGACACGTTATAGCGCGCCCCACCCCGGTAGCGTGCGCCGCTCCAGAAGTCTATCCAGCTTCCCTCGGGCAGGTAGACCTCGCGGCCGGCGGCGTTCTCGGTGATCACCGGAGCCACCAGCATGCGGTCCCCCACCAGGAACTCATCCTCGATGGAGAGCACGTTGGGGTCGTCGGGATAGTGCAGGAAGAGATGGCGCACGATGGGCCATCCTTTTTCCATGGCCTCCCGCATGAGGGAGTAGAAATAGGGGAAGAGCGCCGCGTGCAGGTTGGCGTACTTTTTATAGTGCATTAATGTGGCCTTGTTCTGGTCGAAAAGCCAGGTGCTGGAAAATCCGTGATGGGTGCGCATCACCGGCAGCAAGGCCCCTAGCTCGCACCAGCGGAACCAGAGCTGCTGTCTGTCGAGGGGCACGTCATTGCCGTGATAGCCGGCGATATCGGTGGACGTGACCGGGAAGCCCGAGATGCCGATCCCCAGCGCGGCGGGTACCACGCACGGAAGGCCGTCCAGCTCTTTCCAGTTTATCTCCTGGTCCCCGGTCCACATCACCGGTGAGTACTTCTGGCTCCCGGTGTATCCGGAGCGGGAGAAGAAGACGAAATCGCCGTCGGGCCTTTTCTCCTCCCAGAACTCGCGGTTCAGCTTCTGCCAGAGGACGGGGTATTCGTTGTGTACCGCCCACCCGTCCCTCGCGTCGGAAAAAAGGGCGTCGTGGGGCGTGTGCTCGGCGAAATCGGCCATCCAGCCGTCCACGCCGTAGTCGGCGTTGATGGGAAACACCGCACGCTTCCACCAGTCCCTCGCCGCGGGATCGGTGAGATCGGGATTGGTCACCGTGAACAGGAGCACGAAATTGTAGGTATAAGGGGCGCCTAAAGGGTTTTTAATGAAGTAACCCCTGGAGGTACCTTGCTTGTACAGGGGATCTCCGGTGTTGACAAAAGGATTCCAGTAGCTGAGGAATTTGAAACCCCGCGCGTGGATGTCGTCCGCCACCCGTTGATAATCCGGGTAACGCGAGGTGTTCACCTCCCACGGACCGCTGAAGATGTTCGCCCAGTCCTCCGCCCAGATGGCGCTGCAGGCGATGTCGTTTTCCCGCAGTTTCCGTATCACCTCGCGGGCGCGGTTCGAGCCGCCGTCCGAATCGGTCCACACGCCGAAAACCCAGGGCTTGGGCATCATGGTCGCCCGGCCCGTCTTCGCCGTGTATTCCTCGATGACCGATAGCGGCTCCGGTCCGTAGAAGAGATACCAGTCGAAGCCCCGGTTCCAGTTGGTGACGGCCAGGCGTTGCGCATCCTTATTGCCCAGGTCGAACTCGCTCACGTGGGTATCGTCCACCAGGAAGCCGTAGCCGCGGTTGGAGAGGTAGAAGGGGACCGGCCAGTTGAGGTAGTCGGGGTTGGGGCTGAAGCTGCCCACGAACCCCTCGTTGCACCAGCACCGTATCCTTTCGCCGTGATGCTCCACCCCCTCCTGGCGTTCGCCGAAGCCGAAAAAACGCTCGTCGGCGAAGAGCTTGTAGAGCATCCTCACCCGGTTGACCCCCGCCCATTCGTCCAGGACCTGGATGGAGCCCCGCAACCTCTTATCGGACTCGAAGCCCAGGCTGAGCTTGACCTGTTCTTTTCCGGCCTCATCCCCGAGGATGACTTCCAAGGCGCCGTTTCCCGCGCCATGGCGAAGGACTTTCTTGGGCCATCTCCAGGGATCCGGGTTTCCTTCCTCAATGGCCCATTGCACTCCCCATTCCCGGTTGCATTTCTGGTCGGGATAGCGCGTATAACCTATCCAACTCCCGTCGGGGTTGGCTGCAGTCTCCATGAGCACCTTCCCCGAGGCATCGAGGATGCGCAGCCCGTTGCTGAGCAGCGTCACCCGCAGGTACTGGTTGGAGATGCTTTCCAGTTCATGTCCGGGTGGCGGCGGGGGCCCAGGCAGGGGTTCCTCGCAGCCCTGTTGCCCCATGATAAAAGGCATGGCAAGCGCCGCCAGGAAAAGGGTCATCGCACTGACCAGAAACGATTTCGCTCTCTCCCCCAAGACCATCATCCCCCTTCCTCATCCGAAACTGTCGCCTGCAGATCGACGTGTCCGACTTGAAGAGCGCTTGCTGAACGCAGCCGGGTTCAATATGGCAGACGGGAATATAGCGGAAATAAATAATGGTCCCTGGCTTATTGTCCCTTATGCGGCTAAGCGCCTATATCCCACAGGCTTAAAGCGGCAAGCCCTACTTTTTGTCCCTTTTGCGGTGAAGCGCCACCGGAGTCGCGAGAACTGTCCCGGCACCAGCTATGACGTGCAGCAGGAGGTTTCCTGCCCAACCCTTATTGTCGAACTCGTTTTAGTCATCAAACGCAGCGGATCGCCTTTCCGCCGCCTTTACCATTATCTTCCCCCAGAGGTCCAGGATGGAGTAATAGACGCTGGGCGCTATTCTCTTCAGCAGATAGAGGAGCTTTATCTCCCTTCCTATCACCACCATGGGCTTGTTCCTCTTGATCGCCTTGACCACGACCTCCGCGGCTTTCTCCGGCTCGATGGCGGATTCCCACATCTTCAAAAGGTACTTGTACAACTTGGCGTCGAAACCGTTTTCCAGCCTCACCAGGGAGTTTTCCATGAACCTGGTGCGGATGGCGCTGGGGCAGATGGTGGTTACGCCGATCCCGTAGCCTGAAAGCTCGGAGCGCATGGAATCGCCCAATCCCACCAGGGCGAACTTGGTGGTGTTGTAGGGGGCGGTGAACGGGGACGCCAGCACGCCGCTGGCCGAGGAGATGGTGGCTATACTTCCCTGTCTCCGCTCGATCATATGCGGAAGGAAGGCGTAAATGGGCACCAGGGTTCCCCACAGGTTGATGTTGACGGTTCTTTCCCAATCCTCCAGGTCGAAATTCTCCAACCTGCCCCCGGCGCCGATTCCCACGCAGTTCATGAGCACATCCACCTTCCCGAAGCGCGAGATAACCTCGTCCGCCACGCGTTCTACCGCGACTCGGTCCGTGGCGTCGGCGCACAGGGCGAGGCAATCGAAGCCTTGCCGGCAGAGGATGTCGGCGGTCTTGCGCGCTTCGCCTTCGTTGACGTCCACAGCCGCAACGCTTGCGCCTTCCCGCGCGAAGGCCTCGGAGAGCGCCCTGCCGATACCCCCTCCGGCGCCCATGACCACCACGGATTTTCCCGCCAGGCTTTTCATGCGCACCTCACTTTCACCATCCGAGGAAACGGAAGTCTCCGAGTTATCCCGGCTTCAACCTGTCCAGCTCTCTCTCCAGAAAGACATGTTGGGCCGCCATCATCAACCCCACCAGAGCCCATCGCAGGTGATTGGGGTGCCGGACGCTCAACCGGGAACGGCCGCATTCGAATTCCTCCAGGGTGCATATGTGGGTGAAGCGCCTCCATCCCAGCAGCGCGAACAAGGCTTCATAGGCCATGATGGCGGCGATCACCCTCTTTGTCAGCCCCTCCCGTACCTGCTCCAGTTGGGGAGCGGTCACGAAACCGAAGGTGAACATGACGGGATAGCAACAGAAAAGCAGCGCCTGCATGGCCCGCGGTATCCTGCGGTGGTCGGCATAGTAGGAGAGCATCCAATCCGGCGTCTTGGTGTATATCCAGGCCACCGCACCCGTTATGGGCAAACCGGAAAGAAGCGCCGTCACGTAGGGCCTGGTGGAAAGAAGGCCGTCGCATTTGCCGGTTCTCTCATAGACCTTCAGCGAGTAGCGCAAGCCGGACATCACGTTGAACGGAAGATCCATGGCTACGGTCATCATTACCCCCTTATGGCGCGACCCATCGCGATGTCATGCGAAGAAACCCCTTTTGCCTCTCGCTTCCAGCAGCCCGTGCCGCCGGCAGGTATTCATCACCCGTCAGGGATGAAAGATAGCGCCCGCAAATAAAGCGGCAATAAATAGCCGCGAGTGGTGGAGTCGGTAGCGGCAAGGCCGCCGGCACCCGCGTGCCGTCAGCGGCCGAGCAGCCGGCGGTATCTCTCCTCCGTTTCCCGGGAGATGGGGATATCGTAGTTCCGGCTCAAGTAGGAGCTGCAGCGCGCGAAGGCCTTCTCCACGCCCGCCCTGTCCCCCAAGGCGGCATAGAGCTCCATGAGGAAGCGACAGACTTCCTCGTTGTGAGGCTCGAGTTGCATGGACTTCTCCAGGAAGGGAACGGCCTTCGCGGGTTCGCCGCACCGGGCGTATTCGCGGGCGAGGCGCCGCAGCACCTCCAGGTACTGGCGGCGCAGGTTCTCCCTCAGGGGAAGGCACCAGTCCTCATAGATGTCCTCGGCGAGGAAATCCCCCTGGTAGATGGATTCCGCTTCCAGGAGCAGCCGGAGATAGGGCGCGGTCATCCCCGAGGTCTCCGCCTTGCGG
>JACVJD010000083.1 GCA_015711825.1 Candidatus Solincola daggyaiensis
CAGGAGATGATGTCTTCGTTCGCGCGCGGGGATATGTCCATGGTATCCGCGTTCCTGGTCGCCATCTTAAGGCCCCTCCACTATGCCTAATGCGAGGTGGAGGACGGCGATTACGCCGACATTCAGCGCCTGCTCCAGAGCGGCAAGGTGCTCATCGAAAAGATGGCGGATATGGAGAGAGGCTGAATCGTCAAAGGCACGGCTTCTCTACTTATATCTGGAGGAGGTCCCGGCATCCTCGCGTTACCCGCAGACAAGGACTGCCTTTCGACCCCGGGGGCGCAGCCCGAGGCGAAGCTTGCAGGGATGGCGGCAAGGGCGCGGCGGGAACGCAAGGGCGGCCTTTGGGATCTAAGGGCGCAGCAGTTGGAGATAGACGGAGTTGCCTCCCTCGTAAAGCGCCAGTCCCCTATGGTGTCTGGCAAGCTCGATGAACGGCCCCAGACCGTTGCATTGCGAACCGTCCATGATGTAGGGACATATCCCCACCACCGGCAGGGGCTTTAACCTCTCCTCGAGGATCCTTTCGAATTGCAGCAGCTTCAGGACGTCCCCATCGCAGGATATCAGTTGAGGCGAACCGGAGCCCCACATAAGGGAACGCCCCAGGTCAAGGGTCTTTTCGGCTTCCCTGGACCAGGCGAGCACCGGACCGTTTACCCCCTCCTCGCGGTATCTTTCCTGCAGGTCCACTATCACCAGGAGATCATCTTCTTCCAGAGCCTGCACGGGAAGTCCCCTTTTGGCCAGCTCAAGGCGCACATCATCCGGGCGTTGCCACCAGCATCCCTTGAAGAGGCGGCAGCCCTTTCTCAAGCCTTCGCGAAAGAACTCCGCCTCCAGGTCATAGACCTCTTGTTGGCCGCTGGTTATCACCAGCACGTGGTCGCCGTGGGGGCGCAGCACAAGAGGCAATTCGCCCACCGTTCCGGGTTCCGAGAATGCGCCCTCCCCCTTTTCCCTTTGCATGGAAAGACGTACGGAAAGCGCCTCCTCGAGCGTCTGTCTGCGAACCCGCCATTCCTTGCCGATCTTCGCCCCAGCTATGCGCCCGCTCCTCAGCCAGCGGTAAACGGTGTTGGGGGTGGTGCGCAACAAGTCCGCCACTTCCTGCACCGTCAGCAGCTCTTTTTCGGCCATCCGTCCTCCTGCTCCAAACCTGCTTTGAATAATAACATAGCCCATAGCGATGACACGGACGGTACACACGGCCTTTTATGCAAGGGCGCTTATCATGCTGCCCTACATCTTGCTCGCCATGCGGGTTTATCAATACCTCCTCGCTTCCACCCATGTCCATTCCGCCCGGCGCGAACCGCCCTTGTAAAAAGCGTTTCCCGTCGCCGAAAGGCGTTTGGGAAGCACCGGGCGCGATGCGCCTGGCGCTCAATACGCGCCGTATTTCATCACCGCATCGGTCATCGCCCTGACGTTCTCTATCTTCGCCGGGCCGATGGCGTTGAAGGGAAGCGTGAAGATAAATCCCCGGGATCCCTTCATGGCATCCAGTAGCTCCTTGACCTCCTTCTCCACGCGTTCCGGCGTGCCGCCGATGAGCAGGGAGGGCGATATTCCACCCGCGATGCAGGAATGCTCCCCGATGACCTCCTTGGCCTTCCTGGGGTCCGTCTTGTCGAACCAGGCTATGACCTTCCCCTCGGGGAGCTCCAGTATGGTCTCAAGGTGCTTGTCGTGTTCGCCCTGGAAGGAGAACAGGGGGGTGAATCCCGCCTTGATGAGCTCCTCGGCCATGTATTTCAGGTATCTCCAGTGGAATTCCTTGAACATGTCGGGGGAGAGGTAGGTGTTGTACCACACGGGACAGAACACCCTTCTCGACCCCGTGAGCTCGTAAGAGATGGTCCCGGTCGCCTTGCCGACCTCGGCGAGCACGGGGGCCAGCTGTTCGCATACCTTCCGGACTTTCTCCGGTACCCGGTAAAGGTCCGGAAGCAGGCGGTCGAAGTTGCGCACGAAGGCCCCGAGATAGTCCAGGGGATTGGGGGCCAGCGCCATGTACCAGGGTGGGCAGTCGGCCTGAACCATGCGCTTCGCGAAGGCCACCGCCTTGGGCAGGGCGTCGGCAAGCTCGAAGCCCAGCCGTACGAGCGCGGCGTTCGATTCCCCGCTGCCCGGAGCCGACAGGCTGCCGTAAACCCGCGGCACCACCACCGATGACAGAAACCCGAAGGGATCCTCGGCGAAGGCGTCGTACTCCTCCATGTCCATGAACGAGCCCTGGAAGGCGAACTGCGATTCCTCGTCCTCCGGCAGCTCCCTCCCCGGATGGGAGGAATAGCCGTCCTTCAGGATGTCATGGGCGAAGCCGCCGCCCAGCACCGATGCCACCGCCACGTTGACGGCCGTTTTCGCATCCGCGGCGGCCAGGGAAAGGCCCAGGGTCACGCTCTCGAAGGAGCGCAGGAAACAGGCCCCGTCCCAGTCGAAATCCTTGGCGAACCTCTCCGCCGCCGCCTCGTACTTTTGCTGGTCGTAGAACATCTCATGGTAGGTTATGCCGGAGTATTTCGCCGGGAAGTACAAAGTGGCGGCCGCAATGGGCACCCGGTCGATTTTTCGCAGGTGAGCGGCGTCATCCAGACGGCGCAACTTGGCCTGGTATTTAGCGGAGTATTCCTCAGACATCATGCCCCTCCCGTAAATCATCCGTATGGAAACGGTTCAACTCTGCGATGCCGGGACATATCCCGTCCATCTCTTCACTATCGACACGCCGTCCTGGGCCGTGCGCCCCCAGGCGTCGGCGCCGGTATAGCTTCTCGCCTCGTCGTCTATGGGCGCACCTCCGATCATGATCTTTACCTCGCCCAACCCCGCTTCCCTTATGGCCTTTACCGTTTCCTTCATGGAATCGATGGCCGTGGTGAGGAGCGCGCTGAGCCCCACCATGCCGGAACCCGTTTCGCGCAGCTTCTCGATTATGTCTTCTGGGGGCACGTTCGTTCCCAGGTCGATGACGGGAAAGCCGCTCGCCTCCAGCAGCGCGATCACGATGTTCTTTCCGATGTCGTGGACGTCTCCCCTTACCGTGGCCATCACCACCACGTTTTCGGACCTTTGTGAGGAGGTTTTGGGTAGATGCTCTTTCAGGGATTCCGACATCCGTTTGAGGATCTCGCCGGCATAGATGAGCTCGCTGAGGTAGTATTCCCCCTTTTCGAATCTCTCTCCCACTATCTCCATCCCACGACGAGCCTCCTCCAGCAGGGCTAGTACATCTTCACCCGCTTTGATCCTCTCCGCCAGCAGGGCAACGGCTCTTTCCTCCTCCAGGTCGGACAGCGCCTCTACCAGATCACCGGCCATCTCTCTACCTCCTCGAATCCCGGTACCAGCATTGAGAATATATTAATATGTATTAAACGGTATAGCAAGATAGAATAATGAATTACATAGTATAATAATATCTGATATAGTATAGTGCTAAACCCCTTGGACATCGCCGCCTATCCACATGGCCTGGGCCGGGGTCGTCAGCGTAAGCCGGCGCTGAAGCTTCCCGGTGTTGACGGACGCATAAAAACCGCCGGACGGCATTCCCTGACCGATATAGGACCGCAACCGCTGCCATGGCGTTTCAGCGGGTGCTTTCCGGATCGAAAAAGGCGTGGAAATCACGCCCCATAATCCCGGTAAAACAAGCGGATCCGACAGTAGTAAAGGGGCCATCTCCAAGGGGCCGGCCGGCGAGACAAGGAGGGTTGATATAATTCCCCCCCGGCTTTTCAAGTAGTAAAGGGGCCATCTCCAAGGGGCCGGCCGGCGAGCCGGAGGCCGGGGAGTGATATACTTTGCAGGAAACAGGGAATCACTTACGGTGTCGCCATTGCCTCGGGGGCGAAGGTCGTTGTTCGCCCGCCACGGCGGTGAGCGCTTAGCTTTGATTCGGCGGTGAGGTGTTTCCTTTGCTGACGAGGCTTGCGGAAGGCGTTTATCGCGTGAGGGGGTCCTTCGGGTCCAACATCTACGTGTTGGCCGACGAAGGGCTTGCCCTGGTTGACGGGGGGTTTCCCATGGACCTTCCGGTCCTCGTGCTCGGCCTTAAAACCCTCGGCGCCCGGCTGCGTGACGTGGACCTGGCCGTCGCGACGCATTACCACGGCGACCACACCGGCACCATGGCGCGCCTGCAGGCGGAGGGGGCGGAGGTCGCCATGCACCCCGAGGACGCGCTTTACGCGTCCGGGGAGCTTCCGCAGGAGACCTGCGAGGTGGGCCTGCACAAGCTGCTCTTCTATACCGCTCTCTGGCCCCTCTTCCGCTACCGGCACTTCCGTCCCGACCGCTTGCTCTGGGAGGGCGACCGCCTCGGCCTCCTGGGAGGCATGGAGGTGCTGCACGTACCGGGCCATTCGCCCGGAAGCGTCTGCCTCTACGCCGAAAAGCGCGGCATCCTCTTCAGCGGGGACCTGGTGCGCAACGAGGGGGGAGTGCTCGAGGGGCCGCCGCCGCATTTCACCCCCGACCGGGAAGCGGCCTGTGTCTCCCTGCGGAAGGTGAGCGAGCTGGACTTCGACATGCTGCTTCCCGGTCATGGCGAGTCCATCTTGAAGGGCGCGGGGGATAGATTCCGTTCCCGCGTCCATGGGGGAAGGATCTGGCCGCTCGGCGCAGTTTGACCGCAAACGTGCGGCGTCTGCAGTTAAAGGAAAGACGGCAGCGGGATACCGGCGTAGCGTTTCCGCTCTTGAGGCACAGGGGTTTTCTTCGCCTGCATGCCGGGCTTGCGGATCGCCGCCCCTGAAAGCGGAAGCGCAAAAAAAGGGGGGTGAGCTCCGCGGGTCATCCGGGCAGGAGCGGAGGGTTCATGCCTGCTCCCGGTCCACGGCCTCAAGGGCGGTTGAGCTCCAAAGGAAAAACCCGCACGCGGCTATGCGGAACTCGACCGGAAAACGCGCCCCTTCGCTTCCCCCGCATGCGGCCCGGCTTTACGGCGAGTGACGTCGCGGAAGCGGCTTAGCCGGAGCCCGGACCGCCCGAAAGACGGCGCGCCACGGATTCCTTCTCCGACCGCAGGCGGGCTCGCATACGCTCCAGCCTGCCGGCCGTTTCCTCCCGCAAGGACGCGCTCTCGAGCTTCTCGTCGATGAAGCCCGCGGCGCGCGCGGCCATGGCCATGATGGTTAGCTGCGGGTTCACCCCCAGGGAGGTGGGGAGAACGCTGGCGTCGCAGATGAAGAGGTTCTCCACCTCCCAGGTCTCGCAGGTGCTCTTGACCACCGAGGTGTGGGGGTCGCTTCCCATGCGGCAGGTGCCCATGGGATGGTAGGCGCTTAAGCCGTAGATGCTGGCGCGCTTGAGGCGGGCGCGGGAGAGGCGCTTGAGATCGCGGATCCCGCTGAGCTCTTTGAAGCCGTCTATGGGGGTATAGACGCGCCTCGCGCCCGCCGCGAACCATATCTCCGCCATGAGCAGGATGGAGCGCTTAAGGCGGTCGAGGTCCTCCCGCCCCAGCCAGTAGAAGGTGAGGGGCTGGCGTGCCGAGGGGCCCGCCACCACCTTCCCCGCGGAGTCATGCTCGCTGATCATGGAGCCGTAGCTGGCGATGAAGGGATAATCGCGCATGGTCTCGGCGTGGCGCCTCCCTCCCCAGGGTAGGGTGATGGCCATCACCGCCGGCGGCACGGTGACCCCCTCCAGCATGATCCCCTCGGGGGCGAATTCGTCCACGTAGGTGCTCTGCGGGATGCCCTTGGGGTTTCCCACCACCTCCGGCATGAGTGCCAGGGTGGCGCCGCAGGGGTGGATGGAGAGGTTTTTCCCCACCTGGCCCGAGGACAGGCAGATGCGGTTGTGCATGAGCAGGGACGGGGTCTGGACGGCCCCGCCGGCCAGAACCACCACCGAGGCGCGCACCTCGAGGCGCCGGGTTCTTTTCCCCGTGCGGGGATCGGTGAAGCGGCCGCACACCCCCACCGCTCGCCCTCCTCGCACCAGGATGCGCTCCGCCCGGCAGCCGGTATAGACATCCGCCCCCGCCGCCACGGCGTCGGGAATAAAGGATACGTTGACGCTCTGCTTGGCTCCGGAAGGGCATCCGTAGGCGCAGACGCCGAAGCCCTCGCAGTCCTTGGCGTTGCGGGGCAGGAACCCGCCCCCGTATCCGAGCCTGCCGGCGTGTTCCAGGAACAGCAGGTTGTTCACGCCCGCAACCTCGGGGTCGGCTCGCTTCACGAAGAGGTATTCCTCCAGGGCCGCGTAGAGCAGGTTGAGCTCATCCTCGGATATATCCTTCAGACCGTGCTCCAGGTGCCAGCGCTTGAGCACGTGGCGGGGGATGCGCAGGCAGGTGCCGGAATTCACGGTGGTGGTCCCGCCCACCGTTTTCCCTTGGGGGACGACGATGACCGGAAGGCCCAGGGTCACCGTCTGGCCGGCGTCGCGATAGAGGCGGGTCAAGGCGTCTCCGGCACGGAAGTCGAAGTCCTGGCGGGAGAAATGCTCGCCCTCCTCGATCACCACCACGGAGTGACCGGACTCGGCGAGCTCCTTGGCGACGGGTCCCCCCCCGGCGCCGGAGCCGATGATGACCACGTCGGCCTCGCGCCTGACGTCCCCCGGCAGGCTTTCGGGCTTGACGATCATCTCTTCACCTCCCTGGCCGCCGCCTCCCCGCGCATGCCGTGCACGTCGAAGCCAAGGCGTACCTGCACGTCGTCGCGGTTGTAGTGGGCCATGAAGATGGGGATGCCGAGCACGGTGGGTATGGCTCCCAGGGCGGCGATGCGGCTGGAATAGAGATAGCGCACGAAGGCGTCCCCATCCTCCGGAGGCAGTGAATACACCGACCTCCCCCGCGTGAGAAGGCAGAGCGCCTGCAAGGCCAGCATCATGGCGTAGAAAAGAAGGCGGAAGGCGGGCGTGCCGGCCTGCAGGAACTCGCGGGCGAAGGCCGTGACCTGGTCGGGGTCGACGGGCGGCATCCCCTCGACCTGCTCGATGAGCACCGGCACCAGCCGGTGTAGCCTGCGCATGAAATATTCCCTCATCGTCATTCTCCCTCCCGACGTAGCCGACGTCCGGCGGCCCGCGGACTCCGGAGAAAGGAAACCCCCGGTGCGTGGGCCCCGGCATGCCGCCGCCTGACCGGCGGTAAAACTCCCTCGATGAACATTTTATGGTCTGGATGTTTGGGCCGTCAACGCTTGCCGTCCCGGCGTGGGGGGGCTTCACCGCGGCGCGGTCGTGCTAGAATAGGGCTTTGTGCGGAGGCGTTCGCTTAAGGCCGCGGCGGCGAGGGCTCCGGCGCTTGCCCCGTGGCGGTGGCGTGAAACGGAGGGGATGTCCAGCGTGAACGAAGCGCCCATAGGCATATTCGACTCCGGTCTCGGGGGCCTCACGGTGATGAAGGCGGTGATGCGGCGCCTTCCCCGCGAGTCCATCATCTACTTCGGGGACAGCGCGCGTGGCCCTTACGGGCCGCGGGATATCGCCGAGATACGCCGCTTCGCGGTGGAGCTGGCCCTTTACCTCGAGGGGCTGGGTGTTAAGATAGTGATCATCGCCTGCAATTCCGCCACCTCCGCCGGGTTGCTCGAGGCACAGCGCGCCTGCAAGGTGCCGGTGCTGGGAGTGGTGGAGCCGGGGGCCAGGGGCGCGGTGCAGGCCACCCTGAACCGGCGTATCGGGGTGATAGGCACCAGGGCGACGGTGCGCAGCCGCTCCTACCCCCGCGCCATCCATGCCCTCGACGCCGGAGCCAGGGTGTTCTCGCGGGCGTGTCCCACCCTGGTGGACTTCGTGGAGCGCGGCGAGGTGGAGGGAGAACGCGTGGAGCAGGAAGTGCGCGGATATCTGGAGCCCCTGCTTAAGCGGGGCGTGGACACCATGGTGCTGGGCTGTACCCATTACCCCTTACTGCGGGGAGTCATCGCCGGGGTGGCGGGAGAGGGGGTCAATCTCATCAGCTCCGATCAAGAGGTGGCCAGGGAGGTGGAGGAGAACCTGGTGCGCAGGGGATTCCTGCGCGACCGCGGCAAGCCGCCCACGCACCGTTTCCTCTTCACCGGGGATGTGGATAAGGCCAAGGAGCTGGGCCGCCTTTTCCTGGGCCCCGAGGTGAGCGAGGTGGAGAGGGTGGGGTTTCCCCTGCGGGAGGTGGCGGGTTGAGGCTCACGGTGCTGGGGGCTTCGGGCACTTATCCCCGGCCGGGAGGCGCCACCAACGGCTTCCTGGTGCGCGAGGGGGCGACCACCCTGGTGATGGAGCTCGGCAACGGTTGCCTGTCCAACCTGCTGCGGGAGGTGGACCTCGAGGCTGTGGACGCCATCGTCGTCACCCATATGCACGTTGATCACTTCGGCGACCTCTACCCCCTCTTCTACGCCCTGCGCTTTCATCCCCATGAACCGTGGGGCCGGCGCCTCCTGCTCCCGAGAGGCGGCCTGGAGCTCATGGGGAGGATACTGGGGGAGGACTCGCGCCAGTACCTGCCGCGGGTCTTCGCGCCCGAGGTCCTGAAGGAAAACGGGGAGTACAGGGTCGGGGAGATGAGCCTGCGCGCTTACCCCACCCGTCACCCGGTGGAGGGATACGCCCTGCGCCTGGAGGGAGAGGGATGGAGCATGGCCTACTCCTCGGATTCCTCGCCGTGCCCGGGGGTGGAGGAGGCCGCGAGGGGGGTGGACCTCTTTATCTGCGAAGCCACCCTGCCGGCCTCCTATGAGAAGGAGGCCTCCCACGGCCATATGACCTCCAGGCAGGCGGGGGAGACGGCGGCGAGGGCGGGAGCAAAACGGCTCATGCTCACCCACATCTGGCCCACCTTCGACGTGGTGGATATCGCGCGCGAGGCGGGGGAGGCTTATGGAGGAGAGGTTGTGCCGGCGCGTGAGGGCATGACCGTGAGCCTGGGAGGAGGACGGCATGTCCAGGCGTGACGGCAGGAAGGCGAACCAGCTCAGGCGCATGACCATAGTGCGCAACTACATCGCCCATGCCGAGGGTTCCGCATGGGTGGAGATGGGCGGCACGAAGGTGGTGTGCACCGCGACCCTGGAGTTCAAGGTCCCGCAGTTCCTCAGGGGGTCGGGGCGGGGGTGGATCACGGCGGAATACGGCATGCTGCCGCGCTCCACCCTGGAGAGGATGAACCGGGAATCGTCCGCGGGGCGACAAGGGGGGAGGACCCTGGAGATACAGCGCATGATCGGCCGCTCCCTGCGCGCGGTGGCGGATATGCAGGCGCTCGGCGAGTGCACCATCTGGATGGATTGCGACGTTATCCAGGCGGACGGGGGCACGCGCACCGCGGCCATCAACGGGGCGTACGTGGCCCTGCACGACGCCTTTCGGCGCATGATCGAGACGGGCAGGCTCAAGGAGATGCCCCTACGGGATTCCGTGGCGGCGGTGAGCGTGGGAATCGTGAACGGCGTGCCCATGCTGGACCTGGATTTCGAGGAGGACGCAGGGGCCGAGGTGGACATGAACGTGGTGATGACCGGCGGGGGGTTGCTGGTGGAGCTGCAGGGCACGGGGGAGAAGAGGGCCTTCAGCCGCCAGGAGCTGCAGGAGGCCCTGGATCTGGCGCAACGCGGCATCGAGAAGGTGACCTGGCTGCAGAACAAGGCCCTCATGGCCCCGGACGGCAGGGCGGAGCTGGAGGAGGGATCTTGAGCCGCGGCAGGCTGGCCCTGGCCACCGGCAACCGCGGGAAGATAAGGGAGATCGAGGAGGCCCTGGCCGGCCTGGATATGGAAATACTTACCAGAGATGACTTCCGGGATTGGCCCCCCCTGGAGGAGACGGGAAAGACCTTCGAGGAAAACGCCCTCGCCAAGGCGCTGGAGCTGGCGCGCTGGTCGGGAATGCCCGCCCTGGCCGACGACTCCGGCCTGGAGGTGGAGGCGCTGGGGGGAGCGCCGGGGGTGGACAGCGCCGTTTACGCGGGGACGCACGGTGACGATGCCTCCAACCTCGCCCGGCTGTTGCGGGAGATGCAAGGGGTGCCGCCGTCGCGAAGGAGGGCGCGCTTCGTGTGCGTGATCGCCCTGGCCTCGCCGGCCGGGGAGAGGATGCTGGTGAGGGAGACCTGCGAGGGCGCGGTGGCCGAAACGCCCCGGGGGGAAGGGGGGTTCGGCTATGATCCCGTGTTCGTTCCCGAGGGCATGGACCGCACCATGGCCGAGCTTTCCCTGCGGGAGAAGAACGCCGTAAGCCACCGCGGCAAGGCCTTGCGGCGCCTGCGCGTCATGCTGGATTCCGGCGAGCCCGCCTGGCTTTTCGCCGCGCCCCGGCGCGAAGGGTGGGGAGAATAGAAATGGAGCGGGAGACGGGCCTCGAACCCGCGACCTAGAGCTTGGAAGGCTCTCGCTCTTCCAACTGAGCTACTCCCGCTCGCAGCAGAGAATATTCTAGCACACATTTTTTGCATATACGCCGAGATCACTTACCCCGCGCATCCCGCGCATGATCCGCACGCCCTCTTCCCGCCGGTGTCGCGCCGGTCACCAGAATGGTAAATAATGGTCGGGGTGGGCGGATTTGAACCGCCGACCTCATGCTCCCAAAGCATGCGCGCTGACCAAGCTGCGCTACACCCCGACGGCAAGATTATATCACCGCCCGGAGGCCGCGGCCGCGCCGATCCACGCCATTCCGTTGCCGCGATCCCCGGGGCCTTCACGTCTCCTTATCCCGCTATGGCCGCGAACGCGCTGAACCGTCCCTTTCTATTTCTGCCCCGCCCTCGCTGGCTTATAATGGGCGGCAAGGAAAAGGGGCCGACGGCACGCCTCGCGGAGGCGGCGAGGAGAGGGCTCGTCGACGCGGACTCATCCTTGGAGGGAAGAAGGCGATGATGGTAGAAAAGGGCTGGTTCATACCCACGCTGCAGTTCGGCGGGGAGGACGTCTTCCTGGTGGAGGACTGGGACGAGACGCCGGCGGGGGCCTATAGGGCCATATTCCACTTCACGCCGGAGGATCACCGCACCTTGTACGTGAACAGCGAGGAGGGAAGGGACCTGGTCTCATCCATCCACCGTTTCGACGAGATGCTGGTCACCCGCATAGAGTCCCGGCGGCTGGGGGGGCGTTGGAGCATCGAGGCGGACACGGGCGAGAAGGGCGCCCTGCGCATGGAGGTCGATTTCGAGGAGACGCCCCTGCTCAAGGCGGTGAACCTGGCGGCGCGGCATACCCCCGAGGTCGTCGCCCGCAACCCGCTTTACAACAAGCTCCTTCCCCGCCTGGCCGCGCCCATACTCGGCACCGACCCGGGGCAGAAGCTCATGGGGGTCACGGAGACGGGGCGCGACACCCGTTTTCGCCTCGAGCGCGTCTTCAAGGTGCTTTCGGCGCGCTGCAGTTGGGAGGGCAGGGATCTGGGCCCCCTGGTGGACTGCTGTTTCCGGCACGACATGGGCGCCTACAGCACCATATCCAAGGCCATGGTGAGCTACCTGCACCTTTTCGTGGCCTAGGCGGTTCCGGGGAGAGGGATAGATGCTCAAGCCCACGCGTCGCGACCTCGAGAATATCTTCCACTACGTGGGCGTGGTCCTTATCGTCCTGGGCGCCTGTATGGCGGTTCCGCTCCTGGTGAGCCTGGTGGCGCGGGAATGGGCCCCGGCGCTGGATTTCCTCATCTCCGGCTGCATCACCGCCGGCCTGGGCAACATGCTTTTTTTCTCCACCCGCGCGAGGGGAAGGGTCACCTGGAACCAGGGGCTGGTCATCGTCGCCCTTACCTGGTTTTTCGCCATGGTCTTCTCCGCTCTCCCCCTGTATATCGGAGGTCACTACGGCTCCTTCCTCGACGCCTGCTTCGAGTCCATGTCGGGGCTGGCCACCACCGGTCTCACCCTGGTGCACGACCTCGACCATATGGCCTACGGCATGAACCTGTGGAGGCACTTCATCATGTTCCTGGGGGGACAGGGCATCGTGGTGCTGGTGATCACCTATTTCATGGCCGGCACCGGCACCGCCACCCAGATGTACACGGGGGAGGGCCGCGAGAGCATCATGCCCAGCGTCATCGAGAGCTCCCGCTTCATCTGGAAGGTGAGCGTGATATACCTTATGGCGGGCACCCTGGGGTTGGGGACCTGCCTGCTGGCCCAGGGCATGGCCCCGGCGCGCTCTTTCTTCCATGCCGCCTGTTTGTTCATGGCGGGGTTCGACACCGGGGGATTCACCCCCCAGGCCCTCAGCGTGGGTTATTACCACAGCCTGCCGGTGGAGTTGATCACCATCGTCTTCATGCTCCTGGGCATGGTGAACTTCGCGGTGCAATACGAGGTGTGGAGGAAGCGTCCAGGTGAGCTGGTGAGGAACATCGAGACGCGCACCATGACCGTCAGCCTTCTGCTGACCCTGGGGCTGGTGCTGGCCGGGTTGGGCCTCGCCGGGACCTTCGGGTCGTTCGGGTCGGACCTGCGGCGG
>JACVJD010000084.1 GCA_015711825.1 Candidatus Solincola daggyaiensis
GCCAATGCCATCACCTCCGTGTTTTCTCGCCGGCATCGCTTGAGAGGTCAGCCGGCCCTTACCCCCCTCAGCACCACATCTATGGCGGTATCGAAAACCTCCTGGTAAGGTCTTTTACCGCGCGCGGTATCGCTTTCCAGGACCGCCAGATCCAGGATCCCCGTCGCCATCCTCCAAACCGTCAGGGCGAGTATGAAGGGATCGACGTCCTTCCGAAAAACACCTTTCTCCATCCCCTCCCTGATCACCCCCACGCCATACTGCATAAGCTCACCGGTGGAGCGATTGATGGTTTCCACCAGATCGGGAGAGGTATTGGCCCGCGCGTCCTCGGTGAGGAAGTACTGGGTGGTGCGGAAATAGGCCTTGTTCTCCAGGCAATGGTCTATAAACGCATAATAGACCGCTCTCACGCGCTCCTCGACCTCCTTGGCGCCTTTAAGCTCTTTTTTGAGGCGACTTTCCAGAAGATGAAATCCCTCCAGGATCACGGATATATAGAGCTCGTCCTTGCTTTTGAAGTAAAGATAGAGAGTTCCCTTGGAGAGCTCCGCGCGCTCCGCTATCTCATCCATGGTGGCGCGATAGCCCTTCTCGAAAAAGAGATCCCTCGCGGCCAGGATTATGGTGTTTATGCGCTCCCGCTTCTCGCGCTCTCTTCTCTCCGCGATGCCCATAGAACCCGCCCTTGGACCTCGTCGCTCCCGACGCGAAACGGCCGCCGCTCCCCGCGGGTCATGCCCTCCGACCCCGCGTGCGGCCTGTCGCGGATCGACGACACCGACGACACCTAACCCAGCAACCATAAGCGATGCGATCCACGACTGCGCCAAAGCGCCTGCGACCTATCGAATCGATGTATGGCGAAGCCGGACCAGCCCAGTTAATATGACCGGGAGTCATTATATAACCTTAAGTCATAACAGTCAACGAATCGAATTCCGAGTAGATTTTTTATCGATGCAACGGGCGAATCGAATTCCGAGCAGAATTCTTTTCGACGCAACGGGCGCGGCAATCGTATCGGATTTCGTGTACATTCTTATTGACGCAACGGGTTGCGGGCTGCGCGGAGGAAGCTGCGGAAGAGCGCAACATGAGGGGTCCCGCGCGCCGGCTAGAGGCCACGCGGAGGTCCATGAGGAAAGGAAGGGATATGAGCGATTCCGGAATCGAGGGAGACCTGGTGGAGGAATTCCTCGCCGCGCGCGTGTACGCGGTGGTGGGAGTTTCTACCAACACGGAGAAATACGGCTACAAGGTCTATAGGGATCTCAAGGAAGGCGGCTATACGGTTTACCCCGTCAACCCGATGTACGAGGATATCTTCGGGGATAGGTGCTATCCCGACCTGGCGTCCCTGCCCGAAAAGCCGGAGGTGGTGGAATTCGTCTGCCCGCCCGCCGTCACCGAGAAGATGCTTACGGAAACGGCCGCCCTGGGCATCGGCAAAGCCTGGATGCAGCCGGGAGCGGAATCCCCCCGGGCCATCCGCTTCTGCGAGGAGAACGGCATCAAGGCCATCCACGACCTCTGCGTGATGGCGGAGCGACGCCGGAGAGGAAAGGCCGGCGGCAAACCGTGACCCTCGGTTATTGCGCATATCATGTGGGGATACACGTTATAGGTCCAACATAGACGTCACGCTCGACACGGATTGCGAGCGGGCAATATCACTTGGGGCTGCACATGCAGCCCAAGGGGGGAGAACCGACCATCATCTCTCTGAATTAGGCAATAGAGCTTTTATGGACGTTTTTCTCGCCTTGCTTAACAGCAGAAGCGAGTAAGCTTGTTACTCGATTAGGGTATAGGCTGGCGGAGAGGGTGGGATTCGAACCCACGGAGCCCCGCGAAGGGCTCAACGGTTTGCGAGCCTCACGTACTCTCGAAATACGTTGTTCGGCGATACCAAATCATTTGCTGTCTAATCGGTCTGTGCTCCTTATAAGGCGACCTCTGATCTCTTCGGCAACGAATCTATCTTAGCTTTTCCAATTGAGTCTTCAGGCTTTTTATGTCCTCGGTAGCTACCCTCCAAGTGAGCTTGAGATCCACGCCAAAATATTCGTGGACGATTATATCCCGCATCCCCGCCATCTCTTTCCAGGGTATATCGGGATGCTTTTCCTTGAAGTCCTGCGGGAGGTTCTTCGTGGCTTCGCCGATTATCTCGATCCTTCGGATAACCGCATCCTGAAGCTGGGTCGATCCCAGGAAGTCTTCAAACGTCTTGTCGCGAAGGTAGCTCTCGATAAGCCCTATGCATTCCAGGATGTGGTCTATGAATACCTGCGAATCTTTTTTCACAGAATGACCTTCTGCTCGCCTAATATCCTGTCCTTGAGAAGAGGATGTAGGGATTCATAGGTTAGCACATCCACGCCCTTGCCCAAGATCTCCTCCAGTTCTATCTTCAGACCGGCCAGATCGAGCAGGCTCTTCTCCCCCCCTAGCTCGACGAGGATATCGATATCGCTATTTTCGTCACTATCATCCCTCGCGATAGAGCCGAAGATCGAGGCCCTTTTCACATCGTGCTTATCGAGCACAGGCAATATTTTCGCTTTTACCTCTTCCACGGTCATCCTCTTGCCCATTTCTGCCTTCCCAGTCAGGTTCTGCATTTATTCTGATAATTATAACAATCCGGGGCTGCAACCAGCTTCTATTTCCCCGCGACCAATCCTTCTAATATATATGACCAACATTCTTGGTCATATAATCTTCCATCACTCGATTTCCGCCCTCGACATCCAATATCAGTCTAATGTATCTATTCCCTATTATCAGCTAACGCGGTGACATCTTTCCCATGCGGACTCGCCACAAGCGGTAGACTTACCGCAGGGCAATTCCCTCCAATGCGCTGGCGATCAGTGCATCATTGTCGAGTGCATCCATGAGAACGAGACCTTCGATCGTCACAAATACCAGCGAAGCCATGGGCATGCGCCCCTCTTCGCGTTCAACTTGCAGGGCCGAAGTGATCCAACTCAAGAAAGCATCGCATATCTGTTTTTAGCGATGGCACTATAGTATTCCTCTCCGCCGGCCGCAAAGGCGACCAGTTCCAGCCACAGTCTCAGGTAGGGACGGACATGGGGGTCCTTGATCATCTCCGCAAGACCGGGCGTGAGGACCTGGAACGGCATCGGCTCCGCTCGGGTGCTTTCCAGCAGCGCCACGAGACGTTCCGCAACCAGGACCAAGGCAGCTTGGACAGGGTCGTCGGCATGGACAGCTTCTGGCAAAGCTGGCTGAAAGTATGGTGCTTGGCGGTAGGCCTCTTCGGAGTGGTCCTTGCGGGTGGTGCTTTGGAATCCACAAGCGGCCCGATCAGGATGATGCTCAAGTTGTTGAAGGGTTCGGGGGAAGTCGACCTCGATCCCGATCTGCGTTTCAGCCTCGGGGTAATGGGGCCGGTTACGATGGGATGGAGTCTGACCCTGCTGGCGGCGATGAAAGCAGCTAACCAGCTCGACAGAGAAGCCGCAAAACACACCTGGGAGATGATCGCCGCCTCCGCGGCGTGTTGGTTCGTGATCGACAGCTACATGTCTGTTCGTACGGGTTACTGGCGCAATACGATACCCAACGTGTTCTACATGGGAGCCTTCCTCCTCCCGGTCGTCCGCACCGGCGTGCTCAAGGGCTAATTCAATAGCCCGTTTAGCGAGGGTCTTGGAAACAGAAAAGGAAAGAGGAATGGATAGAAAAAAGTTGGCTTGCTTGTTGCACTATGGAGCAGCGTGGCTCTTGTACGGTATCGGCGTATGCTTCCTGGTAGCTTTTCTATTGAGATCCCGGGGCGAGAGAGACTGATATCAGGCTTATACGGGTGAGCGAGACCTAGCGGTTTGAGTCCGGATAGCGGGATTCTGCCTTCCAACTGATCATCCTGGCTTTGTCACAAAATTTGTCACAATCCGTTTTCGGCCGGTTTCTGCAGAATTCCTATAACAGAGAGACTTTTATAAAACACCTGATCAAACATAAGTTGGCGGAGAGGGTGGGATTCGAACCCACGGAGCCCCGCGAAGGGCTCAACGGTTTTCGAGACCGCCCCATTCGTCCGCTCTGGCACCTCTCCGCGCAGAAACATTATAGCCATGGAACGGCCGCGGTTGCACGCGGCTTAGCACTTGGCCAAACGGCAACGGTGGTCTTTGCCCGATTGCCTGCGAAAACGAAGGCGTGGCCTTGGGGACGGCGCTATGGCAAGGGTTTGCCGCCGTTGCGCCGGGCCTCGAAGAACGCGCGCAGCACCTCCAGGCATTCCTCCTCCAGGACGCCGTCGATCACCTCCATGCGGTGATGGGTGGTCTCGTCGTGGACGAGGTTGTAGCGACTGCCCGCGGCCCCCAACTTGAGATCGCGCGCCCCGAACACCAGCCGCGCCACCCGCGCCTGCACCAGGGCTCCCGCGCACATGGGGCAGGGCTCCAGGGTCACGTACATGGTGGTCCCTTGCAGTCTCCAGTTCCCCAGGCGCCGCGCTCCCTCCATCAAGGCCAGTATCTCCGCGTGGTCCAGGGGGTTTCCCGTGGCCTCCCTGCGGTTGTGGGTGCTGGCGATAACCTTACCTTCCCTAACCAGCACCGCTCCCACGGGGACCTCGCCCTCCGCGGCCGCGGAACGCGCTTCCTCCAGGGCCAGCAACATGTATTCCCGGTCCGCCGAAAGCATGGCTGCTCCGTTTCTACGTTTATTGCACTATCACTTCAGCTATCCTTCGGGCCGGGCGGCCGCGCGCGTGCCGGCTGCGGGCCCGGGGCCCTCGGAGGGGATTCTACCTCTTCCTCTCATCGTAATAATCGCCCAAAAGGGTCATTACGTCCTGCCGGTCGAGCTCGTTTCCGAAATAGTCCTTCAACCGGCCGCCACGCCCCCACAACGGGCCTTCCTCGAACCAGGCCTCGGGGGGGACGTCCTTCTCGGGGCCTAAGCCCTCGCGCGCGCCCAGCTCCCGGTAGAGCTCGAAACCGGCCGCCGCCCGCCGCATCATCTCCTCCGTCTCCATCTCCACGCCGGTGACCGCCGCCAGCAGCTCGCGGATGAGCTCGGCGTGGTAGAAGCGGTTGATCTGGAAACGGTTGCAGATGCCCAGGCTGGAGAATAGGGCGAACCAGTCCTCGGAATAGCGCGTCATCCTGCCCACGTTCATGCCCCAGGGAGGGGAGAATATGCGATCGAGAGCTTCCTCTCCGGCCCCCATCCTCTGGGTGAGTCGGCGCAGGCTCTCCACCGCAAGCCCGGGAACGTAGGTGGCGGAGCCGGCGCTGGCCGAGGTGGGACCACGCGGCGAGACTATCTGCTCGAACTCCATGGTCCCCAGGCCGCTGACCCGCGGGTCGTAAAGGCAGTCCTGTTCCCGCACCAGCATGGTGAAACGCCTGGTGTCCTCACCGAAAAGATCGAAGGCGCCTCGCCATCCCCGCGCCAGCGCCTCGCCTATCTCTCCCCTGCGCTCCGTGACCCTTGCCGCCAGTTCGCGCAGGATGGCGGACCCCCTGGACAAGGGGATGCCCTCCGCGTCCCCAGGCGCCAGCAGGCCATGCTCGCGCAGCTCCAGCAGGTAGGCGGCCTGCCAGCTCAGGGTCATGAAGTCCAGGCCCAGGTCGTCGAGGAGGGCCAGGGTGGACGCCGCCTCCTCGGCATCGTTCATCCCCAGGGCACAGCCGATGATGGCCGCGTTGAGGAAAGAGGTGGAGTAAACGCTCTCCCCCGTGGTGGGGAGGAGGAGCTCATCCTTATCGGCTAAAAAACAGGAGGGACACGCGATCCTGCGCTTCTTCAGCTTCAGGTACGCGCCGGGGCCGAAACGCTCCGTCATCTCGCGCAGGTCGTCCTCGCTCGCGCCGTAGGGCATGAGCTGGCCGGCGTACATGGGCCAGGCCCCGATCATGCCCAGCTCGAGCGCCCCCTGGCGCATGTCCCAGCGCGCCAGCCGGTGGTGCAGTTCCCGCAGCAGCGACCTCAGGCGTCCCGGGTCGGCCACCTTCACCCCGCCTGAGCCCTTTATCACCATCGCCTTCAAGTTTTTCGACCCCAGCACCGCAGCGAGACCGCCTCGGCCCAGGGTGGCGCAAGCGTCGATCATGGCCAGGGAGAGGTGCACGAGGTTCTCGCCCGCCGGGCCTATGGCGAGCACCGAGGATCCGGGGTAGGCATCCCAAAGGGCGCGGGTGGTCTCGAGGATGCCCTTTCCCCAAAACGAGCCGGCGGGGACGAAATCGGCGCGTCCGTCTTCTAGATACACTACGGTGGGCTCGGGCGCCTTTCCCAGCAGTATGACGTGATCGAGCCCGGACCATTTCATGTGCGCGCCCAGCCCCATGCTCCCGCTGGCCGAGGCCACCGCCCCCGTGAGAGGCACCCGCGCGTTGGCCATCACCCTGGAGCTTCCGGGAACCGCGGTGCCCACGAAGGGACCGGCTCCGAACACCACGGGGTTGCCCGGGTCGAGGGGATCGGTTCCGGGGCGCGAGTGCTCCTGGAAAAGACGGTTATTGACCCCAAAGCCGCCGAGGTAGAGGTCCACGTACTCCTCGGGATATGCCTTGATGGAGGCCGCGCCGCGCTCCAGGTCTACGGCCAGCAACCTCCCCGTGTAACCTCTCCGCTTCAACCTAATCATCCTCCTCGATGGCGCCGTAGGGGCAGAGCTCGGCGCACAGGGCGCACCCGTCGCAAAGGGGCGCGAACTCCATGCTGACCATCGTCCCCCGCGGCTTTCCTGCCAGGCGGGCGAGCAACGGATTGCACTCACCCTCGTGACACAGGGAGCAGACCAGCTGGCAGGTCCTGCACCCGGAACATCTCTCGGCAATAAAGATCAACTCGCCCCCACCTCCCTTTCCGCCCATGTGTAAAACGCTTCCAGTCCGTGCCGTCCCCGGGGGCAATCCGACGGCCCTCGCACTCCGCGCGCTTCCCCCATGCAGGGCATCCGCGCCATAAGCCTCCATCCTGCCCGCATCTCGGCCCCGCGCCGTCCTCGTCAAGGCGGCCCGGGGTGTCTGTGCACAAACCCTTTTTCGCCCCCCGATCGCCGATCAAACCCTCGCGGCCGCTTCTTCATGCCTCCGGTAAGGCGCGTCGCCGCCTTTCACCTGGCCGCTTCCCCGCCGCATGGCCGTCATGCTTCCTCACCGCCATTTTATATCCTCCGCCCCCCAGCGCCCATTATTCGATAACGATCTCCGTCAAGAGCATCTTCGCGCGACTGCGGCAGGCAAGCCGCGAGGCACCGCCGTCATGGCAGTGCGAATAACCATTCTTCTGGGAATGTATGGTATTGTTTCAAGTCTTCCACTTTCTGGGACGATACCTATACCGGCGAACGATTGGTAACATCCGTTCTTGAGCGGCAAGGGGAGGATGACGATGAAGGCAAGGACAGGCAGGGAGATGCGCAAACTCATGCTCGCGGTCTCCGCGGCCACCCTGGCGCTGGTGCTCGCCACCATCGCCTATTTCTTGATCGATGTAATACTGACCACCAATCGCAACATCGAGCGCGACAAGGAGATAGTGATAGAGCAATCCGTGCTCGCCCTGGCCGAGGTGGGGGAGAACATCTCGGGGATGACGGGCGACACCCGTATGATCGGCATGTTCAACCAGGAGACGATCTACGACATCCTGGGAGGCAACTGGGAGGTGTTCTACGATTTCATCGGCGACTTCGCCATCAATTTCTACCCCATCGAGTACATTGGGGTGATCAGGGGAGACAAGCTTGTCTCATACCGAGCCTTGAAGGGAGTCGAGATCGATCCGGAGGCGATGCCGACCTCGGGACCCTCGGAACAATACCAGGTTCTCAACCGTTTCGGGGATCGGGAAGGGACCTTCATCTCTTTCTTCTACCCCATCGATCTAAGCATGATAGGGCTTGAGGAGTTCCGGGTGAACATGGTATCGGACCGCACGGCCGAGATGGCCGCGGTGGAGAGCTACTTCAAGGACCAGCGGAACAACCTCATCGCCAGGCTGGCGGTGGTCTCGGCCATCGCCGTAGCCCTGAGCCTGCTCATAACCACCCTGGTGCTGCGCTTTTTCACCCATAAATACGTGGCCAGGCCCATCGAGCAGCTCAACCGTGCCGCAGAGGAGATCGCGGCGGGCACCTATACGGGCGAGGTGCGGGTGGACGAGAGCAGCGCCTATGCCGCCCTGCAGGGGTTGCTGCGCAGCGGTCAAAAGGTGCTGCGGCGCATGGACCAGGAGATGGGGTAGAAGGGGCGAATAATACCCTGGGGTTAATGGGGGTGAATTCTCGCCCAGGGATTAAGTTTCCGCCACCAGTTAACGATATATTCAAGGGATCGTTGAATCCCGGCTTGAGGGAAACCCGGTATGGCTCAGCGAGATCGAGAAGCGCCGGACGTGGGGCGTAGGCCATAGGAGGAGCTGCTTTGGCGAACAAACTGGCGCAGGAGATTGAGAAGATACTGGCGGACGCGGTAGGCGATTTCATAGCCAAGGCCACGGTCAAGAAGAACTGCGAGCTTATCGGAACCACACCGGACGCGCTCACCCCCGATAAACTGCCCGAACTGGCGGACAAAATCGATAAATCGGTCTCCTTTTTCTCCGGCAAGGACGTAGGTAGCGCCATAGCGGAGAAGATCCGAGCTATTAAGGTCTAGGCATACAAGCCCCCTGGCCTGCAACTTCATAGCGCCTTATCTTGCGTTCCCGCGTGACCGGAAGCAGGTCGGCTCCACGCGCCAGAAGGCTTCCGTCCGCAAGGGGAAGAAACCGATGGCGACGGGGGGAAAGTTTGAGGTGATGGCGAGAAAGCTGTCCTTGGTGTTGGCGCTGGCCTCCTTGGTCGGCGCCATGATCCTGGCTTCCGGGTGCGGGAAAAACGGCGGCGCGGCGACGGACGGCGGGAAGGACGGCGGGAAGATAGAGAAGGGCAAGGCCCAGGTCCTCCTTTTCACCACCCCCACATGACCGGCTTGCCCCGAGGCCAAAGCCCTGGTGCAGGGCTTGATAAAGGAGATGGGGGAGGTGGTTCCTTACGTGGAGATCGACGCCGGCAAGGATGTCGCCACGGCACGAGAGTATAAGATACAGGCGGTCCCGACCATCGTGGTCCTCGATTCCTCCGGCGCCATAGTGAAAACGTTCGTGGGGACCCCGAGCAAGAAGGACCTGCGCTCGGCCATCGAGAAAGCGGCGGGGTTATGAGTTCTCACGGGCGGTCGTAGTCGCGGATAAGAAGTACGACGCTCGGCTTTTTTTGGAAAACGGCCGGGCCATGAGTCATCAACCGCTTTTCGTCTCCCGCATAAGATGGGCAAAGATCGGTGTCTTGAGAAAACGGCCGGGCCATGAGTCATCAACCGCTTTTCGTCTCCCGCATAAGATGGGCAACGATCATCCATGCCGAGAAAACGGCCGCTTCATGAGATCTTGAAGCCGGCTCTCAACGCGCCGCTGGGACAAGCCTTCCTGCACCGCAGGCAGCGCAAGCAGTCTGCGGAATCGGGATCCTCGGTGATATCAATGCCTACAGGGCACACCTCCCGGCAGCGACCGCAGGAAGTGCAGGACCGCTCGTCCACCGCCATGCGGTAGAGGCTGAAGCGGTTGCACGGCCCCAGCATGGCTCCCAGGGGACAAACGCTACGGCAGAATGGCCGGCTGGAGAGGACGAACCAGAGCAGGAAAAACGCCAGTATCGCCATCTTCAGCCACAAAAACCATCCCGAGGGAGGAAGGGGAAGTGCGGGCGGGACGAGCTTGAGGGGAACGGCGCCCTCAAGGGCCCCGGCGGGGCAAAGGCGGGAGAACCAGCTCGTAGCGGTCAGGAATGGGACCAGCGCCACGAGGAAGACCAGGAAACCGTAACGACCCCAGCGCGTCCACGCGGGCAGCCGCAGTTTCGGGGTCGGTATCTTGTAGAGCAGGTCCTGGAGGAAGCCGAAGGGGCAGAGCCAGCCGCAGGGCATCCTCCCCACCGCCGCCCCCACCAGACCCACGGATCCGAGGACGTAGAAAAACGAGGCGAAGGCCCGGGAAACGGATCCCTTCACCCTGGGAGATAAAAGGGTGAACGAGTGCTGAAGGCTGCCGATGGGACAGGAAAACACGGTTAGCGGGCATGCATAGCAGTTCAAGCCCGGGACGCAAACCCCCTTCAACCCTCCCTGGTAGGTCAGACGCGAGGCGAAATAAACGAAATAGGGGTTGACGGCGATCAAGGCCAAGGTCTGGGTGATCCGGCGCAGACGCTCCGTGTCCTTCATACGCTAGATCAGCCCTATGCAGTCCAGGCAGATGATAACGGCGTGGACATATACCGTCCTGGGTCCTTCCCAGATAAAGGAGATGCCGACGGCCAGGGCGCATAGCGCCAGCACCAGCCAGGAGACACTCGATTTCTTGCCCCGCCAGGCTTTAACCCTCACCAGACCTCCCCTCTGCATCCGGAGGTTTGCCGACCCGGCGATGTCAAGGCGGACCGCCGGCAGCCCTGGATACGCTTAAGCTCTACTATATGCATTCTTCCGCGCCCCGCAAGGCGCCAGCGGGAGAACGTCGAAACGGGATGCGTTGAGCGTTGTGGTCGTCTTTCACGGCTACCTCCCCCATCGCCCCGCAGGGCATTGCCATGGAATGCGGTGGCTCGCCCTATATTGCCTCAGCCTTGATATGGTTCTCTCCGGCCCCGTCGCTTCCTGACCCCCCCGGCATCGTCCCGCCATCGACAAATAAAGGCCAGGGCATATAGGCCTGGCCTCGTTTCTTGTGGCACGCCCGGAGGGAGTCGAACCCCCAACCTACAGATCCGTAGTCTGTCGCTCTATCCAATTGAGCTACGGGCGCACGAAATTAATTTTAGCATAAAAGACACCTCGGGGAGGCCACATCCACAAGCAAGCGTTCTGATGAGCATCTACAGCCCGAGCTGCGAATCGCTGAGCTGATCCTGGCTGAAATCCCCCGCATCGACCGAGTTCATGACGGCGTCGATATCCTGCAGCAAGGCATCGACATCGCCCTGATCGCTGATCTTCAACGGCGCCTCGCTCCCGCCTTTCCCCCCGCTACCGTCGCCTTGTTTGCCGCCGCACGAGGCGGCAAGCAGGCAGAAGGAAACCAGCAGCACCGCCGAGGTCAAGATGAGAGCGTAAGCGTTCCATCCCCTCCTGGACCATCCGCTCATGGCTTTCAAGGTCGCAACCTCCTTCTGCTCGCGTTTCACCCTAGGCCCCCGCGGGCACTTGAGCCTTGATCTCCTGGATATCGGCGCGGATGGTCTTCTGATAGAAAAGGCGGATGTCCAGGACATCCTGTTGCACCTGCCGCAGAAGCTGCCTTGCTTCCTTCAGCCCGGAGCGGAACTGCCCTTCCGACTGCCCGACGGCCATGCCCTCGAGCTCCTTCAGTTTGTCGATGAAGACCGCGTAGTCCTTGGCGAATTCAACTATCATGGCCTCCCAGGTCGAGAGGTCCTGAGACAGCTTGGACACGTCATACCCTTTGCCCTCGAGGGCCTCCAGGAGCTGCTCGACTTTTTCCTTGGCCCGGTTATAGGCCTCGACATGCCTTTGCTTGTTGTTTTCGAAGCGCGTGATGATGAGCTCTATCCTCTGCTGCAGCATCTCCCCGCGCTGTTCGAGCCATTGCCCTCTTTGTCCCTCTCCCGGATGCTCATCCTGCTGCCCCTGGGCCATGGCGGCCGGCGCCGCCAGCAGCAGGCATAGGACGACGAGCATCGCCGCCAAAGCCGACCTTTTCATCGCCCAACCTCCTTTTACCCATCTACGGCCATCACGGGAACCATGCCTCTTTCCCTCGCTGCCGATCGCCTATTCCACATCCACCATAACCCGCAGATGTTAAGAACTTGTTAACGCTGAAACAGATTGGAGGCAGGGAGATCGTTTTGTTCGAACCCTCGAGGCGGATTTCTCCACCTCCCCTGATTCCCCAGTCGGGCGGGTTTTCGCCGCGGTATGGATATGCGAGGTCTTGGCTGGCGGAAGGG
>JACVJD010000085.1 GCA_015711825.1 Candidatus Solincola daggyaiensis
GGGGCCTGGTGGTGGAGGAGGACGCGGCGCAGGCCTTTTCGCGCCTGGGTTACCTGCGCGCGAGCGTGGCGCTCATCGTGTCGGGGATCGCGGTCATCGCCTTGGCGGCCTCGTTTATCCTCTCGCGTCGGGTCACCAGACCCCTGGTGGAGCTCAAGCTCGGGGCGGAGAGGCTGGCCCTGGGGGATCTTGACCAGCGCATGGAGCCTGCGGGGGCGGAGGAGTTCCGGGCCTTGGCCAGAAGCTTCAACCGCATGGCCGAGGCGGTGAAGAGCTCACACCAGTTGATGGAGAGAAAGGTGCGCGAAAGCACCGGCGAGCTGCGCGCCCTAAACGAGGTGATCAGCTCCCTGCGACATACCTCCAGCCCCGAAGAGATACTGAGGAAAGCCCTGGACTCGTTGCTGGATTTCACCGCCTACGAGGAGGGCTGGTGCTACCTGGCGGGCGAAGAGGCCTGGAGGCTGCTCTACCGTCGCTGCACCGACGGGAAAACGGACGCGCTGCCGGACAGCGTCATCCCCGGGGAGGGCTTGCTGGGAAGAATAGCGGTGCGCAGGGACGCGGTGTTCTGGGATGCCGCGGAGGAGGCGGGAGACGAGGAGCTGGTCCGCCTCGCCCCCGGGGGCTCCGTGGCCGTCGTTCCCCTATGCTCCCCCACGCGTGTTCTAGGACTCGTCTGCCTCGCCAGCAGGCGGCGCGTGACGCTTCCCGGGGAGGCGCGGGACACGGTGCGAGCCATGGCGGACGAAGCGGGCATAGCCCTGGAGAACGCCCTCCTGTACCGAGAGCTCCAGGCATACGTGGAGGAGCTGGAGAAGGCCAACCTCGAGCTGCGCGGCCTGGACGAGATGAAGTCCAACTTCATATCCACCGTCACCCACGAGCTCAAGCAACCCTTGGCCCTTATAGGAGGATACGCCCAGACCATCTACCGCTACTACGACAGCCTGACCTACGAGGAGGAGATGCAGTGCCTGCGGGTGATCATCGAACGCACGCGTTTCCTGGCCTCGCTGGTGGAGGACCTGCTGGACCTCTCCATGCTGGAGACGGGGAAATTCACCCTGCAAGTGGAGGAGGTGGACCTGGAGGCGCTCGCGCGCAAGGCGGTGGAGGAATGCGTGACCGCGGTCAGCGGTCAGCCGTCGGAGGTGCGTTTCGAGGATGGGTTCCCCATCGTGAGGGCCGACGCGAAAAGGGTGCAACAGGTGCTGGGCAACCTGCTCTCCAACGCGGTGAAGTTCACGGGCGGCAAGGGGCTTATCGCGGTAAAGGGTACGCGTCTCGAGGGCAGGGTGCGCGTCAGGGTGGAGGACGAGGGGGAAGGCATAGACCCCGCGCATCTGGAGCGCATCTTCGACCGCTTCTACCAGGTAGATGCCGGTCCGAGCAGGCCCTACGCGGGGGTGGGGCTGGGGCTTTTCATCTGCCGCCAGCTGGTGGAGGCCCACGGAGGAAGGATCTGGGCGGAGAACAGGCCGGAGGGGGGAGCCGCCTTCGTCTTCGAGCTCCCTGCGGGCCCTTGGAGGGGGACGTGAAAGGCCGGTATTTCCACCGGGGGGGCAAGGAAAAGCCGGCACGCTCAGCGGCGATCGCCCCTCTCACCCCTTGCCGTGTCTCGCGGCCGGACCGCATGCGGCGTAGAATATCCTCATTATCGAACCTGCGACGGAGGTGAAAAGATGATAGACGAGGAAACGGCGCGCCGTGTTCTGGCAACTGCCCTCTCCCTGGGCGGGGATTTCGCCGAGCTCTTCTTGGAGAGGAGGCACGGATCCAGCCTGCGGCTGGAGGAGGAGAAGGTCGAGGACTGCTCCTCCGGCAGTGAAATAGGGGCCGGGGTGCGCGTCATGCGCGGCGAGTCGATGTCCTACGCCTACACCAACGACATCGGCGAGGCGTCGTTGCTGGAGACGGCGCGGGCGGCGGCCGCGGCTTCGCGGAGCGGAGGCCACGCGCTCATAAACCTGGAAAAACCCCTCGCGCGCCTGCCGGTGTTGCGAGAGCACCCGGTGGAGTTAGGTATAGACGAGTTCCCGCGCGAGGAGAAGATCGAGCTGCTGCGCCGCGCGGACCAGGCGGCGCGGGAGGCCGGTCCCCACGTGGTGCAGGTGGTGGTGCTGCTGGGGGACAGCAGGCAGGAGGTGCTGGTAGCCAACTCCCTAGGGGAGATGGCGAGCGACCTGCGGGTGCGCGTTCGCCTGGTAGTGCAGGTGGTCGCGGCCAAGGATGGGGAGATGCAGACAGGGCATGAGACCCCCGGCACGCTGGGCGGCTACGAGCTCTTCCGCGACTTCCCCCCCGAGGAGGCGGGAAAGGCCGCGGCCTCCCAGGCCTTGACCATGCTGGAGGCGCGGCCCGCCCCCTCCGGGCCCATGGCGGTGGTCATAGCCAACGGCACCGGGGGAGTGCTTTTTCACGAGGCCTGCGGCCACAGCCTGGAGGCGGACGCCGTCTATAAAAGGGCGTCGGTCTTCGCGGGCAGGCTGGGGGAAAAGGTGGCCTCGCCCTTGGTGAACGCCTACGACGACGCGACTCTGGTCAACCGCTGGGGATCGTTCTGTTACGATGATGAGGGCGCAAGGGCGGCGAGCACTCCTCTCATCGAGGAAGGCATACTGCGCAACTTCATCAACGACCGCAGGCGCTCCCTGCGCGACGGCGTGCCGCCCACGGGAAACGGGCGTCGCCAGTCCTACCGGTTCGTGCCCATTCCACGCATGACCAATACCTACATAGACAGGGGAGCGGCGAGGCGAGAGGAGATAATCGCCGACACCTCGCTGGGGCTGTACGCCCTCAAGCTCGGCGGCGGCGAGGTGAACCCGGTCACGGGGGATTTCATCTTCGCCGTCACCGAGGGGTATATGATCCGCGGCGGCGAGGTGGCGGAGCCGGTGAAGGGCGCCACCCTCATCGGCAACGGCCCGCGCGTGCTCCTGGACATCGACGCCGTAGCCGACGACCTCGATTTCGACACCGGCATGTGCGGCAAGGAAGGGCAAGCGGTGCCGGTGTGTACCGGACAGCCGACCCTGCGGGTGCGGGAGATGGTGGTGGGCGGGACCACGGAGGTGATGTAGGTGAAGCGCGAGACGGACCTCCTGGCGCTGGCCCGGGAATGGGTGGAGCGAGCCGGCGCCGTGGTGGGCAAAGGGGTGGAGCTGGAGGTGTTCGCGCAGGAGCACCGCGGCCTTACCGTCAAGGCCTTCGGCGGAGAGGTGGAGAGCCTGCGCTATTCCCACAGCCGCGGGGTGGGGGTGCGGGCGCTGCGCGAGGGCCGCCTCGGCTACTCCTATTGCACGGGCATGGGATGGGAAGAGGTCAGGAGAGCGGCGGAGGAAGCCGCGGCCAATTCCCTCTACGGCGCCCCGGACGAACACAACCGCCTGCCGGGCCCTTCCACCTACGCGCAAGGGGATCTGGGCATATATAGCCCCGAGGTGGAGGATACCGAGCCCGCGCGCAAGGTGGAGATGGCCCTGGAATTGGAGAGGCTTACCCTGGCTTACGATAGGCGCATCGAGCAGGTGGAGACGGCGGTTTACTCCGACGCGGTGGCGGAGGTGGCGGTGGCCAGCACCACGGGGCTGGGCGGCTCTTACCGTTCCTCGGATTGCTACTGCTACGTATATCCCATGGCCAGGGAGGGAGACGAGTACCAGACCGGCTTCTCCTTCGACGTGGGGGTGAGGCCCTCCGACCTCCGCCTTCCCGGGGTAGCCGAGGAGGCGGCGGAACGAGCCGTCTGCCTGTTGGGGTCGAGCAGTATGCCCTCGCGGCGCACCAACCTCATCCTCGACAGCTTCGTGGCGGCGGAGTTCCTGGGCATGCTGGCGGCCGCCCTCTCCGCCGAGGCGGTGCTCAAGGGACGCTCCTTCCTGGCCGGCAAAACGGGGGAGGCCATAGCCGATCCCAAGGTAACGGTGATCGACGACGGGCTGCTTCCGGGAGCCCCCTCCACCGCCCCTTTCGACGACGAGGGGGTCCCCTCGCGCCGCAAGGAGCTCATCGCCGAAGGGGTGCTCAAGGGGTACCTCCACAACACCTATACCGCCTCCCGCGCCGGGACCGAGAGCACCGGCAACGCCAGCCGGGGGAGTTTCCGGGACCGCCCGCGCGTGGGGGCCAGCAACCTGTTCCTTCAGCCCGGGAAGGGCGGCAGGGAGGAGATCGCGCGCGAGGTCGGCGAAGGCGTGCTGGTGCTGCAGGTGGTGGGGGCGCACGCGGGAGCCAACCCCGTCTCGGGAGAGATATCCCTGGGGGCGGTGGGTCTGCTGGTAAAAAACGGCGCCCCCCAGCGGCCCCTGCGCGAGATCACCCTGGCGGGAAAGGCGCTGGAGTTCCTGGCCCGGACGGTGGCGGTGGGCGAGGACCTGCGCTTCCTGCCCTTCGAGGGCAGCCTGGGTGCGCCTACCGTGGCTATAGAGGGGGTCATGGTGTCGGGGCGGGGGTGACCCGCAGAACATCTTTTTCCGGTTCCTCCCCGCATCTTGCGGATATGAAGAGGGGTTTTCCCGTTGGCGGCGCTTCAGCGGCGATCTTCGCGTCAGTAGGGGCGGATGTCGGTGCCCAGGGGTATGGTGGCGGTGCCCACGCAGAGGCTCCAGCGCGCGAGGCGGTCCCAGGGGCGCATGGCGATGAAGGGCAGCAGCCAGATGAAATACCAGGGCATGTAGTAACTGGTGGTGACCAGGTAGGCCAGGATCACCAGAAAAAAGCATTCCGGGAAGTCTTCCCGGACGCGGACGCGGCGAGGCGCGTACCAGAGTGTGGCGAGGAATAAGGGCAGCAGGACCAGCTTACTCAAGACGCTTGCGACGGTCCCGGCGGCTCCCGCAGGCACGCGAAAGACGAAATGGAACAGGGAGTAAAAAGCGAAGGAGAGCAGGCCGCCGGTACTGGAAAAATTATTCAACTGCAGGTTGCGTAGGGTGGAGCTGAAGGTGCGGAAACCCACCCAGTAGGGAAGAAAGAAAAGCGCGCATAGAAGGAGGAAAACCGCCAGGTGCAGCGCGAGCCCCCGCGCCTTTTCCGCCCACCCCCGCCGTCGGGCGAGGAGGTGGATCAGAAAAGCGATAACCAGCAGCAGAGTGATGTATTTCACCAGCACGGAGAGGCAAAGGAAAACATAGCCGGCCCAGTGCCTTCCCCTCACCAGGAACATCACTCCCAACAGCACCAGGGTCATCATCATCACGTCGTTGTGCCCGCCTCCCACGCCGATGGCCAGGGCGATGGGGTTCCAGGCGTAGAGCATGGTCCCGAAGCGCTGCCGGCGCGGCGCCAGGCGCCCCAGGATGATCCAGAGGATGACCACGTTGGCGAGATGGAAGAGGGCCATGGCCCCCTTGAAGGCGAAGAGATTGGCGGTGATCCCCGTGCCCACCGCCCGGCTGAGGAGGGCGGAGAAGAGGGTGTGAAGGGGGCCGTAAACGATGGCGGTGTTCTTCCAGTTGAGGCTGGTATAGACCATGAGCTGGTCGGCGCTGAAGCGCTGGGGGGTGATGACGTAGGGGTTGTCGTGGTAATGGGCGGCGATCTTGGCGTAGAAGATGTTGGAAAACACGTCTTTGCTCACCAGCGGCGGTATGAAGGTCAGGAGAACGCAGACGGCGGTGGCCAGGGCGAGTATGGAGAAAAGCCCCTTGTCGGAGCGCCGCCGGAAAACGAGCACCGCCCAGGCGTAGGCCGCCATGAGCAGGGAGAGCAGGATGATGCCCACAACCGCCAGCTGGAGGTGGGTGGCCCGGTTGACGCCGGTCAGGTTCAGCAACTCGCTCAGGTAGCGGTTGCGTTGCGCCGCATCCTGCAGGGGGGAGAGCTTTCCCAGGGTGCCGTCGGGGGCGAGGGATAGCAGGGCGATGGCGACGTAAAGAGCGACGGTAAAGCAGAGCATGCCTAAATATCCCAGTTCCGAGGCGAGGGAGTCGCGCCACCTCTCCCTTGGCGAGGAGCGAGGCGCGTCGGCCGACAAGGCTGCCTCCACGACCTAACGCGGCTCCCGTACCGCGTTGCCGTCCAGGCTGGGGAGGGGGAAGGCGCGCACCTTGCCGTCCGGCGAAGATGCATAGACGCGGTTGTGCGAGATGGCCGGCGCGGAAGCCAGGCCCTGGGGAAGGGAGAGCGCGCCGCGCAGCCTTCCGGCCTCGATGAGGTACGCCTCCCCGCGCCGGTTAAAGGCGCACACCATCCCGTCCAGGGTGAATATCGACCCCTGCAGGAGGTCTCGGCCCTGGAAACTCCAGAGCTCCTCTCCCTCTCCTGCGGAGACGGCCGTGAGCGTGTCCCCGCGCGAGCAGGCGAAGAAGATCCCGTCCCCGGAAGGCGCCAGCCATACGAACCCCGGGAGCTTCAGGGACCAGGACAGTGCCCCGGTGCCCTCATCGAGGGCGTAAACGCGTCCGTCTATGCTGGCGAAGAGGACCTTGCCGGCGGCGAGAAAAGGGGAGGCGAAGACGATATTGGAGGTTTTAAAGGACCACAACTCACGGCCCGTGGCCCGGTCAAGGGCGTAAACCTCCCGGCCATATCCCCCCAAGTAAACGGCCTGCGCGCCCATCGCGGGGGCCGAGGGCGTCCAGCTCTCGGAATCGTGCACCCACAGCAGGGCGCCGTTGCGCGCGTCCAGGGCGTAAACGCGATGCTGGAGATCGTAAACGGAGTCGTTATCGGCGGTTACCAGGACCATGCCGTCGCTGACCACGGGACGGGCGAGGATCTCACCCTGGGCGGTAAAGTACCACAGCAGGGCTCCGCTGGCGCAGTCCAGGGCATAAAGGACGTGGTTCACGGCGCCCACGTACAGCACCCCGGAGCGGGCGGTCGGCGCGGCTGATAACCGCACCCCCAGGTCCAGGCTCCAGGCGACGGCGCCCGAAGCGGCCTCCACCGCCATAACCCGGCCGGGGGCGGAGGCGATATAGAGGCGTCCCCCTTCCTCGTCCATGGACGCTCCTCCCTCCAGGGGAAGCTCCCATACGGGTTCAAGTCGGTAGATCCTGAGGGCGGCGAAGACCTGCAGGGAATCCCTCAGGGTGTTGTAAGCCCTGGAGCCGACGGCGTACCGGGGTTCCGCCGTGACCTTGCCGTCCTCTCCTTGCGCCCCCAGCGAGACCTGGATGAGGAAAAACGCCGCCGTGGCCGCGAGGACGAGGAAAACCGCGATCTTGAGCGCCAGAACCCGCTCGGCGCCGGCTTTTCCTTCCACGGATAACACGCCTCCCGTAGTGCGCATGGCCGATCCTCCGGCTTCCTTCTATCCTTCGGCCGAGGTGGAGCCGCTTCCTCCGTCGGGCTTAGGCGGCACGGACTCGCTCCGGCCGTCCTCCTCTATCCCATCCCATATTAGAGCGGCGATACGGTCCGCGGTTCCCCCGCCCAGCAGGAACTTTCCCCGCAGTTTATCCCTCCACAGCTCGCCTTCCGGCATGCCGGCGAGGCGCGCTCCTTCATCACCCGCGGCCGCCGCCTCTTCCCAGGAAAGGACGACCAGGGCGGGCGTCGAAGCTCTCGCGTCTTCGCCCGCATGGGCGCGGTTCACCAGAAGCGCTTCGGCTCCCCGGCCGCCTCTTTTTCCGCGCGCGAGGGGAAAATAGATCACCCATAGGGAGAGGAGGAGGCCGGCCGCGGGGCCGGAGATGAACTTCCAGCGCACCCCGAAGGCCACGGTGACCGCGGTGGCCAGGGCCGCGCAGATGAGGAAAGCCGGGAGCCAGGCGGCCACCGCTCTGCGCGCGGCGCGCGGGTCCCAGGGACGGTTGCGGAGCAGGGAAAAAATGATGTCCGCGGGGGTGTTGGAGAGCAGCGAGTCGCCCGCGAAATCCCCCTCTCTCTCGGGCACCACCGGAGCCAGCGCGAGCAGCTTGCGCGGCACGTAAGCTTCTTCCAGGCGACCGCGCAGTCGCAGCGCGGCGTTGGCGCACCATCCCAGGCCGAGGAAGTTCTCGCCCCCGGTGTCAAGGCCCCGTTCTCGCTCGAGGCGCGCGAGCATGCGCATCATCTCCTCCTCGCCCGCCCACGCGCCGTCCCTTTCTTCCCCCAGGCCGGAGCGGGGATGCAGGGAGAGGACTCCCCCTGGCGCGGGGAGGAAGGCGTGGAGGGATCGCAGCAGCGCTTCGCTTCCCTTTCCCGGCTCCGCCAGCACCACCAGGTTCTTTCCCCTCTCCCCCCAGGGGCCAGAGAGCACGGCCTTTCCCTCCGGGAACTCCATCACCTCCGTGGCCAGGCTTTTGCCTCGCCCGCTTCCCCTCGCAAGGCGGCGCAGAGATTCCGTCAGGGAGGCGAGGAGGGCGGTGGCCGCCGCCGCCGCCGCTATGCCCAGGACCAGGCAGACCAGGCTCATGAGCGCCTCGATATTGCGCACGTTGCGGTGCAGGGGGTCGCTGAAGTACCAGGCGTAGCCTAAGATGACCAGGGCCGCGCCGAGGGCGCGATTGAGGTTGGCGCGTATGCGGCCGCCGTAAAGGCTGAGGCCGTGCCAGCCCCTGCGCGCCGCCGCGATCTGGATGATGCCCATGGACACGAAAAAGCAGAAGAGAAACGTCTCCAGGATGTCTTCGTAGAATATCTCTCCCATGCTTTACCTTTCCTGGCGGTCGCGCGGGCGCCTCGAATCGCGGTGTCGGGAAGGCACTTCGCTCTCATCTCCTCATGCTTATGGACGAGCGCAGCAGGCTTTCCACCCCGTTTACCAGGGCCACGAAGGGGCGGCTGAGAAAGTCCAGGCGATGCACGGCCCAGGCGCTCGCGGCCGCGAGCAGTATCCCCGCCAGCACGTCTCCGGGGTAGTGTACGCCGCAGAAGACGCGCGCGAAGGACATGAGCAGCGCGGGGGGGAGGAACCACCACCCGAAGCGCCGGTCCGAAAACCAGGCGGAAAAGAAGAAGGTGAAAGAGGCGGTAGCGGGGTTGCTCGGAAAAGACCAGTCCGTGGGCCGGTAGAAGAGGAGAGTCACCGTATGGTCCACGAAGGGGCGCGGGCGGTGTATCAAGGTCACCGCGAGCTGCAGGAGGGCCGAGGAGACGGCGATGGCCACGAATACGCGCACCGCGGCGGCGAGATGGTCGCGGTCGTCGCGCCGGCCGCGCCCGCGCAAGGCCATGACCAGGACCAGGAAGCCGAGGGTGAACGGCACCAGGTGGTCGTTGCAGAACGCCTGCATGGCCGAATCCATGAGGGCGTTCTTCCCCGCCAGCCCGTTTATCCAGGTGAAGACGGTATAATCCAGAGCGAGGAGCCAGTGCAAAGGTACCTCCCGGAACTGTCTGCCGCCCCCTCCCTGGGGGCCGGAGTAAATTATACACGTTCGGCGTGCCGATGGATCACCGTGGCCCCGCGGCCGTTGCCGGGAGGAGGCAGGGGGGAAGGAAAAACCTCCCCGGCTTGAGAAGTATTGCGGGAACAAGCTCCCGCTGAGAGGAGGGCGGAATGCCGTGAGGAAGGGGATACGCTTTGGGAAAAGCGCGGGCTTGGTGTTGCTCGCCTTGGCCCTCGCGGCCGCGGCGGTATGCGCCGTGCTGCTCATCGACCCCTTGGACTGGTTCAGCGTCGCCCCGGAAGCGGCGGCGGAGATGGGAACCTTCCCGGGGGTCGAGGTGCCCCCGGAACTCCCCCCCGCGCAACCCCTCTCCCCCGCCCCCTTCAACGTCCTCATCCTGGGCTTGGACCACGGGAAGGGGCGGCCGCGACAGGGCAATGAGCGCAGCGATGTCATGATGGTCGCCCACATCGATGAGGCCGGGGAAAAGGCATGCCTTATCTCCATCCCCCGTGACAGCTACGTTCCCGTGCCCGGACACGGCACCAGGAAGATAAACGAGGCTTATCCCCTGGGCGGGCCCCGCCTGGCGGTGGAGACGGTGGAGCTTCTCACGGGCCTGGAGATCCGTAACTACGTGGTCATGGATTTCGACGAGTTCGCCTGGCTGGTGGACCTCTTCGGCGGGGTCCAGGTCACCCTGGAGGAGGCCATCATGGACCCCAAGCTGGGCATCATTCCCGCCGGGAGCCAGGTACTGGACGGGGATCGCGCCCTGATCATGGCCAGGTCCCGGGACTACCCGGAGGGAGACCTGGAGCGCGCCCGCCAGCAGCAGAGGTTGATAATCCAGGCTCTCTACAAAGGCAAGGAGCTGGCGGGAGAACCTGGGGCGGCGTGGTTTCTCTCCGTTGCCATAGAGCGCCTGGAAACCGATCTCACGCGCGATGAGGTCATCCGCCTGGCGCGTGAGTTCGCCTCCTTCGCGGTGGTGAATGTGCAGGGAGGCGTGTTGCCGGGTCGCAACGGCGCCGCGGGGGGCGCGAGCGTGTATTTCGTGGACCAGGAAGGCGTGCGCGAGCTGGTCTATGCGGTGCAAAGCGCCTGCGCCATCCCGCCGCAATACCGCTGAGGGGTCGCATGAGGATCAAGCTCGACCTCCATGTGCACACCGTCTATTCCTTCGACGGCACCATCGAACCCGATGCCCTGCGGGCGGCGTGCCGGGAGAGGGGTCTCGCGGGGGCGGCGGTTACGGACCATGACACGCTGCGGGGAGGCCTGGAGTTCGCCGCGGAGTTGCCCGATCTGCTGATCGTTCCGGGGTCGGAGATCAGGAGCGCGGAGGGGGAGATAATCGGCCTCTTCCTGCGCGAGGATATACCGCCGGGCCTCTCCGCCCCGGAGACCATGCGCAGGATACATGAGCAGGGAGGGGTGGTGGTGATCCCTCACCCCTTCGATCTGGTGAAGATGAAACGGATGACTGCCCGCCGCCTCCTGGAGCTGCGGCCGCAGATAGACGCCATAGAGGGGATGAACGGCAAGCCGCGCTGGTGGCTCGCCAACTCCATGGCGGGCCGCTTCGCGGCGGAGCGCGGTTTCGCGGTAACGGGAGGGAGCGACGCCCACAAGGCCGCCCACGTGGGCATGGCATATACCGAGATGGAATATTTTGCTAGTCCAAGCGGCTTCCTCGCCTCGCTGCGGGACGCCTTGCCCGGGGGAAGGCGCTACAGTCCTTGGTCCTCGCAGCTCGACCGCTGGCGGGCCAGGTCGAGGAAGACGCGCCCCTGACGGCCTCTAGTCGAAAAATCCCTCCGGAGGCTCGAGGTCCGGGGGTATCTGCGGCTCCCCCGTTTCCAACGGGGGCAGCGGCTCCAGGCGGTCCTCGATGCGGGGTATCTTGATCCCCCCCGGGGGCGGCTCGGTGGGCAGGTCAAGGGGCGGTATCTCCAGCGGCGGGACGGGCTGCACGGGCTCGGGTCTGGGTTGCGGCTCCATGGGGGCGAAGGTGGAAGGCCGAGGCGTCTCCGCCGCGGGAGCGGCGTAAGCGGGCGGCTCGGACGGAGCCTCGAAGAAAGGCGCGGGCTCGGGCATGGGGGGAGCGGCCGCTTGCGTCGGAACCGCCGCCGCCTCCTGGGCGGGAGCGCCCTTTCTGGCGGCCTTCTTCGCCGCCTTCTCCTCCTCGCGCAGGCGTTTCGCCTCCTCTTTCTGCAGCCGCGCCAGCTCCTTCTTGCTCA
>JACVJD010000086.1 GCA_015711825.1 Candidatus Solincola daggyaiensis
GGACCCCGGAAACCCCGACGTGCTTACGGAGATCTTCCGTTCCGCCCATACCCTCAAGGGGATGTCCGCCACCATGGGCTTCGACCAGCTTACCGAGCTTTCCCATGAAATGGAAAACGTGCTGGACGGGTTGCGCAGCGGCGACATAGAGGTCAGCACGGACATCGTGGACCTCCTTTTCAGTTGCTTCGATATGCTGGCCTCCATCGTCGCCTCCATCGCCGAGGACAGCGGCGAAGCGGTCGACACCTCGTCCCTTATCGAGGAGCTGCGCCATGTCTACACGGGTGGACACGGGCCGGCGGCGGGATTGGAGCCGCCCCGAAAGACCAGGAGAGGAGGCGCGAAAAGAGGGGTCGGGAAGCCCCTCGAGGGCGTGAAGGCCTCGGAGGCCGAAGGAGGGATACCGGGAGGCGACATCGTGGCGGCGGGGCAAAAGAAGCCGCGCGACGAGAGCGCCGAAACGCGAACCGGAGAGATAGGGAAGAGCCTGGAAGAGGAGCCCTTGCGGGCGGAGCCGGGAGAAGGCGAGAGAGAGGAGGCCGGCGGGCCTGTCGCCGAACCCTCGGCAACGCGAAGCATCCGTCTAAGGGTAACCCTGGACAAGGACTGCGTGCTGAAGTCGGTGCGGGTGTTCATGATCTTCAAAAAGCTCTCCCAGCTCGGCAGAGTGGTGGACTCCCATCCCTCGGTGGAAGAGCTCGAGGACGAGAAATTCGACCGCTCCTTCGAGGTGGTGCTGGAAAGCTCCGAGGACGCCGGCGAGGTGCGCAGGTCCTTGATGACCATTGCCGAAGTGCAGGAGGTGGAAACGCTTCCCCTCGAGGGCGGAGCGGAAACGGGACGAGGCGCGGAGTCGCCGGAAGGGGCCGAAGTGCGGGAGGAGGTGGCGCCCGAGACCGTGCGGCGGGAGGCGGAGCGAGGCCCGGTGGCCCCGGTGCGCACCCAGAGCGTGAGGGTCAACATCTCCCGTCTCGACAACCTCATGAACCTCATCGGAGAGCTGGTGATCAACCGTACCCGGCTGCAGGAGATCTCGTCGTCGTACAATATACCGGAGCTTAAAGAAGCCCTGGCGCACACCGCCCGCCTCACCGCCGACCTCCAGGACGAGGTGATGAAGACGCGCATGGTGCCGGTGGAGCATATCTTCAACCGTTTCCCGCGCATGGTGCGCGACCTGGCCAAGAGCCGGGGCAAGGAGGTGGATTTCATAATCGAAGGCAGGGACATCGAGCTCGATCGGACCATCCTGGACGAGATCAGCGACCCCCTCATGCACCTCCTGCGCAACGCGGTGGACCACGGCATCGACAGCCCCGAGGAGAGGGAGGCGCGCGGCAAGCCGAGGCGGGGAAGCATCAAGCTGGCGGCGCGGCGCGACCGCAATTACGTATCCATAGAGGTACAGGACGACGGGCAGGGGGTGGATGCCGCCAGGATCTTCGCCCTCGCCGAGGAGCGCGGCTTCATCACCGCCGACGAGGCGAGGGCGTTGAGCGATGACGATGCCTTGCGTTTCCTGGCCATGCCGGGATTCTCCACCGCCGAGGAGGTAAGCGGGGTTTCAGGCCGGGGCGTGGGGCTGGATGTGGTCAAGAACAAAGTGGAGTCCCTGGGGGGGATGCTGATCATGCAGAGCGTGAAGGGGGAGGGGACCACCTTCGCCCTCAAACTGCCGCTCACGCTGGCCATCATCCAGGCCCTGCTGGTGAAGGTGATGAACGAGATATACGCCATCCCCCTGGGGGTGGTCCTGGAGACGGCGGTCATTTCCTCCTACGAGATAAAGTACGTATCCGGCCAGGAGGTCATTTTCCTGCGGGACGAGACCCTTCCCCTGGTACGGCTGGGGCGCTGCCTCGGGTTGCCGGAGGGTGACGGCCAGGGGACCTTTCCGGTGGTGGTCGTGGAGACGGCGCCCAGGAGCGTGGCCATCGCCGTTGACGAGCTCATGGGGCAGCAGGAGATAGTCATAACCAGCCTGGACCGCTTTCTCAAGGGCATCCGGGGGTTCGGCGGCGCGACCATCCTGGGCACGGGAGAGGTGGCGCTTATCCTTGACATACCCACTCTGCTATCCTGAAGGGTGTGGATGACAGGCTTCCCACGAGAGGAGGAGATATGGCGGAAGGGAGAGGGTTGACGCCCCTTCAACTCGACGCGCTCAGAGAGGTTGGGAACATCGGCTCCGGAAACGCGGCCGTCGCCCTTTCCACCATGGTGGACAAAAAGGTGCTGCTGAGCGTTCCGCGCGCCACCCTGGTGCCCTTGGTCAAGGTCTCGGACCTGGTGGGAGGGGCGGAAACGCCGGTGGTGGGCATATATCTACATATAAGCGGCGAGGCCTCGGGCAGCATGCTGCTGCTGCTGGAGGAGAAGAGCGCCAACCAGCTGGCCCACCTCATGGTGAGCGGAGGGGAGCAGGGAGAGCTCTCCACCGTGGAGCAGTCCGCGCTGCAGGAGACGGGGAGCATCCTCGCGGGCTCGTATCTCAACGCCCTTTCCCAGATGACCGCCCTCCTCTTGAGGCCCTCGGTGCCGGGCTTCGCCATGGACATGGCGGGGGCGATCATAGACTTCATCCTGGTGGAGATAAGCCAGTCCGAGGATTATGTCCTGGTGATCGAGACGCAGTTCGACATACTGGAACACGTGATAAAAGGACACCTTATTCTCTTCCCGGACCTGGGCTCCCTGGACCTCATACTGGGGAGGCTGGGGGTGAGCGGTTGAGCGGGGGCACGGGGACGTGACGGCGGTCGAGCCTCGCCCTTCGCGGCCGGGAGTCGGCGGCGGTTTTGGCGCTGCCCGGCGGAGGGAAGAGATTGCGGATGGGAGTGAAGGGCAGGTGCAGGAGGAGACGGTAAATATAGGAGTGGCGGAATACTACGTCACCCACAACCCCCACGTGCTGGCCAGCTACGGGCTGGGCAGCTGCGTGGGCATCGTCCTCTACGACGAAAAGCGCCGCATAGGCGGGATGGCTCACGTCATGCTCCCGGACTCCACCGCCATAACCAGGAAAAGCAGCCCGGGCAAGTTCGCGGACACGGCGGTCAAGGCCATGGTGGAGGAGATGGAAAAGCTGGGCTCGCGGCGCTCCGACATCAAGGCCAAGATCGCGGGTGGAGCGTGCATGTTCACCATTCCGGGCGCCATCAACCCGCGCAATGTCCCCGGCCCGAGCCTGGGGATGCAGATAGGGGAGCGCAACGTGGAGGCCACCAAAGTGGCGTTGCGTGAGCAACGCATCAGGCTGGTGGCGGAGGACACGGGGGGCAATTACGGGAGGACCATGCGTTTCGACATCTCCAACGGCCGGGTGACCGTAAGCTCCATCAAGCATGGCAGGAAGGAACTGTGAAGGAAGAGGCAAAGGGCGAACGGGTTGAGGTATCGCGCGAGGCCATCGCGGCGCTGGCGGCGCAGGCGGCCGGGGAGGTGGAGGGCGCCGAGGTCTGCCAGCCCAAGGCGGTGGAGAGCATCGCCTCGCGCGTAAAGCGCGAGTTCGTGCACAAGGGGATAAAGGTCGGCAAAGAGGACTCCTCCTACCGCCTCAGCGTATATCTGAAAGTGCGGTACGGTGTGCATATCCCGTCCCTGGCGCGCGAGGTCGCCGCCAAGGTCAAGGAGTACGTTGAGGGGTTGACCGACCTCCCGGTTGAGGAGGTCGAGGTGGTCATAGAGGACGTAGAGCCGCCGGCTTGACGGCCGCGTGCCCAGGCGAGCGGGATCCGCGTAGGCGGCGGGCGCAAGGAGCGGAAGCCGCTCGCCGGCTCAAGCCGGTTCGGGGCCGAAATACGCGGTCACCGCCTCCACTATAGCCGGAGGAAGGACGGACAAGGGGTCCGATTCGAACCCGTATTCCAAGATCACACAGGGCATGCGCGTTTCCCTCAGCATGGGATAGCTCCTGGCCTCAGGAGGCGCTGCGGAAGAGCCCCCGGCTTTTTCCAGCTCTTCCCGCAACAGCGCCGCCAATCTCCTTCCGCGAGGCGATGAATAGTCGCCGCTTCCAAAAAAGAAAATGCGCACGCCGCTCCCCTCGCAAGCCCGCAGTCCGATGACGATATCGGCGCCGCAGTCGTTGGCCAGGCGCGCCCGCGCCCCTTCCGGAAGGCCCGAGGAAAAACCGCCGGTGATCACCACCGCCATACCACGCGCCTTTAAGCCGCCCGCCGCCAGTCGCGCGGCATCCTCGGCCCTCGCGTCTCCCTCCCCGGCGTCCAGCACCACCGTGCGCCCTGCCATGCCGCGGTAGGACAGGTCCTGGATGGCCTCGTGGACCACGGCCACGCTGGTGTCCTTGAGGGCGTGGCGCAGCCGCTGCAGGCAGGACAGGGTCGAAGAGCCGGCGATGCCGTCCACGGGCAGGTCCATGTTGTGCTGGAAGGCACGCAGGGCCCGGTCGGTGTCCCGCCCGAAGATGCCGTCTTCGCGCCCGGCATTGAAGCCGAGCCGGTTAAGATAGCGCTGAAGCTCGCGCACGTCGTCGCCGCGAAAGGGAGGCACGCGCAAGTAGAGAAAACGGTCTCCCAGGCGATAGGATGCCTCCACCAACTCGTGCCAGGTGTTCTCGTCCACCCTGCCGTCCACGTGGAGGCCGCGGTTCCTCTGGAATTCCCGCACCGCATGGGCAGTGCGCTCGCCGTAATACGCCTCCCTCATCTCCGTATCCAGGCCGGGCGGCGCATATCCGAGGTCGAAGAGGCGTTTCTGCACGTCGCTGACGGCGGGGCCGCGGTCTCCCAGCGATACGGCACGCATCCCTCAACCCTCCTGGTGTACGGGGAGGGTGAACTTGAAGGAAGAGCCGGCGCCCGCCTCGCTCTCCACCCAGATGCGGCCGCCGTGCCCCTCTACTATCCCCTTGGAGATGACCAGGCCGAGACCCAGTCCCCCCGCGGAACGGGTCGAATCCGTCTCTACCTGGTAGAACATGGTAAACAATTTCCGCTGCTGCTCGCGGGGAATACCGGGCCCGGTGTCGCGCACCTCTATCTCCACCATACCCGGCTCCTCTGCGACGCGGGCGGACACCTCTATCTCTCCGCCCGGAGGGGTGAACTTGATGGCGTTGCCGATGAGGTTCTCCAGTACCTGGTGGATGCGCCACACGTCAACGCTCACCGGCGGCAGGTCGTGGGCGATGGAATGACGCAACGTGAGTCCGGCCTGCTCCGCGCGGCCTTCATATTCCGATACCGCGTTGAGGATCAGCCCCTCCACCGGCGCCGGCCATCTCTCCCCCACCAGCCGCCCCTCCTCCAGGCGGGTTATATCCAAAAGGTCGTTGATGATCTTGGTCATCTGGTCCGCGCGGGCGTTCATGATCTTGATCTTGTCCATCTGGAAGGGGGTCAACTCCCCGAGCTCGCCGAACTGAAAGGCGTCCGTATAGCCCTTGATGATGGAAAGGGGGGTGCGCAACTCATGGGAGGCGATGGCGATGAAATCCGACTTCATCTTGTCCAGCACCGAGAGCTCCTCGTAGGCCCTCTCCAGGTACTTGTGGCTTTCCTCCACCATGGCCTGCAGGCGCCTCCGCTCGCTTAAATCGTGGGCGATGCCCACGATGCCCGCGAACTCGCCGGAGCGGAAAAGGGGAGCGGAGCTGATCTGTACCGGAAGGGCGCTGCCGTCGCTTCGTCGCAGCAAGGTCTCGAAGAAGACCTTCTCGCCCCGTCGCCGTCTTTCCAGCATGCGCTCGATCTTGGGCGCCTCGTCGGGCATCACGATGTCGGTGGGTTCTTTTTGGAAGAGCTCCTCGCCGCCGCGCAGGCCCAGCATGTCCAGGAAGGACTGGTTGCAGAAAGAGAACTTGCCCTCGGCGTTCATGGCGTAAAAACCGTCGTTGAGGCTCTCTATGAGAAGGTTCAGGTAGTCGGTGGTCTCCGCCAGCCGCCGCTCCAAACGCACGTATTCCGTCACCTCCTCGAAGAGCAAAAGGGCTTCGCGCACCGCTCCCGCCTCGTCCACCAAGGGGTGCAGGCGCACGCGATGAAAGAAGTCGACGCCGCCCACCACCTGGTGAACGCGTGGTTGCTCGAAGGAACGCCCCTCGATGAGCACCCGCCGCAGGATATGCTTCCAGTCGGGACGGAACTCCTGCGGCATGATGTCCAGGGCGGGCAAGCCCGGGAGCCGGTCCTCGCCCAGACCGCAGGAGTCATGTATCCAGCGCATCATGGACTGATTGCAGCGCACGAGGCGGAAGTTGCGATCCAGCACGGCGATCTTCACCGGTACGCCCTCGAAGATGCCCGCCTCTCGCTCCGACGCCTCCAGGAGGGCGGCGCGCTCCCATGCCTCCTGGGTGATATCCTGGATAACCACGAGCACGCGTCCCGTCCCGCCGTCGCCGCGCAGGGAAGACAGCCAGACCCGACATATCCCGGAGTAGCTCTCGAGGTAATACTGCTCGTGATGGATCTCCAGCGGGCCTTCGGATTCCGCGGCTTGCTTAAGCACCGGAGACCAGGCCCCGAAGTAAGGGGGCAGGAAAACCTCGTCAAGCTTCCTGCCCGCAAGCTCGCCCACCACCTCGCGGGGAAGGGGCACGAACTCCGACGCACGCCGGTTGGCCTCCAGGACGGTGCCGCCCGGACTCACCAGCAAGGCGGGAGAGGGAATGGCCTCCAGGAAAGAGGCGCCCTCCAGGCCCCCGCGTCCACGCCGGGACAGGCGCTTCTTCGCCTGTACGCGCGCCGTCAGCAGGGATGCGGCACAGCATGCCGCCGCGAGGGAAAGCAGCGCAACGGTGGCGCCGCGTTTGCCGAGCGCGGCGGAAACCAGTGCCGGGATGAGGAGCAAGAACGCGGCCGCGGCGAAACGGCTCCCGGTGTCACCCCTCACCCTCACCCTCCTTTTTTCGGCGGGAGCGGTATAGTTCGCCCCATATCCAACCCCAGTACCTGGCGGTGGCGATAAGCGCGAAGGTAATGGCAATGCCCATGGGGATGGAGGCCACGGCGATCTTGATGATCAGGCCCGCTTTGGGCTCCGGGTCCGGCAGTCCCCACGCGCCGGTGAGAAGAAGGATCCAGGCGGCGGGTAGGGGAGCGATGAAAAAGAAGAAGGAGACATAGTAAAGGCGGTAATGGGGAGGAAGCTCCAGGGCCTGGCCCAGGCGCTTGCCCATGGCGCCGAGCAGGAGCAACAACACCGCCACCGAGAGCGGGCCTACTACGTAAAGGGCGGAGGAGAGGTAGTTCATCTTCCCATCATCAGGCGGTAGGAGCGATAGACCACGACCAGGAGCACCAACCCGGCCAGCGTCGGCCATGCCGCGTACCATATCTTGATGGCCACAATGGTGTCGGACATGGAATAGATGAGGGTGCTGGCCCCCATGAGCAGGAAGAAAACGGGGAGAAGAGGGTAGAAGGTCCTCCCCCCGAATTTTTTTTCCGCCATACGGCAGATGCCGGCGAAGTACACCAGCACCACGGCGGTGGCGGAGGTGTTGTAAAACCACAGGAAAAGCGACAGCGTCTTCCACCATGCCATCGACATCAGCGCCCCCTCCCCGCGGATCCCGCCACTAAGGCGCCTGCGCTCCCCCGCCCCGCTGGTCGAGGATGCGCCTGACCTCGCTGAGCAGCTCCTGCTTGCTGAAGGGCTTGGTGATATAGCCGGCGGCCTTCATGACCGAGAGGCCGATCATCTTGTCTATATTCTGGGTGCGGGCGGTTATGAAGGCCACGGGGATGTTGCGGGCCTCGGGGTCGTTCTTGATGCGCCGCAGCACCTCCCAGCCGTCGATGCGCGGCATCATTATATCCAGAAGGATAAGGTCCGGTTTCTCCCCGAAGGCCTTCTCCAGGGCTTCCTCTCCCGAGAAGGCCGAGATGGGGGTATAGCCGGCGTTGCGCAGGAAGAGCTCGATCAGCTCGACCATCTCCCGGTCGTCGTCAACGATAAGGATCTTTTCCGCCATCATCCCACCTCCCCATGGGACTAGGACTTTCCCTTCCTGCCGAACACCTCCACGAAGGCGTCCACCTCGCGCTTGCGCGGCAGACCCGAGAGCACTCCCTCCCGGTCTGCGAAGGGCTCGCCTATCTTTAGGCCGCCGGCGGCGATGCGGAACTCCCGTATCCTCTTGTCGTGGGAGCTGGCGCGCTGCTTGAGCACCAGGATAGCCCTGCCGATGGCGGAATCCAGTTCCACATAACGCAGGATGATCACCGCGTCCACCAGGTAGGAGATTCCGTACTGGGCTGCGGCCACGTCGCCGGTGATGTCCGGGTCCTCCTGCGTCACTATCACCGTAAGCCCGTGCCTGAGGAGGGCGTTGACGAAGGTGAAGGCCACCTCCCTGAGCTTCACGGCATCACGCGTGAGCCGCTCCAGGTGCGAGATGGAATCGATGAGCACGCGTTTCGCCCCCAGCTCCTCGACCATGGTGTCCAGCAACCCCCCGGGCGCCTGCGCCTGCTCGAAAAATATCTCGGGCGAGGTGAAGAGGATACGCAGCATGCCCTTCCTCTCCATCTCCGGGAGGTCGAAGCCGAGGGAGGAGGCGTCTCGCAGCAGCTTTTTGGGGAAATGCTCGAAGGTGACGATGAGGCCGGGTTCGTCCATCTGCGTGGCGCCGTGGCAGATGAACTCCAAGCCCAGGCAGGTCTTTCCGGTTCCCGGGGCGCCGGTCACCAGGGTCACCGACCCCCGCAGCAAGCCTCCCTCCAACATGGAGTCGAGCTCCGCGTTGCCGGTGGAAACCCTTTCCCCGAACTCGCCTTCGCCCATCTTTCCTCCCGCTCTACCGCCCCGTCGTTTTTATTATTATACACTCCGCCTGCGTAATCCTCGCCGCCCCCAGGCTATCTTCCCTTCCAGCCCCTCGCCCTTTTCGTTTCGCGTTTCTCGCGCGGCGTCATGGCCGATGGGTGGATCGTCTCGTTTGGCCGGGATGGCGGGGCGCCCCCAGCCCTCATGGTTTTCCGCTCCGGGGATACCTGCCGAGGCTTACCTCATCCGGCTTGAGCGTAACCCTCGCCGGAAACTATACTTGAGCGTCTCCATCTGCCCCGTCGCCAGCCCATGTTATACTAGTGGTGTGATCGTGCTAAGCGGGGAGCTAGCGGTGCCCTGAACCCGCAATCCGCTACAGCGGGGCCGAATCCCCAACTGAGGCTCTCCGGTCTTGAGTATTGCGCACGGGCAAGTGGTGTTGAAGGTCGGGTCCTGCGCAACGGGAACTTGTGAACCCCGTCAGGTCCGGAAGGAAGCAGCGGTAAGCAAATCTTCTCGTGTGCCGCAGATCAACCTGTCCGGAGCCAACTACCCGTGTGGCGCTCGGGGCCGGGAGTCGAGGGAGGGTGCACGATCACATCTATTAACCGTTTCGGCGCCCCGGTGACGTCGCCGGGAGCGCCATGGCGATAGAGGGGTGACGGTTGAGCTACGTGGCTCTATACAGGAAGTGGCGCCCCCAGACCTTCGAGGAGGTACTGGGGCAGGAATACGTCACCCGCACCTTGGCCAACTCCATCCGCAGCGGCAACTTCACGCACGCCTATCTTTTTGCCGGCCCGAGGGGAACCGGCAAGACCAGCACCGCGCGCATCCTGGCCAAGGCGCTGAACTGCGTGGAGGGGCCCACTCCCAACCCCTGCAACCGCTGTGTCCCCTGTCGGGAGATAACCGAGGGAACCTCCGTGGACGTGGTGGAGGTGGACGCGGCCTCGAACCGCGGCATAGACGATATACGCGAGTTGAGGGAGCGAGTGGCCTTTTCGCCCGCCTCGGCGCGCATGAAGGTGTACATCCTAGACGAGGCGCACATGCTCACAAAGGAGGCCTCCAACGCCTTTCTCAAGACCCTCGAGGAGCCGCCCCACCACCTGGTGTTCGTGCTCGCCACCACCGAGCCCCACAAGCTGCCGCAGACCATTCTCTCCCGCTGCCAGCGCTACGATTTCCGGGGCGTGTCGTCGAAGCGACTGGCGGAACACCTGGCGGCGGTGAGCGAGAGCGAGGGAGTCAAGGCGACCGAGAAAGCCCTGCGCCTTATCGCCCGCAGGGCCAGGGGCTCGGCGCGGGACGCCTTGGTGCTGTTGGAGCAGGTCATGAGCTACGGAGACGGCGAGATAGACGAGGCCGACGTGGCCGGCTTCCTGGGGTTGGTGGAGGGCGAGCTGCTGGTGGAGCTCGCAGACCGCCTGGCCGAGGGCGACGCGGCGGGGGCGGTGGCGGTGGTGGAGAGGGCGTACGAGGAAGGGAAAGACCTGGCGCAGTTCGCGCGCGGGGCGCGGGAGCATTTCCGCAGGGTCCTTCTGCTCCGCTACGCCGGGTTCTCCCCCGAGGAGCTGGAGGTGGACGAGGAGGCCTACGCGAGTATACGCAGGCAGTCGGAGTCCATTCCCCCCGCGCGCTTACACCACTTCATCGCCGCCCTCGCGGAGGCGGAAAAGGGGATGCGCGCGGATTCCTCCCCGCGCCTCCTGCTGGAGAGCGCCATCGTGGGCATGGCGGCGGAGGAGCTCGACACCAGCACGCAAGCGCTTTCCGCTCGCGTGGAAAGGCTGGAGGGGGCGGTGGAGAGGATGGCGCGCCGCACGGCCGCGCCGGATGAGAGGGCGGCGCGGGAGGCCGTGGAGCCGTCCGCCGCGAGCTCGCGCGGCGTGGAGGCCGTAGAAGGATATGCCGCCGAGCGGCAGGCGGGCGTGGCTGCCGTGAAGTCGCGAAAGGAGCGGCCTGCGACTCCCCCGCCCGTCCCGCCCTCAAGGGAGCCCGCGGGGGCGGAACTGGACATAGCCATGGTGAAGAGGTCCTGGCCCCAGGTCAGGGAGCGGGTTAAGGAAAAGAAGATAACCGTGCACGCCCTCCTGCTGGAGGGCAGGCCGGTGGAGGTCGAGGGCGGCGAGCTGGTAGTGGCCTTTCCCGCGGAAAAATCGTTCCATCGCGGTGAAATGGAAAAAGACGGCAATAGAAGGGTCCTGGAGACCGCGCTGGAGGAGGTTCTGGGGGTAAAGTTGAAGGTGACCACCATGCTCGAGGAGAGGGCGAAAGGCGGGTCGGATTCCCCGGCGCCCCGGCAACAGGCGGGACAGGCCGCGCCCGGGCGGGAGCGAAAGGCACCGGCCGCCGGCGCTCCCGGGGCGGATAAAGGGCTCTCCGTCGAGGATGAGGGCCCGGCGGAGGAGGGCGCAACGGAAAACGGAGGGCGGGAGAA
>JACVJD010000087.1 GCA_015711825.1 Candidatus Solincola daggyaiensis
CAACCACGCCCCGAACAGGTTGGAGACCGCGTATCCCACCATGCCCAGGATGAGGGCCTCGGAATGGAAATAAAGGAAGGGGTCGCCGCGGGAGCCCCGCCGTGTCGTCAGCAACACCCCCCAGTACAGGACGAAAAGGAGCAGGAAAGCGGTGAAGCCCACCAGGCCGTGGGAGACCAGGTAGGTGAGAAAGGCGTTCTCCACCGCCGCCCAGGTATAGCGCAGGTTGTTCTCCACGATGCGCTGCCCCTCCATGCCCATGCCCACCCCGAAAACGGGGTGCTCCAGGAAAAAATCCAGGGCCAGGCTGTACTGGTACATGCGCGCCTGGGCCGCTTCCTGGGCGCTCAAGCTGGTGAAACGTTTCTTGACGAACTCCGGGGGGTTGAGCATCACGAAGACCAGGGATATGACCAGGGCCACCGTCAGCAGCGTCAGGAGCACGCGCCGGTCGAAGAAGCCGAAGGCCCCGTAGATGAGGGCGATGCATCCCGCCGCTATCCAGGCCGCGCGCGAACCGGTATAGAAAAGGGCGGCCGCGGACGCCGCCAGCCCCAGCACCAGCATGCACCGCGCCCACCAGCGGCGGTAGAACCAGAGCAGGCTTATGAAAAAGGGGATCATGAAAACCAGGTACCCTCCCAGCACGTTGGGGTGGAGGAAGGTGGAGTTGATGCGGTACGCCTGGGTGTCGCTCTCACCCGCGATATAGTTGACGTCCTTGGGGAATCCCAGCTTGCCGAGATATTTCTCGGCGAATTGCTTTGACCACTCCTCCCCCTTCACCTTCTGCACCAGCCCGAAGCCGGCCACCAGGGTGCAGCACACCAGCATGGTCACCACCAGCACCTGGAGCTGGCGGCGCGACCTCACCACGTAGACGACCATGAAGAAGAAATAGGAGAGGACCACCGTGCGCACGAAGCGGAAGAGGGCCACGTACCATTTGGCGTCGTGCAGGAGTCCCACGAAGCAGGCCAGGATAGAGGTGAGGATGTACAGCACCACCGCGACGGATATGGGACTTCTTACCAGCTCGCGCACCCCCTCCCAGTCCCTTTCCAGCGCGGCGCGGAGTACCCGCACCAACACCGCCACCAGGACCATGGCCATGACGATCTCGTGCACGTTGAAATGCAGCCCGCGCGTCTCCCCCACCACCGCCACCTGTATGCCCAGGTTCCAGTTTGGGCCGGCCTGGGGAAGCACGAGGTTGGAGACGAAGGCGATCCAGACGCCCACGAAGGGATTGCGGTAGATGAGCACGAAAAGTGCCGTCCCCCCCATGACCGCGAAGACGATGAGCACCGGAAGCCTCGACACCAAGGCCCCCACCAGCAGGCCGAGGATGGACACCGCCAGCAATATGGCCGCCGCTCTCACATGGGGCGGTGAAGCGGCTACGCCGGAGCGCGGAGCTCTTTCCTTTATCCTGGCCACCTCCCCTCCTGGACGCACGCGTACAGCTCCATGATACTATTGGCCGCCCTTTCCCAGGTAAAGAGACCGACGCGCTCCAGGCCCCTATCCGCCAGTTCCCCGGCCCAGACACGGTCGTCGGCCAGCCTGCGCAGCCCCGCCGCGATCTCCCCCGGCTCCAGGGGGTCCACCAGCAGGCCCGCGTCGCCCACCACCTCGGGGATGGAGGAAACCCGCGAGGCCAGCACGGGGGTTCCGCAGGCCATGGCCTCCAGGAGGGGAAGGCCGAAACCCTCATAGAGGGAGAGGCAGAGAAAGGCGTCGGCGCCGGAATAGAGGGCGGGGAGGTCGTCCTCGGGAACGAACCCCGTCATCACCACCCGCTCCTCAAGGCCCAGTTCCTCCACGAGGTCATAGAGATAGCCCTCGAAGCCGCGGTGGTCGCCGCACAACGCCAGCCGGTGGTCTCCGCCGGCGAGGAGGAAGCGCTTGAAACCCAGGAGCATGTTGTGGAGGTTCTTGCGGGGATCGAACCCTCCCAGGTAGAGGAAGTATGGCTTGGCGAGCCCGTACCTGGCACAGGTTTCCGTTATCTTTGCCTCGTTTTCCGGGGGCCGGTATTCGGGCGACACGCCCTCGTACACCACCACGATGCGCTCGCGCGGTATTTTCCAGATCCGCTCCAGGTCGCGACGCGTGTTCTCCGACACCGCGACCACCGCGCGCGCGCGCCGCGCCGCGTGCTTGTGGGCCAGCATCCACCTCCAGGCGGTGGGCCCCAGGTAGGGGCCGCGCAGCACCAGAAGGATAAGGTCGTGCACCGTGACCAGGCTGGGGGTGCGCAGGAAGGGGGTCATGTCATGGTCGATGGCATGGAAGAAATCCAGCCTTGCCCCGTCGATCTCCCCGGCCATGGCCAGGTAACGCCCCAGCGGACCCGCGGCGGCATACCTTTCCAGGCGCATGCCACGCCATTCCAGACCCTCCAGCGCCCGTGGGGAAAGAAGATCGGTAGGAGGCGCTTCTGACGTGCCGAAGAGGACGAACTCGTGTGCGCCGCCCGCCTGCGCCACCAGCGCTTCGACCAAACGCGCCGTATAGCGTCCTATGCCGCGCGTGCGGTTGACGTTGCACAACCCGCGTGCGTCAAGCCCTATCCTCACACCGACACCCTCCGAGCCCCAGCGAGAAGGCTTCCCCGAGGATTCCGGTTGAGACATGCTCGCCCCACCGACATGAGCTCATCCCCTCCCGGCGCCATGGGGCTTCACCGCCCGCAGGAAGAGCAGCCTCCCCCTCGCCGATATCCAGGGTAATCTTTCCAGGCGCATGAACTGGTTGAGATTTGCTCGCCCCACCGACATGAGCTCATCCCCTCCCGGCGCCATGGGGCTTCACCGCCCGCAGGAAGAGCAGCCTCCCCCTCGCCGATATCCAGGGTAATCTTTCCAGGCGCATGAACGCCGCCAGGTCTCCGCGATAAAGCACGGGCAGCTTCAAGTCCGGCAGCAGGGTGGCGGCTCTCGCTTCCCACAGCCCGGACGCCTGCGCCAGGCGCGCCAGCTCGCGGGGGGTGAAGGGATGGCGAGGCCTTGCAGTGGGCCTCGGCTCCGCCCCGCGAAAACGCGCATTACGCGTCACCAGCGCGAGGACTCCCCCCGGCTTCAGCACCCGCGTCATCTCCCGCACCGCCGCGGCAGGGTCCCTCAACTGCTCCAACAGGAACTGGGAGGCCACGGCGTCGAAGCTTGCGTCCGGGAACGGCAGGCGGTAAGGGTCGCCCGCCATGCGAACATGCGCGCCCGCGGCTGATCCTCTGTCCCGCGGAGAGGAAGCGGCGATAACGCGCGAACCGTCATCGGATCTCATATGCAAATCATGGGATTCGCCCGTCTCCATCGCGGCTTGAAAGCTCCCGCAAAAACCGGCCCCGCCGCCCGGGGGTCCCACCACCGCCTGCTCGCCTTCGCTTCCCCGGCCCGGAACCCGCGTATATTCCATCTCATCTTGGTGCCCTGCAACGGCTTTCCCCTCGGCAGTTCCCGGGGCGACCACGGCCGCCGCGCCCCGCGCCTCCTCCGCAAGCGCCTCCAGCCACGTCACCTCCACTCCGGCCAGGTCGGCGAGAAGCCCCGCCAGGGCGCCCTCCGCCTCGCCCACCAGCAGCACCCCGGCGCCGCGCCGCGGCGCGAGCATGCGCGCCACCCTCGCCGCGCGCAACTGCGCCTCCCTCCCCCCTTCGCGCAGCGTCGCCGTGGCCATGAGGCTGGTGCAGAAGATGTAACCCATAGGTCGGGCGAAAAGGATTCCCATGGCCGCCTTCTCCCAGCGGTTGGGTCTTATGCCCACCAAAAAACTGCGCGGCATCACGCGGGCGCGGAAACCGCCGGAGGCGAGGCCGCGGTAAAGGGAAAGGGGACTCTGCTCGTTGACGTGCATGACGTCGTCGTACTGCCCCCGCAGGTCCTCGGGCAGTTCGCGGCGCAGCAGCAAGCGCGCCGCCGCACGCACCAGCGGGTAGCCCAGCCGGTAGAACCAGGTGTTGGGGCCGGTGTGCACCACCAGAATCCCCCAGGGTCGGAGCACGCGCCTGATCTCGTCTAAGGTGTGCTCGATCTCATAGGGGTGCAGGTGCTCGTAAACATCGATCAAGAAAACCACGTCGAAGGAGCGATCGGGGAAGTCCAGCCCCTTGGCGTTCGCGAGCCGGAACTCCACCCTCTCGCGCTCCGGCGGTTTCATGGCGCCGCGCCGCTCCATGGAAAGCTCGACGGCGGCAGGGGCGTAATCTATGCCCACCGCGTAGGCCCCGCGCCGGGCCGCCTCGCAGGCCAGCTCGCCCCTGCCGCAGCCCACGTCCAGCACCCACCTGCCCTCGAGGTCCCCCGCGGCCGCCAGTGCCTCCTCGATGCGCTCCGGCAGCGCCTCGCACCCGCTTTCCATGAGATGGTAACCCTCGCAATCGGTGGTGAAATACTCGCGCGTGTAGAGTTCCGGCGATACCGGCGCCGGCCTGCCCTTTTGGTCATCACGCATGTCCGCCACCGCCCCCATCTCCCGCAAGCCCATCCCGGCCCTTATCGATCATGGAAGGGGATGTATTGTTCGACATCTTTCGCCTGTGTATCGCAAAGCCTCTTCCTACACGTACCTCTCGAACCACGCGAACATAAGCTCCCAGACCTCGAGGCGGCCGGCGGGGTCGTTGACGCAATGCGCTTCCTCGGGGTAGATTTTCAGCTCCACCGCCTTGCCTTTTTCCAGCATGGACCGGTAGAGGCGTCTGGCCTGGTCCACGGGGCACAGGGGGTCCTTCTCTCCGTGGATGATGAGCACCGCGGCCTGGATGGAGTCGACGAAGTTGAGGGCCGAACGCACCGCGTACTCCTGGGGCACCTGCTCCGGGGTGCCGCCCACCATGGGAAGCAGTTCGTTTCTCAGGGCCTCGGCGGCAGGGTCGGTAGAGGTCGCTATATTCTGGTACAAGCCCGCGGCGTCGTAGAAACCCGCCTCGGCCACCACCGCCTTGATGCGCGGGTCTCGCGCCGCTGCGAGCACCGATACCGCGGCGCCGTGGCTCTGGCCGTACATACCCACGCGCTCGCCCTCCACCAGCCCTTCCCGCTGCAGATAGTCCACCGCCGCGATGACGTCGTCCACCTCTCCCTTGGCCCCCTCGTGGGAACCCTGCGACATGCCGCTGCCCCGGAAATCCGGGTTGAAGACCAGGTAACCGCGGTCCCGGATCATCAGGGCGACCTCGCTGAAATCTCCCGCAGTGCCGAAGCCGGCGTGGTTGACGATGATGGTGGGCCAGGGGCCGCTCCCCTCCTCGGGGCGGAAGAGGAGGCCGGATACGGTAAGACCCCCGCTGCTGGGGTAGAACACCCGCTCCGCCACCTTCTCCATCACCGCCATGGCCTCATAGGCCTGGTTGATCAACTTGTCCGCGTACTTGAAATCTCCCTGGTTATAGGCGTCGAGCGCCTCCAGCCATTTCGCTCGCGCCTCGCGCACGTCATAACCCTCGCCCGCCTTCTGGGATATCTCCGCCGCGCAGGCGAGGCCACGCACCGTCACGCTCGCCTGGTCGATGATCCTGCCCAACGCGCAGCCGCAACCGCCGACGAGCATCCCGGTCGCCAGGATGACCGCCGTCACCGCCAGCGCCTTGAACTTTAGCCTCATGCCCTCAAACATCTCCATGCCTGCCCTCCGCCGCCCACAGCGGCTCCGACCTCGCCGCGCCGGGCGGAGGCGCTCGCCGCGGGGCGAGCAAAACCGTCCGCTCCGCTTCCCGTTTCCTCGCCTATACCGTAAGCCACTCGTTCAGCTCCCGTAAACCCGACCGCGTCAAGGCCCTGCCGCCCAAGGCAAGCGCCGCATACAACACCGTCAGGGCCACCGCCGATATCAAGGCGTACTGGGTGGCGACCATGAAGGTGTCCCTTCCCGCCACCAGCAACCTGTGCAGGAAAAAGGCGGCGGCGTAAAGGGCCCCCAGGATGAGCGCCGGCGGCGCGGCGAAACCCGGCAGCCTTACGCGGTGATCCAGCGCCCGCGTCAGGCGCTGCGCGATCAGCAGGAAAACCACCGCCTCGCTCAAGAGCACCGCCAGCGCCGCCCCCGTATATCCCCAAAGGGATATGGCGAGGGCTCCCACCGCCGCCTTGAAGGGCAGGCCTATGAGCACCACCGCGGTAACCGTCTTCTGGCGGTCGATGACGATGAAGAAGGGGAAGCTCACCGCGGTCATGAGGGTGAAGCACATGGCCGCCATGGTCAGCCAGGTGGCGTGCCAGGCCTGTATGAACTCGTGCTTCTGCAACACCAGCACCGGCCGCGCCAGCACCGGGACGACAACCATGAGCGGCACCACCAGCAACAAGGCGTAATGGGCCAGGCGCTCCCATAGTTTTCCAAGTCGCTCCGGGTGCTTGCCTCCCACCTTGGAAACCGCCGGCAGCACCGCCATGTTCAGCGCCAGGGTCAGGAACACGAAGGCCTTGGCGAACATCCCGGCCGCGCCATACAGGCCCACTTCCCTGTCTCCGCGCAGCCAGGAGAGGATGGGGATGTCTATGCCGGCGTAAACCGTCACTCCCGCCGCCACCACCGCCAGGGGCCAGGCGCTCGCCAGCAGGTAGCGCCACAGGGGTCCGTCCATGGTGAAGGGGCCGAGCCTGAAGACGGCGCCGGGCTCCTCCGCCGGCGGCGCGGAGACACCGGCGCTTACGGCCCCGGAGCCCTCATCGCTGCGCGGCCCCGTTTCCTCCCCCTCCGCCAGGCCCGCGTAAGAGCAATCGGCCAACAGCGCCTCCAGGGCCGCCTCTCCCGAGGCCTCCGGTATGTGGGTCACCACCTCCGCCAACGCCATGCCTTCTATCCCCGCCATGGCGAGATCCTCCCGCTGCAGCACCCTGCGGTAGGCGATGTAGAGGTGAAAAACGGAATAGACGATGGTGACGATATAGATGAGCACGAGGTATACCAGCACCCCGGGCAGGTCCGCGAAAACCACGTAAATGGACATCCCCACCTTCATGACCCCCATTACCAGGTAAACCAGGGCCACCGTTCCGAGACGCTCCAAGGCGATGAAGTTCTCGCATAGCGAGTTGGATAAGGGCTGTTCGATAAGCAGGCAGAAGGCGACGGTGAAGACCACCCAGAACTTCTCCCCCGCAAGGCCTCCCCCACCCTGCAGCGCCAAGGTCACGAAGTTGGTGATCATGAGCAGGCCGAAGGCCGCCAGGCCCAGCAGCAAACGCAGGGAGGCGATGTTGGCGAAGTAGCGCGGCAGCCTGGAGTTGTCCTGGGAGGCGTCGCGTATGGAGATATTGCCGATGCCGAAGTCCGGTATCACCTGGAAGATGGTGTAAAGGGAGAACGCGTAGGTGTAGATACCCGCCTTTTCAGGTCCCAGGTTACGGTTGATGATGATGGCGAGGATGAAGGTGAGGCCCGAGGTAACCACCCTGGCGCCGACCAGCGCGGCGGTGTTCCTGGAAAGGCGGCCCACTCGCTCCATATTCTTGCCTCCAGGCCCGGACGGCTTGCTATTCCCAGTCTATTACGTCTTCGTCGCCGCCATCGGGCATGGGCTCTTTGCCCCTTCTCTTTCGCGCGGCCTTTCCCTCGCTCCTCGGGGAGATGCGAAAGCGCCTCTTCTCCGGGAGCCCCAATCCCTCGGACTCCGTGGCCTGGTCCGCCTTTTCCTCTGCCGGCGACCCGGTTGCCACCCTCGCGCCGGCGCTCTCTGGCGCCCCCGCGGTGGCCGTCTCGCTCCTTTTCCCGGGCAAGCCGGCCTCCGAGGGCGCGGTTCTCGCCCCCTTCCCTACCACGCTTCCGCCTTCCGAGGGCCCTGAGGCGACCCGGGCGCCCGCCTCCGCCAGCATGCGCCGCAAGCGCTCCTGGGCCTCCGCCTCGCTGATGGCCGCGAACTCGCCCTCGCGGCGCATCATCCTGATAATGGTAACCGCTATCTCCCGCACGCTCTCCTCCCCGATTCCGTAGCGGCGGAGGAAAGCATGGTAATATTCGGTAATGGCCGCGGCCGCGGACTCCCTGACGTCCGGCTTGTCGGAGTTGAGTCCTCTCAGCCAGGTCTTGGGGATAGGCTCCCCTCTCTCGCCCTTGCGGCGAAACTCCTCCAGTACCCTTTCCCTTGCGCGCGCCTCATCGTGCAACCCCACCTGGCTGGACGCCTCCGGCGGAGGAGCCTTTGCCTCCACCTCGGGCGCGGCTGCTTTCACCTTTTCGGCCCGCCTCCACGTCCTTGCGGCGCCGGGGCTCGTCTCTTTACCCGCCCCCGTAGCCGGCGTCTCCACCCCGCCTCGCTCAAGCGCGACAACCTCGCCCGCGGCGGCCGCCCGCCCGCTCTCCTCCCTGGCGGAGGGCGACTCCTCCCAGCGCGGCGCGGGGCCCTCAGGGGCAGGCTCCCAAGCGGGAGGGAGCGGAGCCTCGGCGCGCGGCTTCGAGGGCTCGGTCGCAGGGGAGGGGGGACGTTTCCCGGTAGCCCTGTCCCCTGGTTTCTCCATAACCGTTCTTTTGCTCACCGGGTATGGCGCCCCGGAATCCGCCATCGCCGCCGGCGCCCCGGCAGGCTTTGCCTTCTTCGCCTTTTTCGCCTTCTTTTCCCCAGCCTTCACGGTCGCTGCCGGCCTTTCCGGCTCCCCTTTCCCGCGCTCACGCCTCTTGACCCTGACGTTGGCAAGCACCACCCCCATGGGCACGATCCCCACGCGCTCTATTCCTCGCAAAGCCTCCTCCGCCGCCTTGCGCGTGCAGCGCTCCGCGTCGATCATGGCCAGGAAGTTGCCGCCCGCGGAGGAGACCACCGCCGCGTCCACTGATCCCTGCAGAGCCGGAGCGTAGATCACCACCTGGTCGAAGACCTCTTCCTGTTCTCGCAGTTCCTCGATGAAGGCCGGGCTCGACAGCAGGTCGGTGGACCTCTCGCTCCTCTTCCCCGCGGGTAGGAAGAATAAGTTGGGGGCTCCGCCCTCGATTATTTTCGGGCGTGGGTCCTCCCCCTTTTCAAGCACCTCCGAGAGGCCGGGTCGTCCCTCCATGCCCAGGAAGCGCGAGAGGGAGCGCTCCCGCAGGTCGGCATCCACAAGCAGCGCCTTGCGGCCGGTGTTGGCGATGCTCATGGCCAGGTTGGCGACCACGGCGGGCGCGGCAGGGAAGGGCACCGCCGGGGCCGCCACCAAGGAAGCGCCTTCCTCGCGATGCGATAAAATAACCGCCGAGCGCAGCTCCGCGTATGCCTCCCAGGTAAGCGAGCCCTCACCGAAGACGGGGAGCAGGTTCACCGCCTCCGCCCCCTTGGCCTTGGGCAGTACCCCCAGCACCGGCAGGCCCAGGGATTCCTCCGTCTCCCGCATGGAGCGGAAGTGGGGATCGAAGTACTCTATGAGCACCACCAGCACCAGGCCCAGCACCAGGCCCACGAAGACACCCAGCCCAAGATAAGCCATGGGCTTGGGTTGGGTTGGTTTCTCAGGGACCACGGCTCGGTTGGTGAACACGATATTGCCGTTGAGGATGAGGTTCTTCAGGCTCTCGTTGAAAAACTCGTTGGCCTCGCTTTTAAGGGTCATCAGCTCCATGGTTTCGCCCCAGGTGTTGGCGATATCCGCAACCCGGGTAGGGCTGCCGTCCGTGAAGGTGATCTTCATGGAGGTCGAGTTGGCCTCCGGCATCGCGCTCACTTTTTTGAGCAGCTCCTCGGGGCTGATCTGAATCCCCTGTTTCTCGAGTCTCTCGCTGACCACCCTGGCCACGTCAAAGCTCTCGGCGAAGTTGGCCACCGAGGGCATGAGGGCTACGTAGGCGCCCTGGGTCATGGCGTCGGGCAGGCCGGTGGTGCGGTTGATGGGCGCGGTGGCCGAGGCGGAGATCTCCACCTTGTACACCGGGCTCTGCACCTTCGAGACTATCGCCGCCGCCAGCGCCGAGACCAGCAGGATGGCGATGACGATCCAGAGCCTCTTGAGAATGGCCGCTCCGATATCCTGAAGTCGCATCATTCAACCTTTCCTCCGGGGGGCGCGAAAAAAGCCCCACGCTCTTTCCCTGCGGGAATGCATGCCACCTGGGACGTTCCTGTTCTTGATAAAGTCTTATTATAGCAGTATATCGGCGGTGGGCAGCGGTAAGGTTAGTCTCCATGGAGCGCAAATGGGGCTTTTGTCAAGGCGCCGAGCGGACGATTAAAACAATGCGGGCGAACACCATGATCATGAACGCGCCAAAAGGCGCCGTGCCTTGAAAGGAGTGGAAAATGGATATCGAGAACACCCTCAAGCTCGTCAAGGGTTATTCCTTCCTGGCGCGCAACATCCTGGCGGGGAAGGTGACCAACGCCGTGCTCGACCTCCTGGCCTTCCTCGACTACCGCCTGCTGATGATCCTCTCCATGTGGCATCCCGACCAGGCCACGCGGCTGAAACTGCTGCGCAAGCGCGGGGTTAACATATCCGAGAAAGCGTGGGTGGACCTCGGGGTGTGGATAGAGATGACCACCCCCCAGTCGGTGGTCATCGAGGACTATGCCAAGCTGGCATACGGGGTCGTCGTCTACGCCCACGACGCGGCGGTGAACTCCGTCGCCGACCTGCCCATGCGCGTTCAGACCACCACCATCAAGTACAACGCCGCCATCGGGGCCCGCTCCATCATCATGCCCGGGGTGACGGTGGGGGAACACTCTGGGGTGGTGCCGGGCTCGGTGGTGACCAAGGACGTCCCGGACCACACCGTGGTGGGGGGAGTGCCGGCGGAGAAGCTCTTCACCTCCGAGGAGCTCGGCCTGGCCTGGCAGGCGGACGTGCTGGCGAGGCCTCACCTCTACTACGACCACCCCAACCCGGGGCGGGCGCCTTCCACTCCCTTCGACCACCTGCTGAACTGGCGTGAACTCGGGGTGAAGATCCACGATTATACCGAGCTGCGCACCGGCACCCCTTTCGACTACATCCTGGACGCCAAGCAGAAGCGGAAGGAAAAGAAGGGCTGAGAGGAGCAGGGGAAAGGCAAGGCGTTGTACGACGAGGGCTACTACCGCTACCGGGAATCGACGCGAGATTTCAGGATCGAGGCGGAGCAGCTTTACCGCATGCTCTCTCTCCGTCCCGGTTGTCGCATCCTCGAGGTGGGGTGCGGCGGCGGCGCTTTGCTCGCTTTCCTGGAGCGCAGGGGGTTCATCGCA
>JACVJD010000088.1 GCA_015711825.1 Candidatus Solincola daggyaiensis
GGGCTTTGAGCTGCAGGAGGAAAGGCTTGAAGGCCTATGCTTTTATGTGGGGGAGCTGGCGAGGTGGAACAATGCTTACAACCTCGTGGGCAGAAAGGTGGGAGTGGAGGGGATGGTCGATCTCTGCGTTGACGCTCTCACTCCTTTATGCGTAAAAGGGCTTTTCGAAGAGGGAAAGGAAGTGCTTGATATAGGAAGTGGAGCCGGCATGCCGGGCGTGCCCCTATACATCGTAGCCGGCCCGTTCCGGCTTACCTTGGTGGAGTCGCAGAGAAAAAAGATCACCTTCTTGCGACATATACGAAGGAATCTCGGGCTGGAGCATTTAAGCATTTACTCGGGAAGGGCGGAGTCCATGATTCGCGAAGAGGACCATCTCAACAACTATGAAACGGCACTGGCGAGAGCGGTCACAGAACCGGCCCGCCTCATAAAACTGGCACAACCATTGCTCTGCGAAGGCGGTCAACTCGTGATCTTTATGGGAGAAAAGGATGCGGATGAAATAAGGAAGTCGAGCGCGGCCCTGGAAAAAAGGGGCTTTAAGGTGAAGGCGATCAGATCGACCAAAAGAATCACCCATAAGGATAGCTACCTTGTTCAATTGGTGAAAAACACCAAAAATAGTGGCTAGAAGCTCGCTTTCTGGCAAAAAAGTAAAAGATCGCGAGGTGATGGCGGATGGAGTTTGGAGATGCCGTGCAAACGCTCGATGAAAAGCGCAAAGGCGCGAAAGTGTTCGCGATAGCGAACCAGAAAGGAGGCGTGGGGAAAAGCACCACGGCAATCAACCTGGGGGCCTATCTCGCTGTGGAGGGAAAGAGGGTTCTTGTGGTGGACCTGGACCCACAAAGCAACGCCACCAGCGGGCTGGGCATAAGCGCCGGCACGACAAAACAGCAAGTCTACGATGCCTTGGTTAACGAGGTGCCGCTGGAGGAGGTGATCGTAAGAACCTCAACGGATGGTTTAGACCTTGCCCCCTCATCCCTGAGGCTTGCCGGCGCGGAAGTGGAGCTGGTCTCCTTGCTGTCGAGGGAGACCAGGCTGAAAAAATGCCTGGAGCCTGTCAAGGAGCGTTACGACATCATCCTGATCGATTGCCCGCCCTCCCTCGGGCTGCTTACGGTTAACGCGCTGGCAGCGGCAGACGAGGTGCTCATTCCCATCCAGTGCGAATACTATGCCCTTGAAGGCCTGGTCCTGCTCCTGCGTACAATCGAAAAGATCCGCGTTTACCTCAACTCCGAACTGCGCATCGGAGGCATCCTCCTGACTATGCACGACTCGCGCACCAGCATATCCAGGCAGGTTATGGAGGAGGTGCGGCGGCAATACCCGGAGGAAACCTTCACCACCGTTATCCCTCGCAACGTGAGGCTGAGCGAAGCTCCCAGTTACGGGCGCCCGATATCGCAGTATGACCCTCAGTGCAGAGGCGCAATGGCCTATCAAGACCTGGCAAAGGAAGTGATCTCCCATGGCTAAAAAAGGATTGGGGAAGGGGCTGGGCGCGCTTATATCCAACGGCGCCTCGGCAGAACAACCTCGTCACGAGACGCTGCCCATCGACAGCATCAAGCCGAGCCCCACACAGCCCCGCCGCAGGTTCAAGGAGGAGAGTCTGGAGGAGCTGGCGGAGTCCGTCAGGGAACACGGTGTAGTTCAGCCAATAATCGTGCGTCCATGCGGCGCCGGCTATGAGATCCTGGTGGGCGAGCGGCGGTGGAGGGCCGCCCAGCTGGCGGGGCTGAAGTCGATACCCGCGGTTATTCGCGAGGCCGAGGCTTCGGAGTGTCTGGAGATCGCCTTGGTGGAAAACCTGCATCGCGACGACCTTAACGGCATAGAGGAAGCGACGGCCTACCGCCAACTCATGGAGGACTTCGGCCTGTCTCAGGATGATATCGCCAGAAAAGTGGGCAAAAGCAGGTCGGCGGTGGCGAACTCCCTGCGGTTACTTCAACTTCCAGTTGAGGTTCAGGCAACCGTCGTGGCGGAGGAAATCACCCCCGGCCATGCGCGTGCCCTTCTGGCCTTGCAGGGAGATCCCTACCAGACCGCTTTGCTACAACGAATTATCGACGAGGACCTTTCCGTGCGGCAGACGGAGGAGATAGTACGCAGGCGTCTCTCTGGAGGCGAAGACAAGCCGCCTCGGGAGAAGCCCGAGTCCCTGGGGGACTATGCCGAGCTTATCTCCGCTGCCTTGCGGGCGAAGGTGCGGGTAATGCGCGGCAAGCGCAAAGGCAAGATAGTCATCGAATTCAAGGGAGAAAAAGACCTGGTTCGACTCATGGAGGAGATGGGTATAAGGGCTGAAGCCGAAGCCGCTCCGGCTCACCCTGGAGATTAAGCATATTTTTGTAAGGCCAGATCGACGAGGCGCCCTACCAATTCCTTAAAACTCAGGCCTGCGACCTCGGCCGCCATGGGAAGCAGGCTGGTCTCCGTCATGCCCGGGCTGATGTTCAGTTCCAGCACCTGGGGCACCCCCTCCTCGTCGATGATCATGTCCACCCTCGATACGTTGGCGCATCCCAGCGCGAGATGGGTTTTCAGGGCGACCTGCACCGCGCGCTGCGCCGTCGCCGCGTCCAGCCTCGCGGGACAGTAATAATCGGTCAAGCCGGGGGTGTAGCGGGACTCGAAGTCGAAGAAATCGCCGCGCGGAACCGCTTCTACCAGCGGCAGCGCCTCCAGCTCCCGGTTGCCGAGAATGCTTGCCGCAACCTCCGTTCCTTTAACATATTTTTCCAGCAACACCCTATCGTCGTAATGCAGCGCCGTGCGTACCGCCTCCGGCAGGTCCTCCTGCGAGAGCGCCACCTTAACGCCCAGCGCCGACCCCTGAGCGACCGGCTTGACTACCAGCGGAAAACCGAGCTTATCGCCCACGGGGCGCAAGGCATGCACCGCTCCCATCTCCCGGAAAGTCGCCTCGCTAAGGACGAAATAAGGGGGGGTGGGGATTCCCTGGCGCTTGAAGACCTCCTTGGAAAGGGCCTTGTTGAACCCGAGCGCGCTGGCATAAACTCCCGGGCCGGTGAAGGGTATGTCGAGGATTTCCAGCAGCTCCTGCACCGTCCCGTCCTCGCCGAACTTACCGTGCAGGGCGATATAGACAAGCTCCGGGCGTTCTCTTCTCAGCGTGGGCACCAGGCTCTCGTCCACGTCCAGATCGAGGACCTCGTGGCCCAACTCGGTGAGGGCGCGGGAAACGCGCCTGCCGGATCGCAGCGAAACGTCTCGCTCCAGGGACCTTCCGCCCATAAGCACGCCTACGCGCATAGCCATCAACCTCCCGTCATGCCGTCCGGACCGCCTTTCTCGGGCAGTGGGTCAAGGTCGTGACCAAAAGCGCGGGCCAGGGACAGCTCACGCTTGATGACCTTGGAAAGCCGTTTTATGCCCTCGCGTATGGTGTCCTCGTCGGCGTAGCTGAAATTAAGGCGCATGCTGTTCTCTCCGCCGCGGTAGGGGAAGAAGCCCGTTCCCGGCACGAAAGCCACCTTGGCATCGATGGCGGCGGCAAGCATCTCCGGGGCTTTTATGAAAGCGGGTAGGGTCACCCAAACGAAGAGGCCTCCTTGTGGACGGGTCCAGCGGGCGATGCCTTCCAGGTGTTCCTCGAGGGCTTCGAGCATGGCGTCCCTCCGACCGCGGTATATCTCCTTCAGCTGCTCCACCTGCCCCAGCCAATCCTCGCCGGCGAAGTAGCGATGCGCCACCATCTGGGTGAAGGTGGAGGAACAGAGGTCCGCCGACTGCTTGGCAAGAAGGAGCTTATCCAGTATGGGGTGCGGCGCCGCCACCCACCCTATGCGCATGCCTGCGGCGAAGATCTTGGAGAGCGTTCCGAGGTAGATGACGCGCCCCTCGTCGAGGCTACGCAGCGAAGGCTCGGGATCGCCTTCGAAGCGAAGGAGGCCATAAGGGTTGTCCTCGAGCACCAGGCAGTCATGCCGGTGGGCGAGCTCCAGGAGCCGGAAGCGCCGCTCCCTGCTCATGGTAACCCCTGCCGGATTATGGAAATTCGGCACCACGTAGATGAACTTCGCCCGGCTGCCTTCTCGCGCCAGCTCGCCCAGCTTTTCCTCCAGGAGGTCCGTCCTCAAGCCCTGCTCGTCCAGGGGGATGGAGTGAATGCGCGGCTGGTAGCTGAGGAAGCTGTTCAGCGCCCCGACGTAGCTGGGCGCCTCGGTAATTATGCTGTCCCCGGGGTTGATGAAAACCTTGGCGATCAGCTCCAGGCCCTGCTGGGCGCCGTTGGTGATCATGATGTCCTCCGGAAAGCAAGGAGTGCCCTCCGCTCCCATCACCCGCATGAGATCATGCTTTAGGGGGGCGTAACCGTCGGTCGGACCGTACTGGAGGGACGCCGCGCAGTCTTCCTCCAACACCGCCCGCACCGTCCTCAGGATGATCTCGGGGCTTAAGGCCTGGGTATATGGGAGGCCCCCCGCCAGGCTGATGATGTCCGGGCGCGCAGTGACGGAGAGCAGGTCCCGGATTTCCGAGGACAGCATGTTCGATGTGCGGTGCGCGTATTGCCCCTCGAAGGGATCCAGGGAGAACTTCGGCGACACGGCATCACCCCTTCGGCACCTCTCCCGCTGCGGCCACGAAATGAAGTATAAACTATAGCGCAGCTCGCATCACGGGGCAAGGCGCTCAATAGCGTCGGCCCAAACCGGCCAGGCGCGAAAGCCATTTATCGCCGCGGGCGATCATCCTGAAAGCAGCAAAGGCGCCCGGCAGAAGCGGGAGGCATAAAACCGTGCCGGCGGCGATAGCGGCGGGCGCCGGCGGTTAAGTTAAGTAAGGACGGCCCCGAGTCGATAACTGCTATGCAGAAGCGGTATATATAATTTGACCCTTCTTCGGTCCGGATGATCCGAGGTGGCGGGCAAGAAGACCTGGTCTTAAGAGAGGCGCGGAAAAAGCGGAGGGGCGGGCAGGCCGGGAGATGCCGGGGATAATGGAAGAGCGCGAGCTGCGGAAAGCGGGAGGGGCCGCGGGCGGCGGGGACTTCGGGCTGGAGGTGCTGCTGCGCCAACTCCACCAGGAGCTGGGATTAAACCTCAGGCAGTACAAGCCGAACTACCTCAAGCGCCGAATCGGAGTGCGCATGCGCGCCACCGGCTGTGCCGATTATCTGCAGTACCGGCAATACCTGAGGCAGCATCCGGGGGAGGGGAGGAGGCTGATCAACGACCTCACCATCAACGTGACGGAGTTCTTCCGTGACCAGGACGTCTACGAAGCCATCAGGGGAGCGGTGTTGCCGGAGGTGATATCCTACAAACGCGGCAGCGGGATGTGGAGCCTGAGGGCCTGGAGCGCCGGATGCGCCACGGGGGAGGAGCCGTATTCCCTGGCCATACTCATCCTGGATGCCCTGACGCGGGCGGGGGACCGGTCCAGGTGGGCGGTGCGCGTCACCGCCACCGATCTCGACGATAGGGCCCTGGAAACGGCGAAAGCGGCGCGCTACGAAAGCGCCAAGGTGCTCCCCGGGCTTGAGCTGGAGGACTATTTCTTCCCGGTGGAGAGCGGATACGCGGTGCGCGACGAAGTACGGCGCCTGGTCAGGTTCCTTCTCCTGGATATCGTAAAGCAGCCGCCGTTGCGCCACCTGGACATCATACTCTGCCGCAACGTGCTCATCTACTTCGAGCGCGATAAGCAGTCCCAGATAATGGAAATATTCTATCGTTGCCTGCGCCCCGGGGGCTTCCTGGTGCTGGGCAAGAGCGAGGCCATCGTCGGCGCCGCCCAGAGCGGGTTCGCCCCGTATCGACGCAGGGAGAGGATATACCGCAAGCGGGACTAGCGGGGCGTGGATATGCGAGGAAGGGAGAACGACCGGGCGGGGATAAAACTTATATGATCCGCTGCCGAAATACCTTTTAGCGGCCGCGTCTTCCCCGGGAGCGATGAGTCGACCGAGGCGAGGAGCATGGCTGCGGCCCGGGCTTGTTGGAGATGCTGGAGGTAGATTTGATGAGCATATTCTCTGAAGCTGGGAAGGAAGGGGCCGGGACCTGGAGAAACCTGCGCACGTTGGCCCTGGCGGCCGCGGCGCTTTTCCTTGCGCTTGCGCTGGCCTCAGGGGTACTGGGGGTGATCCTCGTCGCCGTGGGATCCTCCCGGGCCGGGGAGGCGGCGGGAAAGATGGAGGCCGGGGAGCCGAGGGAAAAGGTGGATTCCGCAAGGGGCATCCTGGACGGCGCTAAGACGGCCCTCATAGTCCTTCTGGTGGTGGAGCTGGCGGTGGCCGCCCTCGCAGGCTATCTCTTCATCCGCTGGCTGTCCGGGAGCATGCGGGAGTTGACCTGGCAGGTACAGCAGGTGGCGGCGGGGGACGGCGACCTCACGCGCCACATAGAGGTCGATGACAAAGGGACTTTCGGCCCGCTTGCCGATTCCATCAACGTGATGATCGGGGCACTAAGGGGCTCGGTGGCGGAGATAGGCAGGATAGCCGGGGAGCTGAGCAACAGCGCCGAGCAGATGTCCGCGGTCATCCAGCAGATGAACGCCTCCAGCCAGGACATCTCCAGCACCATCGCCCATATCGCCAAGGGCGGGGAGGAGCAGGCGCGGAGGGTGCTGGAAACCTCCCACGCCATGGAGATGATGACCGCCTCCATGCAGGAGATGGCCGAGAAGGCGGACCTGTCAAACCAGGCGGCCATGGAAGCCATCGAGATCGCCCAGAGGGGGGCCGAGGCGGCGGTGGAGACGGCGAGCGCCATGGACATCATCCGCGGCGCCGCAGAGGCAGTGATGGATGCCAGCACGGGCCTGGAGGAGCGCTTCATGCAGATCGGCATCATCGTGGATGTTATAACCAGCGTGGCCGACCAGACCAACCTCCTGGCCCTCAACGCCGCCATCGAGGCGGCGCGAGCGGGGGAGCAGGGGCGAGGCTTCGCGGTGGTGGCGGAGGAGGTGCGCAGCCTGGCGGAGAACTCGCGTAAATCGGCGGAGCAGATCTCCAACCTCATCCGCGAGATACAGGGGGGAGTCAACCGCATGAGGACCAGCATAGACTCCGCCATTGAACAGGTAAGGGGAGGCACGGAGGTGGTGGAGAAGGCCGGCAAGGCCTTGCAGGAGATCGCGGTGTCCATACAGAGCACCTCCAGGTACGCCAGCGAGATCGCCGAGACCACGCGGCGGCAGGTGCTGGGAAACGAGGAGGCGTTGAAGGCCATCACGGAGATAGCCAGCATCGCGGACGAGACGGCCGCGTCGTCGGAGGAAGCGTCGGCCACCGTGGAGGAGCAGACTGCCTCCATGCAGGAGATGGCGGCCGCGGCGGCGGAGCTGGCCGCCATGGCGGAAAAGCTCAACCAGTTGGTGAGCGGCTTCAAAGTCTGAGCGGAGGAGCGGCATGAGCGGAGCCGACGGAGGGATGGGCAGAAGGCGAGGCAGCGGGCTTTCGGGCCTGTTGCTGAAGGTGCTGGCGTCCTTCGCGCTCTTGGGCATCGCAGGAAGCATAGGGGTGGCCTACGCAGGGGAGAGGCTTTCCTGGAGCCCGGCGCTTTCGGGACTGCTTTTCGGACTCCTGCTGGTGGCGGCGATGGCGGCGGGGATCATGGCCTTTCTTCTCCGCCAGCTCAAGGCGGTGGGAATGCTTACGCAGCACCTGGAAAGAATCGCTAAGCGAGACTTCACCTCCCACGTGGATGCCGAGCGAGCGGGCATCATGGAGGGGTTCGCGCAGGCGTTGAACGACTTTACCGATTCCATGCGCGAGGTGATCAAGGAACAGCTGGAGACCGCTGACCAGCTCACCTCCGCCAGCGAGATGATGTCGGGGGTTTCTCGCGAGACCACCGAGACGGCGCAGGAAACGGCCAATACCGTGTCGCAACTGGCGCGGGGTTCGGAGGAACAGGTTCACGCCATAGTACAGGCCCAGGCCACGGTAGCCGAGATCGTGGAGGAGATAGGCCTTGCCGCCGAAAGGAGCCAGGAGGCGAGGCACTACAGCGCCCAGGCCCAGGAGACGGTAGAGAAGGGCGTAAAAGCGGTGCGACGCGCCACGCAGAAGATGGAGCAGATAAAGAAGACCGTGGACGCATCCGCGGAAGCGGTGCGCGAGCTGGGCGAGCATTCCGCCCAGATCGGCCTCATCGTGGACGTCATCACCTCCATCGCCGACCAGACCAACCTCCTGGCCCTCAATGCCGCCATCGAGGCGGCGCGGGCGGGGGAGCAGGGGCGAGGCTTCGCGGTGGTGGCCGGCGAGGTGCGCAACCTCGCGGAGGGCTCCGCCAAGGCGGCTTCGCAGATAGCCAACCTGGTGCGGGAGATCCAGCGGGGCATCGAGCATACCATAGCGGGCATGGAGGGGGGGACGCGCGAGGCCGAGGAGGGAAACATGGTGGTGGCGGAGGCGCAGCTTATGCTCCAGGAGATCGACCAGGCTTCGCACAATATCGCGGACCGGGTGGCCTCCATCTACGAGGCCACGCAACAGATAGCGGAGAAGAGCGGCAAGGTGGTGGAGGTCATGACCTCCATAGCGGGTATATCCGAGCAGGCGGCGGCGGCCACCCAGGAGGTGTCCGCTTCCATCGAGGAGCAGACGGCGGCCATGCAGGAGGTGACCGCCGCCGCGCACGAACTGGAAGAGATAGCCAACCGCCTGCGCGAGATCCAGAGGGAGTTCAAGGTGTGACGAACCGCCTCGTTCGTTGTGGGCGGGTTGCGGTTGGGATATATTGAGTCTTAAGCCGCGTAACGACGGGCGCGGCGCGAGAGGAGACGGTGATGGCGAACGAAAGCAGGCCGGCAGACGAGATGCAACTGGTGGTCTTCAGCCTGGGGCGGGAGGAATTCGCCGTCGAGGTCACGCAGGTGCGCGAGATCATGCGCATGGAGGAGATCACCCGCATGCCCAAGAGCCCGCATTTCGTGGAGGGGATCATCAACTTGCGCGGGCAGATAATAGCGGTCATCGATCTCGCCAAGCGGCTGAACCTGGAGTCCGCGGATAGGAGCGGCGAGAGCCGCATCATCGTGGTGGAGGCGGATGAGGTCAAGGTGGGCATGATCGTCGACTCGGTATCGGAGGTGCTGCGCGTGAGCGCGGAGGCCGTGGAGCCGAGCCCCACCCTGGCGGCCGACATCGCCGCCGCGTACCTGCAAGGAGTGGTCAAGCAGGATAACCGGCTGATCATCCTGCTGGACCTCACCAAGGTGCTCTCGCTGGAAGAGATGGCCGGCATGGGGTTCTAGGCATGCGAACAGCATACGTGTGTGCGCATATATAAAGAAGACCGCAAGGAAAGGAGGAAAGGATGGCGCCGACCGTGCTGATCGTCGACGACGCCCTCTTTATGCGCATGATGATCAGGGACATCCTGTCCAAGGACGGCTTCGAGGTGGTGGGAGAGGCCGAGAACGGCGTGGAAGCGGTGGAGCGCTTCAAGGAGACGAGGCCTGACCTTGTGACCATGGACATCGTCATGCCGGAAATGGACGGCATCGAGGCGGTCAAGCAGATTATGAAGATCGACCCCAACGCCAAGATCCTCATGTGCAGCGCCATGGGCCAGCAGCCGCTGGTGGTCGAGGCGTTGGAGGCGGGGGCGAAGGACTTCATCATCAAACCCTTCCAGCCCTCGAAAGTCATCGAAGCGGTGGAGAAGGCCCTCAAAGAGTAAGCCGACTCCTCCGAGGGGCTGGAGGTGAACCGCTTGTCCCGCAAGATCAGGGTCTTGATCGTCGATGATTCCGCCCTGGTGCGAAAGTTGATCCGCGATGTGATAGCCGGCAACGACGATATGGAAGTGGTGGGAACCGCCTCCAACGGCGTGGAGGCGATCCGGGCGGTGACCGAGCTGGACCCGGACGTGGTGACCATGGATATCCATATGCCGGAGATGGACGGGCTCACCGCGCTGGAATACATCATGCGCAAGCATCCCCGGCCGGTGATCATGCTCAGCGCCCTGGCGCAAAAGGGGGCCACCGCCACCCTTAAGGCCCTGGAGCTGGGGGCGGTGGATTTCATAGCCAAGCCCTCGCACTATCCCTCCGCGGTCAAGGAAGTGCGCGACGAGGTGGTCTTGAAGGTCCGGACGGCCGCGCAGGCCAGCAGAGAGGTACTCAAGGGAAGGGCGCGCCCGGGAAAGCGGGGAGCCTTGGCGGCTAAACCAGCTGCGCATGGGGGCGATAAAGTGGTGGTGATCGGGGCCTCGGCGGGCGGGCCCAAAGCGTTGGCGGAGATCCTGCCGCGCTTTCCCGCCGAAACCCCGGCGTCCATGATCATAGTCCAGCACATGCCCGGCGTCTTCACCCGCTCTTTCGCCGGGCGCCTCAACAGCCTCTGTGACATGCAGATCAAGGAAGCGGAGGAGAACGAGCCCCTGCGCCCCGGAGTGGCGCTGGTGGCCCCCGGCGGCAAGGACCTCATCGTGGCGCCGGACATGCAGGGCGGGGGGAGGGTGGAGCTCATGGACTCTCAGAACCGCGCCGGCGCGTCGCCACGCATCGATACCACCATGATCACGGCGGCGGAGGTCTATGGCCCACTTTCCATAGGCGTGATCTTGACCGGGATGGGTTCGGACGGGGCCAAGGGCATGGAGAAGATAAAGAACAACAAGGGCAGCACTATCGCCCAGGACGAAGAGAGCTGCCTGGTCTTCGGCATGCCCAAGGCGGCCATTGAGAAGGGGTGCGTCGACTGGGTGGTATCCCTGGAGATGATTCCCGACAAGGTCTTGGAGCTGATCTAGGAAGCCCTGATAACCGCCACGGTAAGGATATGGACGTTTCTCAGTACAAGGAGCTCTTCATCAACGAGGCCCAGGAGCACCTGGAGGCCCTAAACCAGGCCATGGTGGAACTGGAGAGGGACCCCGGAAACCCCGACGTGCTCACGGAGATCTTCCGTTCCGCCCATACCCTCAAGGGGATGTCCGCCACCATGGGCTTCGACCAGCTTACCGAGCTTTCCCATGAAATGGAAAACGTGCTGGACGGGTTGCGCAGCGGCGACATAGAG